>JAYWCH010000149.1:0-37481 GCA_043780755.1 Hymenobacter sp.
ACGCGGCAGGCGGCCATCACGACCGAGATTCTCGAGATCGTGGGCGGGGCCGAGGCCTTGGCGGCCGGCTAAGCCGTCGCAACCAATCGAAAGAGGCCCGTTTCCGGTGGAAACGGGCTTTTTTTGTGGGCTTTGGGGGTGGGAAATTCCGGATTTGAAACCAGGAAACAGCCGACGCGCTAAAGATGGCAATTTTGAGGGAAAGTTGGCGTTTAAGGGGCCGAAAATCCCGGGCGACGGCCCGGGGCGCGTGCGGATTCCGGCCCTGGCGCCGGGCCGGGCGGCCCCGGCGCGGTCCGCCCGGGGCGGTTCACTAGCGCCTTTTCACTATGCGTACTCCTTTCCGGCCCGATTGCGGCGTTTTGCGGAGCCAGGGCCTGCCGGGCCTGCTGGCGCTGGTGTTGCTGGCCCCGGTGGCCCACGCCCAGACCGAGTTGGCCCCGGCCGCCGTCCCGGCTGCTCCCGCGTTGCTGGCTGGGGTGGCGATTTATCCCAACCCGGCCCACATCCGGGCTACGGTGCAGGTGCCCGCCGTGCCGGGCGTAGCCCGGGCTACGGTGGCCCTGCTCAATGCCCAGGGCCAGCTCGTGTTCACCCAGCCGCTGAGCCTGCCCGGCACCGGCGCCACCACCGACGTGCCGCTGCTGGGCCTGGCCCCCGGCGTCTACCGCCTGCAAATCCTGGCCGGCGAGCAGCGCGTGAGCCGCTCCCTCACGGTGGAGTAATGGCGCCGGCGCGTTTTCTCCCCGATCATGCCCGCGCCGGGCCGTTATCCGTTTTTGATGAGCATTTCCGCCACCTCGCGGCCGGTGCCGAGCGCCGCATTCAGCGACGGGTAGGCGGTCCAGTCGCCGCAGCGGTAGAGGTTGTCGGCCAGCTTGAGAGGCTGCTGCACGGGCTGCCCGGCCAAGTACACCGGCAGTGCCGCCGCAATGCGGTAGCTGCGCAGGTGCGCCCACTGCCGCGCCGCCGGGCCAAACCAGGCCACCAGTTCCTCGCGCAGGCCGGCGGTCAGCTCGGCCTCGCTCAGGCTGCGCTCGCCGTGGGTGCTCACGGAGATCAGCGTTTGTCCGGCCGGGGCATAGTCCGGGCTCACATCGGCGGGGAAGCTCACGTTATGGGCCAGCGAAGCGGGGCCGGCGTTCAGGCGCAGGAGCTGATCGCCCCGGCCGGGGGAGGGGCCGGGGGCCGCGAAGTAGGTGCAGGTGGTAATTCGGGCGGCCGTGGCCTGCCCGGCAACGGGTTCGCTGCCGCCGTCGTCGGCATTGCCGCTGCGGCCGGCTAGCAGGCGCATAGCGGCCCCGCCATCGGTGGACAGTACCACGGCCGCGCCCTCCAGCACCTGCCCCGAGGTGAGGCGGACGTGGGTTTCCTCCACGGCGGCCACGGCGGTGTTGAGCTGCACCATCCCCGGCGGCAGGCCGGCGGCGAGCTGCTCAGGGAGCTGCTGCATGCCCAGGGTCGGCACCGTGGCGGCCCCCGTCACGAACTGCTGAAACACGAACTCAAAGAAATTGCTGGCCGTGGTTAGCTCCCGATCCAGAAAAACCCCGCCGAAAAACGGCTTGAAAAACGAGGTGATCATCTGCTCACTCCAGCCGTAGTGCTGCAAAAAGGTGAGGGTATCGATGGCCGGGCGGGCCAGCAGCTCGGCCGGTGTGCGGCGCAGCACCCGCGCTACCAGCCGGAGCAGTCGGAGTTTATCGGTCAGGGTGCCGATGGGCGAGGCGAGGGCCGAAAATGCGGCCAGGGGCCGTTGCATGGGGTTTTGTAGGATGGTTTCGCGGCCATCGGCCAGTCGGATGACCGCCCCCGAGCGGAAGGCTTTGAGCTTAAGCGCGCCGTAGTCGAAGATGCGCCGGGCCTCGGGATAATTGGTGAGCAGCACCTGAAAGCCCCGGTCGAGGCGGAAACCCTCGGGCGTCAGGTCGGTGCGCACGCGGCCGCCCACGGCGTCGGCGGCGTCGAGCAGCAGCACGGGCCGGCCGGCGCGGTGCAGCCAGGTGGCGCAGGCCAGCCCCGCCATCCCGGCGCCGATAATAATGGTGGGTTTCGGAGAAGAAATCATGAGTAGAGCAGGGGCAGGGGGCGGTCTCGGCCGGCCAAAGAGCAGCTGCCTGTTGCGAAGCCGGCCGTTCCGCTAAATGGAGAACATCCTCGCGGGTAGTAAGAACGCCGGCGCCGGCAAAAAGAATCACCGCCCGTGGGCATATCAGAACAGCTTGGGCAGCTTATGTTCCTTCCACTTCTTGCGGGTTTTCATGGTCCAGAGCTCGGCCACGCCGTCGCGGCGCAGGCTCAGCTGCCAGGCGCCCATGGGCTGCCCCAGGCGGTAGCCCACGGCCTGGTCTTTGGGGAATTTCTGTTTGATGTACGCATAGTCCGTCACCGAAATATCCTTGCCCACCACGCCGTGACAGCGCAGACAGAGCGCGTTGCTGGCCACAATGGGCCGCTGGTAGAAGAAGACTTCCGTTGATTCCCGCTTGATGGTGCGGATGGTGTCGGACTGCATCTCTTCGGCCAGCAAAACGCCCTGGTGGGCCGGGTCGCGGGGCCGGGCGCTCACCCGCCGCACCGTGGCCTTGAATATCCCGGCCAGCGAATCGACGAAATGATACGTTTCGGGCTGGCAGTAGGCGGCGGCGTGGATGACGCCCCCGGCGGCCAGCTCGCGGGCCAGCGTGCGCCGCAGCAGCGTATCGGCCGTGACGGTGAGCGAGTCGCCGGCCCAGCGGGCGGCCAGCAGCAGCGTCTGGGGCATAATTCGCTTCACTTCCCAGTTATTGGCTTCAATGCCAATGCGCTTGCTTTCCCGCAAGTGCTGAATCTGGTCGGGCCGGCAGGCCGTGGCGGCCAGCACCAGCCCGGCCAGTAGTCCGCCCCAGGCCAGGAAACGGCCGCGCCCCCAACGCGGGCGGCGGGCGAGGAAAAGCAGGTTTTTCAACATCGGGTTTAACATACCAGTGGGGCCGACCCGAAACGCGCAGGGGCGTTTCTACATCAGGTAGGCTTTCAGTTCTTCGTAATCAACCGCCAGGGGCACGCTTCGTTTGGGGCGGCCCTGCAACTCGCGCACGGCCTCGGGCAGCGGAATGGCCCGGCCCAGGATGGGCTCCACCACGGCGGGGAATTTGACGGGGTGGGCCGTGGCCAGAAACAGCCCCGCCGCCCCGGCGTGCTGGGCCTGGTAGCGGCGCAGGGCCGTGTAGGCCACCGCACCGTGCGGATCCAGCAGATACTGGTCGTCGCGCCAGACCTGCTCGATGGCGGCTACGGTGTCGGCGTCGCTCACGGTATCGGCGCTCAGGGCGCGCTGGAGCTGCTCGCGGTCGTGGCCGAATAATTCCAGGATGCGGATAAAGTTGCTCGGATCGCCTACGTCCATGGCGTTCGAATACGTGGGCACGGCCGGCCGGGGCGCGTAGGTGCCCGTGCGCAGGTACACCGGCACGGGATCGTTGGCATTGCAGGCCGCGATGAAATGCCCCAACGGCAGACCCGAAGCCCGGGCCAGCAGACCCGCGCACAAGTTGCCGAAGTTGCCGCTCGGTACTGCCACCACGGGCGGCGCGGCGCCCGCCGGCCACTGCTGCCAGGCAAAGCAGTAGTACAGCTGCTGCGGCAGCCAGCGGGCCACATTAATGGAGTTAGCCGAGGTCAGAAAGCGCCGTTGGGCCAGCTCAGGGTCCTGAAACGCCCGCTTCACCAGCGCCTGACAGTCGTCGAAAGTGCCGCTCACTTCCAGGGCCGTGATGTTCTGACCCAGCGTCGTGAGCTGCTGCTCCTGCACCGGACTCACTTTACCGGAAGGATAGAGAATGACCACTTCCACGCCCGGCACGCCCAGAAAGCCATTGGCCACGGCCCCGCCCGTATCGCCGGAAGTGGCCACCAGCACCGTGACCGGGGGCGTGTCGCCGTGCTTGGCGAAGTAGCCCAGGCAGCGGCTCATGAACCGCGCCCCCACGTCCTTGAACGCCAGCGTCGGGCCGTGGAAAAGCTCCAGCGCCGCCACGTCGGTCGTCACCGGCACCAGCGGAAACGCGAAGTCCACCGCCTCGGCGCAGATCCGGTGCAGCTCGGCTTCGGGAATGGTGGCGCCGATGTAGGGCCGCATCACGTTCAGGGCCACGGTGGCCGGGCTCAGCTGCCGCAGCTCGCGCAAAAAATCGGCGGGGAACCGGGGAATGGTTTCGGGGAAATACAAGCCGCCATCAGGCGCCTGCCCGGTGATGGTGGCCGTGCGAAAATCAACCGGTGGTGACTGGTGACGAAGACTATAGTATTTCATTAGAACGATTGGGCAACGATTAGATAATTGGCCGAAAAAAGCAAGATCCCGAACGGAGTGATTGCCAGATTTCGATAGCTGGCCGGCGGCAACTCCGGGCTAGGATTCCGCGACGACCCGCGCCCCTTCCGTCGCCACCGGTCCGACGTAGGTATTGAACTCAATTCCGAGCTCGGCAAACACGCTGCCCATCGCCGCGCCGACCGCCTGCGCCAGGGCTTCGGTCCGGTTCAGCATAAAGATGGACGGCCCCGAACCCGAAATGCCCCCGCCGATTGCCCCGGCCGCCAGGGCCCGTTTCCGCGCCGCAACCAGTCCGGGAATGAGCGAAAGCCGCGCCGGCTCCACAATATAGTCATCCAGGGCGCGACCAATCAGCTCGTAGTCGGCCGTGAGAAACCCGGCGACCAGGCCGGCCACGTTGGCCCACTGGCGCACGGCCAGGCCCAGCGGCACGGCGGCCGGCAGCACTTTGCGCGAGTCCATAGTTTTCACTTCAATCTGCGGATGCAGCACGGCCACCCACAGCGGCGGCGCACTCAGGGCCAGAATATCAGTCACTGGCTCCAGGGACCGTACCACGGTGAACCCCCCGAAGATGGCCGGCGCGATGTTGTCGGCGTGGCGCGCCCCGGAGGCCACGGCCTCGCCCGCCATCGCAAAGTCCACCAGCTGCATTTTAGTGAAGCGGTTGCCCAGCAGGGCATTGGCCCCCACCACGGCACCCACGGCGCTGGCGGCGCTGCTGCCCACGCCGCTGCCGGGCATGATTCCTTTGGTGATTTCTACATCAAATCCAACGACTTCCGGCACTTCGTCCAGCAGCGCCAGCAGGGCCACGCCGGCCACGTTCCGGGCCGGGTCGGTGGGGAGGTTGTAAGGGTCGAGGTGCTGAATGCGCACGCCCGGTACCGCCGTGCGGGTGACGCGCACGGTATCGTAAGGGGCGGCCAGGGCCAGGCCCAGCACATCGAAGCCGCAGCCCAGGTTGGAAAGCGTGGCGGGAGAATGAACGAGAACGGAAGTGGGCATGAGGGCAGGGCGCGGACGAAAGTCCGTTGTCAAAACGGGGGAATGAAAACCGGGGCGGGCAACGGGCCAACGCCCACTGCCGCCGTTAGAGCCGGGCGGCGCGGACGATGTCGGCGAAGACGCCGGAGGCCGTGACTTCGGCGCCGGCGCCGGCGCCCTTCACCACCAGCGGCTGCTCCACGTAGCGGTCGGTGTAGAAAAGCACCACGTTGTCTTTGCCGCGCAGGTCGTACAGATCGTGGCCGGGGCCAACTTGCTGCAGGCCCACGGCGGCGCGGCCGGCGGCGTAGCGGGCTACGAATTTCAGACGCTTGCCGGCGGCCGTGGCCGCGTCGTAGAGGGCGCGGAAGTGCGCTTCGTGGGCGGCCATCTGGGTGTAAAAGGCTTCCACGTCGCCGGCCAGGCAGGCGGCGGGCAGGAAGGTGTCGATCTCAATCTCGCTCATTTCCACCACTTCCCCGGCTTCGCGGGCCAGAATCAGGATCTTGCGGGCCACATCGCTGCCGCTCAGGTCGAGGCGCGGGTCGGGCTCGGTGTAGCCTTCGGCCTGGGCCTGGCGCACGACTTCGGCAAAGGGCCGGGTGCCGTCGTAGTTGTTGAAAACGAAGTTGAGCGTGCCCGAAAGTACCGCTTCCATGCGCTGCACCACGTCGCCGCTGCGCAGCAAGTCATTGAGCGTGCCGATGATGGGCAGGGCGGCGCCCACGTTGGTTTCAAACAAAAAGCTGGTGTTGAATTCCTTCGACAGGCTTTTGAGCCGGGCGTACTGGGCGTACTCGGAGGAGCAGGCCACCTTGTTGCAGGCCACCACGGCTACGCTCTTTTCCAGTAGCGCGGCGTAGCAGCCGGCGGCGGCGGGATTAGCCGTCACGTCCACGAGGATGGAGTTGCGCAGGTTACGGCTGATAATGAGCTGGGTAAATTCTTCCAGGCTCTGGGCGGGGGCGGCGGCCAGCCCGGCGGGCCAGGCGGCCAGGTCCAGCCCTTCGTCATCGACCAGGCAGTGGCGGCTGCTGGCAATGGCCACCACGCGCACCTGTAAACCCAGCTTTTCGAGCAAATGCGCCTGTTGGTGCGCCAGCTGTTCAAGCAATTTGCTGCCCACGTTGCCCGGCCCCAGAATGAAGAGGTTGACCTGCTTGACCGTCGCCTCAAAAAAGGCTTCGTGCAGAATGTTGACGGCCTTGCGCACGTCCGCCGCGCGGATGACGGTGGAGATATTCTTCTCCGAAGCGCCCTGGGCAATGGCCCGGATATTCACCCCATTATGCCCCAGCGCCCCAAACAGCTTGCCGCTGATGCCGGGGTGATCCTTCATATTCTCCCCCACCAGCGCCACGATGGCCAGGCCCGTTTCGGGTCGCAGCGGCTCGATGCGGCCGGCCGCGATTTCCGCCGCAAACTCCTCGTCCACGGCAATTTGCGCCGGGGCGGTATCCTGTTCGTTCACGCCCACGCAGATGGAGTGTTCGGACGAGCTTTGGGTGATGAGAATCACGTTGATGCGCTCCCGCGACAGGGCCGCGAACAGCCGTTTCGAGAAGCCGGGGATGCCCACCATGCCGCTGCCCTCCAGGTTCAGCAGCGCCAGGTTGCCGATGCTGGAGATGCCCTGCACTACGGCCGCCGTGCGGGGCGGATTGACCTCCACCAGCGTGCCGTAGTCGGTGGGCGCGAAGGTGTTTTTGATCCAGAGCGGAATTCCGCGCCGCATCACCGGCTGAATAGTAGGCGGATAGAGTACTTTGGCGCCGAAGTGCGACAGCTCCATAGCCTCCTGGTAGGAGATGCGCGGGATGGGCCGGGCGCTGCGCACCAGGCGCGGGTCGGCGGTCATCATGCCGCTCACGTCGGTCCAGATTTCGAGTTTTTCGGCGGGGAGCGCGGCGGCCAGCAGGGCGGCGGTGTAGTCGGAGCCGCCGCGCCCGAGCGTGGTGGTCGTGCCCTGGGCATCGGCAGCGATGAAGCCGGGTACGACCCAGACGGCCGCCGGGTTTTCAGCCCTGAAAGCCGCCACCTGCTGCGCCGTGGCCGCTACGTCCACCTCGGCCGTGCCGAAGCGGGAGTTGGTGCGGATCAGGCGCCGGGCATCGGCCCAGACCGCCGTGAGCCCCAGCGCCGGCACCGCCGCCGCAATCAGCCGCGACGAGAGTAGCTCGCCGTAGCTCATGAGCCGGTCCAGGGTGCGGGCTGAGAGCTCGCCGAGGGCAAAAATGCCGTTGCATAAGTGGTTTATTTCCTCAAAGCTGGCCTCGATGGCGGCGAGCTCCGGGGCCGGATCGGCAGCCAGCAGCTCCCGGGCGGCGCTGCGGTGGCGTTCGGCCAGCTTGGCGAGCGTGGGGCGGTAGGCCGGATCGGCGGCGGCGGCGGCGCGGCCGGCGCTGATCAACGCATCGGTGGTGCCGCCCAGGGCGGAGACGACCATTACAACGGGCCCCTGAGCGGCCGCGGCGGCCACAATGGCCAGGGATTTCCGGATGTTCTCGGCGGAAGCCACCGATGTGCCCCCGAATTTTAATACGTGCATAAACTCAGCCCGCGACGCGGATGTTGGGTAAAAGTTCTGAAGGAACGTCCAGCCCAAACGGCGGTGTTGAAATTCAGTACCTTTGCAAACTACTGACTAATTCCCGAATTCCCGATGCTTGATAAATTAGAAGCCATCAGCCAGCGCTACGACAACGTCAATACCGAGCTGATGCAGCCCGACGTGATGTCTGACCTTAAGCGCTATAAAGCACTTAATAAGGAATACAAGGACCTCGGCAAGATTGTGACCGAGTACCGCAAATACCAGGGCGTGCTCAGCAATATTGAGAATGCCCGCCTGGTGGTGTCCACCGAAAAGGACGAAGATTTCCGCCAGATGGCTAAGGATGAGCTCGACGAGCTGACCCCCGAGCAGGAGCGGCTGGAGGAATCCATCAAAGACCTGCTGCTGCCCAAAGATCCCAACGACTCGAAAGACGTCATCATGGAGATCCGGGCCGGCGCGGGCGGCGATGAGGCGGCCCTGTTTGCCGGCGACCTGCAACGCATGTACATGCGTTTCGCCGAAAAGCAGAACTGGAAGATGGAGCTCATCGATGCCATGGAAGGCACGGCCGGCGGCTACAAGGAGATCATCGTGGCCGTGCGCGGCGAGGATGTGTACGGCAAGCTTAAGTTTGAAAGCGGCGTGCACCGCGTGCAGCGCGTGCCGGCCACCGAAACTCAGGGCCGTATTCACACCAGCGTCGCCTCCATTGTGGTGATGCCCGAGGTGGAAGAATTCGACATCGAGCTGAATATGGGCGATATCCGCAAGGATTACTTCTGCTCCAGCGGCCCCGGCGGGCAGTCGGTGAACACGACGTACTCGGCCGTGCGCCTTACTCACTTGCCGTCCGGCCTCGTGGCCCAATGCCAGGACCAGAAATCACAGCTCAAAAACTTCGATAAAGCCTTGACCGTGCTGCGCTCCCGCGTGTTCGAAATGGAGCTGGCCAAGAAGAACGCCATCGAGGGCGCCCAGCGCAAGAGCATGATCGGCGGCGGCGATCGCAGCGACAAGATCCGCACCTACAACTACCCGCAGGGCCGGGTTACCGACCACCGCATTGGCTATACGGTGCACAACCTGGCCAGCGTGATGGAAGGCAACGTGGACGACTTTGTGGAGCAGCTCCGCATTGCCGAAAGCGCCGAGCGCCTGCAGGAAGGCGTCACCAAGTAATCTGTCTCGGAAACCTTCCCGGCGTCATTCGCGGGGGAGGTTTTTTGTTGGAATGCTTCGGTATTCTTCCGTCACCTCCCCGGTCTGGTTTTTATGCGCTACCTGTTCCCGCTGTTCCTCGTGCTGAGCTGCCTGCTCACCTTCCTGCCCGGCTGCGAGCCGAAGGAAGATCTGGTGCAGACCACCGGCCGCCTGGAGCTGGGGCGCGATACCGTACTCTTCGATACGGTATTTACCACCATTCGCACCGTCACGAAACGCCTGTGGGTGTACAACCGCAACCGGGGCGCGGTGAAAACGGATATCAGCCTGGGCGGCACGGCCGGCGTCACCTACTCGTTGATTATCAACGGCGATGCGGGAAATTCGGCGTCCGGCGTCACCATCCGGGGCCGCGACAGCCTGCTCGTGCTGGTGCGCGCCGTGGTGGGCGACAACGGCGAGCCCGCCCCGGCCAAAAAGTACCTCATCACCGACGAAATCCACTTCCTCACCAACGGCGCCGATCAGCTCACTCACCTGGTCGCCTACGGCCTGAATGCCTACTTCCACCGGGCCGAAATCATCCGCAGCAACACCACCTGGAAGGCCGACAAGCCCCACGTCATCATCAACGCCAACTATGCGGTGGGCGGCCAGACGTATCCGGTGGGCGTGGTGGTGGCGGCGGGCGTCACGCTGCGCATTCCCAAAGGTGCGCGTATCTATTCCCACGCCGGCGCTTATTTGCAGGTCGATGGCACGCTGCTGGTCAATGATTTATCCGAGCCGACGCCCTTTATGCCCACGGATACGGTGAAGGCGGCCAATCCCAATATCGTCCGCTTTCAGGGCGACCGGCTGGAGTCGGCGTACGCCGATACGCCCGGGCAGTGGGGCGGCATCGTCTTCACTGCCAACAGCCGGGGCAATCATATTCGCTACGCGGAAATCAAAAATGCTACCTTCGGCACGCTGCTCAACAACCCCGCTAATTCGGCCGTCAGCCACCCCAATCTGGTGCTGGATAACACCGTGATCCGCAATATTTCGGGGGCTAACATCTCCTTTGCCAATGCCTCGGCCAGCACCGGCGGCGGCATCATCAGCTATTCCGGCGACGTCACGGCCACCAACTGCCTGCTGACCAACTGCGGCGAGTACGCCGTGCTGGGCGTGGGCGGCGGAGTATATGATTTCAACTTCTGCACCTTCGCCAACTACACGCCGGCCTTCCGCCGCGAAACCGCCTCACTCACCTTCACCAACGTGCAGGCCGCCGCGCCCAACCCCAAACTTCCCCTCACGCTGAGCCTGCGCAATTCCATCGTCTGGGGCTCAAACCTGGGATCGGGCACCAACGACGACGAGCTGTTTCTGGAAAACTACGCGGACTATGCCGGCACGCTGCGCATCCGCAACTCGCTGCTGCGCACGAAATTGTACACCGCCGTGCCGGCCGTCGTTGGGGCGCCCGCCGATAATCTGCTGAATGTGGACCCGCTGTTCGTCAGCACGCCGCTCAGCAGCAGCAATCCCGATTACCGGCTTCAGAACACCTCTCCGGCCACGGCTCCCCGCCGCGCACCGGTCGGCTCCGTCCCGGCTTTCGACCTGCTCAACCTGCCGCGCCGCAATCCGGCCGCGCCCAGCCTGGGCGCCTACGAGCACAAGTAAGCCCGCCGGCTTACTCCGCCACCCGGCCGGCCGCTTCGTAGTGCAGCGTGTCGAATAGAATCAACTTCTGGGTGCCCACCACTTCGTACTGGTGCAGTTGGCCGTTTTGTAGCTGCAAATGCAGGCGCTTCCGGGCCGCGAACAGGGGATTGTTCTGCACAATCGTGGCCTCCACTTCCTGCGCCACGGCGCCTTGCTGGAGCACCATGAGGCGGGCCACGGGGGCATTGGCTTGCCCGGGCTGGCGGGTGTAGGTGCGCCGCAGCAGGCCGCCGGGCAGCCGTACCGAATCGACCGTGTACGCCCCGCGCAAAGCGGCTTTGTTGATGTCGGCCTGAAAGAAAATCTGCAATTCATCGGCCCACTTCACAGTGGGCACGCGCACGGTTTCGATGGCTCCACCGCGCAAGCTCACCTGTTTGGTGACGGCCGCTTGCCGGCCGGCGAGCTGCGCGACCTGCTTCGTCAGCAAGCCCTTTACATCGAAGTAGAGCGGGCGGCGGGCGGCGGGGGCGGCGGGGCCATTATCCCCACAACTTGCTAACAGCCAAGCGCTGGTGATCAGCAGCGACCACCGCGCCACCAGCGAAGCCGGCCCGGCTTTCCGGCCGTGCTTATTCATTTGGGGCGGTTGCCACGGGGCGGCGCAGTAGGCTCACGCCTGTCATCTCCACCGGCTGGGATACGCCCATCAGCTCCAGAATGGTCGGGGCCAGGTCGCCGAGCTTGCCGTCGGCCAGCGCGCCGGTATAGTCGTTATCGACCAGGATGCAGGGCACTAGGTTAGTGGTGTGGGCAGTGTTGGGCGAGCCGTCCAGGTTGCGCATGAACTCGGCATTGCCGTGATCGGCGATGATGATGCTGGCGTAGCCGGCGGCCAGGGCCGTTTCTACCACGGCGCGGGCGCAGGCGTCGGTGGTTTCCACGGCTTTCACCACGGCTTCGAATACGCCGGTGTGGCCCACCATGTCGGGGTTGGCGAAGTTCAGAATCACGAAGTCCGCCGACTGGGCCCGCAGCTCCGGAATCAGCGCGTCGCGCAGGTCGGCAGCGCTCATTTCGGGTTGCAAGTCATAAGTCGCCACTTTGGGCGACGGCCGCAAGATGCGCCGCTCGCCCGCAAACTCGGTTTCGCGGCCGCCCGAGAAGAAAAATGTTACGTGCGGATATTTCTCCGTCTCGGCAATGCGAATCTGGGTTTTATGATTCGCCGCCAGCACTTCGCCAAGCGTATTATTAAGGTTATCTTTTTCAAAAACGGGCGTCACGCCCACGAAGGTATCGTCGTAGTTGGTCAGCGTCAGGTAGTGCAGGTTGAGGCGTTGCATCTGGAAGGCGTGGTAATCCTGCTGGGTGAGCACTTCCGTGATCTCGCGCCCACGGTCGGTGCGAAAGTTGAAGCACAGTACCACGTCGCCCTCCTGAATAGTCGCCAGGGGCTGCCCATCAGCTCCGGTCTTGACGATGGGCTTCAAAAACTCATCCGTTACACCTTCTTTATACTGTTCCTGAATGGTTTGAATCAGGTTTTGCGAGGGTGCGCCGATGCCGTGCACGAGCAGGTCGTAGGCCACCTTCACGCGCTCCCAGCGGCGGTCGCGGTCCATGGCGTAGTAGCGGCCCACCACCGAGGCGATTTTGGCGCCACTCCGCTCCACGTATTCTTCCAGCTCGTTGAGGTAGCGCACGCCGCTTTTGGGGTCGGTATCGCGGCCATCGGTGAAGGCGTGGACGAATACCCGCCGCACGCCCGCTTCGTGGGCAATGGTGCAGAGGGCCTTGACGTGATCGATGTGCGAATGCACGCCGCCATCGGAGAGCAAGCCAATGAGATGCAGGGGTTTATCGTTGGCAATGGCGTACTCAAAGGCTTTGACCAAAGCCGGCATTTGCCCCAGCTTTCGCTCCAGAATAGACTTGCCAATGCGGACCAGTTCCTGATTTACGACCCGGCCGGCGCCGATGTTCATGTGCCCGACTTCCGAGTTGCCCATTTGTCCCTCGGGTAGGCCCACGGCTTCGCCCGAAGCCTGCAAGCGGCTGTGCGGAAAACGCTGCAACAGCTCGTGATAGAACGGCGTATGGGCCGTGTCCACTGCCGATACGGCCGTGTTTTGGGCAATGCCCCACCCATCCAAAATCACCAGTAGCACCTTTTTATCCATGGGGCAAAGATACGGCCGCCCCGCCCGTGGGTTGGGATTGTCTACCTTCACGGCGCCTTTAATTTTGAGGTTTTCCGCCGTGCCCGCCGCCGGGCGCGCGCGTCCAACCTTACTTCCTGGCACCATTTTCGCACCAACCCCAGCATTTGTGACGCATTTATTACTCGCGCTAATCTAATGAAACGCTATTTTCTTAGGATACTATACTTCAGCTGGCTCTTTCTCTGCGGGGCCGGGTCGGCTTATGCCCAGGGCGAAAACCTGGCGGCCGTCCGTGCGGCGCTGCGCAATGGCTCTTCCCGGGAGCTTTCGCAGTACCTGGCACCCACGGTAGAAATCGGTTTCGACGGCGACAAGCAGGGCTATAATGCCGCCCAGGCGGAAATTGTCATCAAAGACTTTTTCACCAAAAACACCCCGACGAACTTTGAATTTATTCATCAGGGGGAAAGCAAAGAAGGCATTCAGTACGCCATTGGGCGCTACACCGGCAGCCACGGCGTGTACCGGGTGTTTGTCAAGCTGAAGCCCTCCCGGGGTGCCCCGGTGATTGATACCCTGGACTTTACGAAAGAATAAGGTCGTTGCCGCCAGTTTCCATGCCCCGCCCCTCACCGGCCGGGGCATTTTTTATGTTCGTCCCGCGGCGGCAGTCGCCCGGTTTTATTGGCAAAGGCCCGGGCCGTACCTTTACTGCGTGCAAACTCCTACGGCCTATCTCACCCCCGACGCCCTGACCACCTTCATCCGCACGGCGCTGGCCGAGGACGTGGGCGATGGCGATCATTCGGCCCTAGCCGCCATTCCGGCGGCGGCCCGCAACCGTGCCCACCTGCTGGTGAAAGGCGAAGGCTTGCTGGCCGGCATGGCGCTGGCACCGCTGATCTTTAAGGAAGTCGATCCCACCCTGCAAATGACGGCCCTGCTTGCCGACGGCACGCCCGTCCGCCACGGCGATCTAGCCTTTACCGTGGAAGGCCCCGCCCGCAGCATTCTCACGGCCGAGCGCCTGGTTCTCAACTGCATGCAGCGCATGAGCGGCATCGCTACTTACACCGCGCACCTCACCACGCTGCTGGCCGGCACCAAAGCCCGGTTGCTCGACACCCGCAAAACCACGCCCAACTTCCGCCTCTGCGAGAAGTGGGCCGTGCTCATCGGCGGCGGCGTCAACCATCGCTACGGCTTGTTCGACATGATTATTCTCAAGGATAACCACGTGGATTACGCCGGGGGCGTGGCCCAGGCCATTGCCGCCACCCACGCTTACCTCGCCCAAACCGGTCGGCAGCTGCCCATCGAAATCGAAACCCGCACCCTGGCCGAAGTGCAGCAGGCGCTGGGTGCCGGTGGCATCGACCGCATCATGCTCGACAACATGCGGCCCGAGCTGCTGCGCGAGGCCGTGGCCCTCATCAACGGCCGCTTCCCGACCGAAGCCAGCGGGGGCATCACCGAGCAGACTATTGCCGAAGTGGCCCGCACCGGCGTCGACTACATCTCGGTGGGCGCCCTCACACACTCCGTAAAAAGCCTGGATCTGAGCCTCAAAGCTTACTAGCATTTTTCGGCTCCCGATTGTTAAACCAGGGCCGCCTGACTCCGGCCGCGCTTGCCCCCGATTATCGACAGCCCGCAACCGATACTTTACCTTATTCACCCATGAACCAACCCAACCAACGCGGCGGCGGCGGCGGATTCCGCCAGGCGCAGCAATCCTCGCCGCTGGCCATCCGCACCAAGAAAACGCAATTCGACACCAACACCTACACCCGCCTGGCCATGGGCGAAGTGTGGAAAAAGGACTGGAAATACGCGCTGGTGCCGTTTGCCATCGGGCTGCTGCCGGCCATTTTTGTGCATTCGTGGTGGTGGATTGTGCTGGCCGTGGTGCTCACCGTGCTCTTTGCCCTGCTGCGCTCGGCGCAGGTAACGGGCGTGACCCAGATGGAGCAGAGCAAGCCGCTGTTTGAGCGAATGAGCTTCGAGATGGATCAAAAACAGCTTTTGCTGCGCGTGGGCCCCGAAAAAGCCATGCAGCTAACCTGGGACATGATTGGTCGCGTCCGCCGCGATGCCGACGCTTACCTGCTCTACCTCAAGCCTGGCACCCCGCCCGAAGGCATGGCGCCCTGGCGCCTGTGGCTGGCGCGCACGTTCGACGTGCCCGTGTTTTTACATTTGCCCCTGCGCATCTTCAATTCGCCCAACGACCTGAAACTCTTTGAAGCCCTGCTGCGCCGGAAAAACCTGCTGCCGGCCGAAGCCGGCGTGGTAACCGTATAGCGCGGCCTCCGGTATTAGGCTCCGGGCGGGGCTGGAAATTATCCGCCGGGCCGGGCTGGCATTCCTCTTTCTGACTCTTTTATCCTGCTAATTTTTCTTTGATGAAACTGACCCACACCCTGTTGCTAGCCTTGGCCACCGCTTCGCTGGCCCTGACGTCCTGCAGCAGCGAGCCTTCCGATTGGCGGCCCGACGAAAAAGTATCCCTCGATGTGGTGGAGCCCGGCACCCGCGCCAGCGAAAACCACGACCAGTACCCAACCGATGATCCCAACCGGACTTCCGACGATGTCAAGGGCCCTGCGGCCACGGCGGTGCTGGGCACGCCGATTCCCTCGGCCGCTTCGGCCATTTCGGCCAATGCCGAAGAAGGCATGCGCAAGCGCGGCAAGATGAACGACGCCGGCAAGTCGGGCCAGGCCGACACGGCCGCCAACGGTCATCAGATCCAGCGCTAATATTTTAGTTTTTTTAGCGTAAGTTTTCAAGGGGCCGCTTTACCCGCCGACTGGCGGTAGTGAAGCGGCCCCTTTCCGTTGCGCGGCGGGCTCGCGAATGGCCCGGCGGGAAACGTAATCTATTTTTCGCCCATGATATTCGCAATTTTTTTCTTGCTGCTAACTGTGCTAGCGGCGGGCGCGGTGGCGGCCCGCGTGCCGGTAGCGCGCGGCAGTCAGTGGCTGAAACCGCTGTTGGCCTTCAGCGGCGCGTACCTGTTTACCCTCACTGTCACCCACATTTTACCCGAGGCGCTGCAGCTGCTTCCGGCGCACCCCGAGCGGGTGGGTTATTGGGTGCTGGCCGGTTTTTTCGGGCAGCTGCTGCTCGAAGTTCTTTCGCAGGGCGTGGAGCACGGCCATGTCCACCACGAAGCCGCCCACGACCCGCACGGCCGTGCCGGCCGGGTGCCCTTTCTCCTGCTGGGGGCGTTGGTGATGCACTCTTTTCTGGAAGGCAGCATCCTTGTGCGTACGCCGGAAGTGGGCCAGATGAGCCGGAGTTTTTACGCCATCGTGGTGGGCGTAGCGCTGCACCATATGCCGGCGGCTTTTGCGCTCACTACGCTGCTGCGGCTGCGGCTGGGCAGTTTCCGGCGGGTGTGGCCGTGGCTGCTGGTGTTTGCGCTGTCCTCGCCGGTGAGCATTGTCATCAGTAATTACATCGTTCTCATTGAGCTGCTGCGCGGGGGGCTGTACGCGGCACTGCTAGGCCTGGTGGCGGGTAATTTCCTCCACGTTTCCACTACTATTCTGTTTGAAACCAGCCCCGAACACCGGCTCAACTGGCCTAAGCTCGGCGCCACGCTGGCGGGACTTTCGCTGGCCCTGGCCGTGGCCTGACGGGGGGGATAATCAATAGAGTTAACAACGGTCATGCCACGCTACGCTCTGCATGACTCGTTGTTATTGTAGTCTGAGAATAAGTCTGATGCCCTAACGCTTCCGACTCAGTCCCGGCCAACGTCCTCCAGCGGACCAGTGCCGCGTAAAAAGTACTCCAGCTGTCGGTTGCGGGCCGTTTCGTGCGCCAGTCGGGCCTGGAGGCGTACTAGCTGCTGGCGCATGGCCAGAATGACATCGAGCGCCTCGGGGGCCAGGCCCAGCTCGTGGTGTAGGCGGGCCAGCCGGGGCAGGTCGTCGGGCTCATCCACGAAAATCGTTTCGGGTGCGGGGGCCGGCCGCAGCAGGCCGACCTGCACAAACTCGTGCAAAGTGGCGGGGCCCAGGCCGTAGCGGGCCGAGCATTCCTCATAAGTGAGGATTAGAATATGCGTCTCCATGGTAGCGGAACAACGGGTTAGGCCTCGGGCCGCAGGTCGGCCAGCTGCTGAATCAATTCTTTTTCCGCCTCGGTCAGCTGCTTGGGCAGCGTCAGGGTCAGGCGTAAGTACAGATCGCCGAACTGATCCGGTTGCCGGTATACGGGAAAACCTTTGCCACGCAGGCGCAGGCGGGTGCCGTTCGGCGTTTCGGGCTTGAGCTTGATTTTGACCGGACCGCTGAGCGTCTCCACCGTTTGCTCGCCGCCGAGCAGGGCTTTGTAGACGCTCACGGGCACGTCCTGGGTCAGGTCGTCGCCCGTGCGGGCGTACCGGGAGTCGGGCCGGATGCGGAAGCTGATCAGCAGCGAGCCGTTGGGCCCGCCGTTGCGGCCGGGACCGCCCTGGTCGCGCAGCCGGATGGTCTGGCCATCGACCACGCCGGGCTGAATAGTCAGCCGCAGGTTTTTGCCCTGCACAGTTATTGTGCGCGGCCCGCCGTGGTAGGCTTCCTCCAGACTCAGCTCCAGCTCGGCCTGGTAGTCGGCGCCCGCCCCGGGCCGGCTGCCCCCGCCCGCCCGCCCACTGCCCCCGCCGAAGAGCGAGCCGAAGAAATCGGAAAAATCCTCGCCCTCGCCAAACGGGCTGCCGCCCCCGCCGCCCTGCTGGGTGTACTGGCTCCAGTCGAAGCCCCCGGCGGGCTGGCCGCCGCGCCCGCTGCCGCCGCCCGGCTGCTGCTGGTAGTGCTGCCAGTCGGCCCCGAACTGGTCGTATTTCTGCCGTTTCTCGGGGTCGCTCAGCACTTCGTTGGCCTCATTTATCTCCTTGAATCGCTGCTCGGCGCCCTGGTCGTTGGGGTTCACGTCGGGATGATGCTGACGGGCCTGCTTGCGGTACGCTTTTTTAATTTGCTCGGCGGTCGCCGTTTTTTCCACGCCCAGAACTTTGTAATAATCTTGGTAATCCATCTTTCCGGGGAGTTTTATACGTTGTGTATTACGCAAAGCTGGGGCCGGCGCTTGTTATTCATCCGGAGTCATGCGCTGATGGCCGTCGCACCAGCATCTTTGTAGGCAGCGTCGGCATGGGCTAGGGCAATTCCAGCGGTCACGCTCCGTTAAGACTGGTAGGTTGCATACGCACGATGGGCGGCAGCGAACGACCGGGTGGGAAAATAGCCCGCCGGCCTTTTCTCAAACTTCTTTGTTGAACGACTTTTAATAAAGGTAGCCTGTATCGAAAAATCCCGGCCCGCGACCAGCCCCGGCGGAAAGCCCGGACTGGCTTTTAATAAAGCTGGCTTCACTTTTGACGAGCCGAGTTATCCCAGTATGAGCCGCACAATGATCGAAGCCGTATCTTGGGCCTCCTAAAGATCATTAAATTGCTTTTTCTTTCTTTTAAGTTGCTCTCTTGCTATGAAAAAAATAATAACATTGATATATGTAACGATATTTATCATTTCACACCAAAGCCTGGTGCAGGCTCAAACCCATTTGCCGCCGCGCCGGACAGGCAGCGCCGCCCCTAAGCCCCGCGTAGCCGCCCCCACGAGCCCGGGCCTGAAAGATGGCCTGGCCATGCAAAAAGGCCGGGTTGTTCTCACCGAGCTCGGCATTACCAATCCCCTGGTTGCTGATAAGAAGCTTATTAACGGTACGCGCATCAGCGCCAAAGGACTGGTGACGGCGCCCGACGGTACCACCACCCAGCTCACCGAAGGCGATGTGGTATCGCTCACGGGCCGGGTCACCTCCGGCCGGTCTATCATCGTAGCCGACAGTCTGCTCAAGATCAAAGCCTACGACCTGAAATACCCCGGCAAGCGGGATAAACTGGAAGCCGAGCGCGAGCGGCGCGACAAGGCCAAGGCGAAACTTTTGGAAAGAAAAGAAAAGCTCAACGGCAAGAAAGACAAGGGGAAACTCGAAGAAAAAGCGGCCAAGGAGAAAATTGAAGCCAAAAAAGCCAAGGAGAAACTCGACGAACAAAACGGCAAAGACGCCCTCAACGAGAAAAACGCCAAGGAAAAGCTCGACCAGAAGAACACCAAGCCCAACTAATCAGCGTCGGTTTCGACCCTCGGGCAAGCGCCGCCAGCCCCCGGGTTGGCGGCGCTTGGTGGTTTGGGGCGCGGCGGCGACGCCCCTACCTTAGCGGACCCAACCTTTTCGGCTCATGCTATTTTACTCGGTTATGAAACCGCTCGTGCAGGTGGCGCTGCGGGTGTTTTTTCGGCGTATTGAAGTCCGGCACCGCGAGCGGCTGGCCCTGCCCGGGCCGCTGCTGTTTGCCGGCAACCACCCCAATACGCTCATGGATCCGTTGCTGGTGGCCATTGCCTGCCGGCAGCCGGTGGCGTTTCTGGCCAAGAGCACGTTTTTTGCGAATCCCGTAGTGCGCGCCGTGCTGCAATCCGGCAATTCCATTCCCATCTACCGCCGTCAGGATGCCGCGCCGGGCGCCGCGACCGCCACGCCCGAACAGCTCGCGGCCCGCAACGAAGCCACTTTCGGCCGCTGCTACGACTACCTGGGCGCGGGGGGCACGCTGATGATTTTTCCCGAGGGCACCAGCGTGAGCGAACGGCGCCTGCGGCCCCTCAAGACCGGCGCCGCCCGCATCGCCCTGGGCGCCGAGGCCCGCCACGGGTTCCGGCTCGGGCTGCGAATTGTGCCCATTGCCACCAATTATTTTGACCCCTCGCGCTTCCGCTCCGATGTGCTGCTGAACGTGGCCCCGCCCCTGCGCGTGGCCGACTACGCCAGCCTCTACGCCACCGACCCCGAAGCCGCCGCCGACCAACTCACCGCCGACATTCAGCGCGCCCTGGAGCGTCGGCTCGTCATCACGCGGGATGCGGCCGAGGATATTTTTGTGCAGCAGATTGAGCGCACTTTTGGCGACCGGCTCAATCCCGACGACGACCCGGATACACTCTACGATAATTTTCAGCTCAGCCAAACCCTGCTCCTGGCCCTGAGCTGGTTTGAGCAAAATGCCCCCGCCCGTCTGCTGAGCATCCGCCAGCAGCTGCGCACCTACCTGGCCGATCTGCACCAGCACCGCCTCACCGATGCGGCGCTGGACAGCCAGCGGCGCGGCCTGGTGGCGGGCTTGCTCAACTTGATTTTTGGGCTGCCGGTGTGGCTTTATGGGTTGATGAACAATTATTTGCCCTACATTTTGCCGTCGGTGGTGGCGCGGCGGGCTACCAAGGAAGTGGAGTTTGTCGCGCCCATCATGCTGGTAATGGGCATGCTCACCTTCCCCCTCGCCTATGCGCTGCAAATAGCTACCGTGCAGCACTGGCTCACCCACGACTGGCGCCTGACGGCCCTCTACGGTCTGAGCCTGCCCCTGACCGGCTTCTACGCCCTGAGCTACTGGACCACCCTGGCCACCCGGGTGCAACGGCTGCGCGCCCTGCGTCTGTTTCGCCGCGCCCCGGCCCTGGGGGCGGCCTTGCTGGACCAGCGCGCGACGATGGTCGCCCAACTGGAAGAAGCCCGCCTGACGTACCTGGCGCGGACCGGCCGCTAGCCTCACCCCAACAGCACACCCACGAGCAGGGCCACGGCAATAATAGCCACCGACGGCACCTTCTCCCACAACAACAGCAGAAAAGTGCAGCCCACCAGCAGCGGGTTCAGCGGCAGCGTGCGGATGGGGCCCAGGTGAAAGGGGAGGCCCAGTACCCGGTCGGGCAGCGGATGATAGAGCAGGAACGTAGCCGCCCACACCAGCCCGGCACTCACGGCATTGATGCCTTCTAGCGAAGCTTGCACCACTCGGTACTGCCGCAGCCGGTCCCAGAAACGAATCACAAAGAAGATCAGCAGCGTGCCCGGCAGGAAGATACCGGCCGCCCCCACCAGTGCGCCCACCACCTGCATGCCCGTGCCCCCGGCTGGCCGCATGGCCAGCGCGCCGATGTAGGCGGCCAGTGAGAAATTCGGCCCCGGCATGGCTTGCACCAAACCCAGACCGGACAGAAATTCCGGTCCCGTGAGGTAGTGCTTAAATTCCACAAACTCGGCGTAAAGCAGCGGGGCCAGCACCTGCCCGCCGCCGAAGACCAGCGAGCCGTTGCGGTAGAAATTCTCGAACAGCCGCACGGGCAACAGCCGCGTGTAGTGCCCCAGCACGGCCGCGCCCACCAAAATTCCCAGCCACAGAATGAAGTTCGCCCACTCAATCCGCAGTGGGGTTTTCTCCTGAATAATAGCGTGTTTACGGTAGCGCACCGTAGTGACCGCGCCGCCGGCCAGCAGGAGCAGCGGCAGCGTCCACGGCAGCTGAAAGAAGTACGCCAGCATGGCCGACATCACCAGCAGGGCCACCGATGTTTTGGTATGAATGACTTTTTCGGCGATGCGGTAGGCAGAGAAGGCCACGAATCCCACCGCCACGGGTTGCACAAACTGCACCAGTGCCGCCACCCGCGCCGGATCGAGCCGACTCAGGGTGAGGCCCGCCAGCGTCATCAGGGTGACGGCCGGCGTGATCCAGACCAGGAGCGTGAGATAGGCCAGGTTGGGCCCGCCGAGCCGGAACCCGATGACTGTAATCGTCTGGGTGGAAGTTGGTCCCGGCAGCAGCGCGCACAGCGCCTGCAGCTCCAGCAGCTCGGCCGCGCTCAGAAAGCGGCGCTTTTCCACCAGCAGCCGGAACATCATGGCCAGGTGCGCCTGCGGCCCGCCGAACGCCGTGAGCGCCAGCACGGCCACATCCTTCAAAAAAATGATGCCCCGCACCCGCCGGACCCGCTTGCCCGAGCGCCGGGGCGGCGGCTCGAGCGAGATCGGAACTGGCAGATGCGGGACGGCGGATGGCATAGATACAGGCGGGCCGCAGCCGAACGCTATTTTACTTCTGCTTGAGGCCCAGCTCGATGAGGCGCTCGTTGAGAAACTCGCCGGCGGTGATGTCGGCTTCTTTTTTGGGGTTGTCCGGCGTTACGCAGTGTTCGAGGGCCGCCAGGCTCATTTCGGCGCGCGGGTGCATGAAGAAAGGAATGCTGTAGCGCGAAGTGTTCATTTTTTCGCGGGCCGGGTTCACCACGCGGTGAATGGTCGATTTGAGTACGCCGTTGGTCAGACGCTGAAGCATATCGCCCACGTTTACTACAATCTGATCGGGCAGGGCCGTGATGGCGATCCACTGGCCGTCGCGTCGCTTCACTTGCAGGCCATCGGCGCTGGCGCCCATCAGCAAGGTAATCAGGTTGATATCGCCGTGTTCGGCGGCCCGCACGGCGTCGGCAGGCACGGCGTCCGGATCCTCGATGGGGAAATAGTGGATGGGACGCAGAATGCTGTTGCCGTTTTTCACCTTGGCATCGAAGTAATTTTCGGACAGGTTCAGAAACAGGGCAATGGCCCGGAGCACGTCCTGCCCGGCGGCTTCCAGCGTGCGGTAGGCGGTGAAGGTGCTGCTCTTAAAACCCGGAACTTCCTCGGGCCAGATATTTTCGGGGTAATCATTTTTGATGGGATCCGTGGCGTCTTCTACCTCCTGGCCCACGTGGTAGAATTCTTTCAGATCGCCGGTGTTTCGGCCCTTGGCGTGCTCCTTGCCCTTGCTGATGTAGCCGCGCTGACCGGCCAGGGCCGGGTTTTCGTAACGTTGCTTGTCGGCATCGGCAAGCTGGAAAAACGCCTGCACATCCGCGTATAGCTGCTTGGTTTGCTGATCGTTAAGACCGTGATTTTTCAGGGCAATAAAGCCGATGCTCTGGTAGGCTTCGCCGAGCTGCTGCACGAAGTGGGCCTTGCGCTGCGGGTCGCCGGAACGGAAATCGGCGAGGTCGAGCGAAGGGATCTGGTCGGGGAGTTGGTCCTGCATGAGAAAATAGGTTTACTTTAGAGGTTGCGTGAGCCTCCTGGTGGGTAACGATGCAAGTTAAGCAAAACCCTGCATCGAGTCCGCGCCGTAAGCAGCCTGATTTGATACTACTGCCATTTTTTAAAGCATTTTTTTGCGGACCCCTTACATGAAACATTTTACCTGGCTGCTTTGCAGCACCACCATCACCCTCGGCTTGCTGACCGGCTGCGAAACCAGTAAGCCCGCTACCGATATCAGCGCCACGGCGGCGGGCAACAGCCCGGCCGCCAGCCGCGCCAACACCAGCGGCGAGAGCATGGAATCGAACGGCATCCGCCTGACGCCCTTCGGCGATTCGCCCAAGTTCCCCGAGTCGCAGCTTATGCTCGCCACGCCCCTGGTCAATGCCAACGTGCCCAGTGGAGCCGTCGCTTTCAACTATCAGATCACCAACTTCCAGCTCACCAAGATGAGCGGCGGGCCGCACATGGCCGAAATGGCCAACTCCATGAAAGGTCAGCACATTCACAACATCGTGGATGACCTGCCCTATTCGGCCCACTACGACACCAAGTTCACCAAAGACATTCCCGACGGGCAGCACGTCGTGCTCTCGTTTCTCTCGCGCTCCTACCACGAGAGCCTCAAGCACCGCGGCGCTTACGATCTGCGCATCATCAACGTGGGCTCTGCCACGCCGCCCACCACGCCCATCCTTGATGTGAAGGCGCCCAATCTGTTCTACAGTCGCCCGAAAGACACGTACGCCGGTGCTGATGCCAAGCGCATCATGCTGGACTTCTTCCTGGTAAACACCACCCTGGAGCCAGGCGGCAACCGGGTGCGTGCCACCATCAACGGCACCGAATTCATGCTCACCCGCTGGATGCCCTACCAGATGGAGGGCCTGCCCGCTGGCGAAAATACGGTGAAGCTGGAGCTAATCGATGGCGCCGGCGCCCTGATTCCCGGCCCTTACAATTCGGTTACGCGCAAGTTCACGGTCGCCCCGTAGTTGCCCCCGCCGACGGCTCCAGTGAGCCGTCTGGGCTATATTTCGAAAAGTCTCCTGGCTTAGCCGGGGGACTTTTTTTGGGTTGATGCCGTTGCTTGTTTCCATTCTACCTGCCGCCTGATGCCCCCAGCCGTGCCTGATTCGTCGGCGACCCCGCCGCCCCTGCTCACCCGCGAACAAGTATTGCGGGCCCTGCGCCAGATTACGCACGAACGCCACCCGCTGCCGCCCGGCACCGTGTACGAGCTCGTGTACCAGGGCCGCCGCTACCCGCCCCGGGCCGTGGCCGAGCTGGCGCTGCGCCTGGCCACCAGCAACCCTGGCGCCCAGTGGCCCCGCCCGGCCGGCGCCCCCACCAATACGCTGCTGGAAAGCCTCGATTTCACGATCAGCACCCGGCGGGCCGGGCTTATCGTCGAATCAGCGTACGATCCCGAGTCCGAGAGAACAGCCCGCCCGGTGCCCGTCATCGACCAAGCCCCCGCCACCGCCGCCGAGCCGACGGCTCCTTACGCCGCCCCAACCTACTCCCGGGCTGACCTGCTGGCCGAGCTATTTCTTCCCGAGGCGGCCGTAGATGCCGCCCTGGCGGGCCTGGCGCGGCGGCGCAATTTATTGCTACAAGGCCCACCCGGCACGGGTAAAACGTTCCTGGCGCGCCGGTTGGCCTGGCTTCTGCTCGGGACCCGGGACGAAAGCCGGATTGAGCTGCTCCAGTTTCACCCCAGCTACGGCTACGAGGATTTTATGCTGGGCTTCCGGCCCGCTGCCGACGGGCAGTTTCGGTTGGTTCCCGGCGTGCTGCCGCTGCTGTGCCAGCGCGCCGCTGCCGATCCGGACCGGCCTTATTTTCTGTTGATTGACGAAATAAACCGGGGTAATATTCCCCGCATTTTTGGCGAATTACTCCTGCTGCTCGAAGCCGACAAGCGCGGCCCCGCCCACGCCCTGCGGCTGCCCTACGCCCCGCCCGAGGCCCCGCGCTTTTTCGTGCCCGCTAATCTGTACGTGATCGGCACGCTCAATCTGGCCGACCGCTCGCTCAGTCCGCTGGACTATGCGCTGCGGCGGCGCTTTGCTTTCGTGCACCTCGGGCCCCAGTTCGGCGCTCCGCTGCGGAAGTTTCTGGCCGCCCGGCAGGTCCCCGCCGCGCTGATAACCCAGCTGAGCAGCCGCCTGACGGCGCTCAACCAAACCATCGCCGACGACCCCGAGCTGGGTCCCGATTTTGAAATCGGACACAGCTATTTCTGCCAGCCGCCACCACCTCCGGAGTCGGCCGCCGCCTGGCTTCGGCTGATTATCGAGCAGGAAATCGGCCCCCTGCTGGCCGACTACTGGCGCGAGCAGCCCGCCACCGCGGCCGCCCAGATCCGCAAGCTGCTGGCTTGAAAAATAGTTAGTTACCGCCTGATCAGATTCTGAATGAACAAGCTATTTATTGGCTGATAATCCTGTGATTCCGCTCCCGACCCTCTACTATTTTCTGTGCTACGCCTGGAACCGGCTGCCCGAGCCCGCCACCCTGCGCGCCACCGAGGCGACGCCGTTTCAGCGGCCGCTGGGGCTGCTGGCGCAATTGCTGCTCCACGGCACCCGCCGCTGGCTGAAGGCGGGCTTGCCGCGCACATTCGGCGCCCGGCAGGAAGAGCTGACCAGCCTGCGGGGCCGCATCGAGCTGGCGCCCACGCTGGGGCGGGGCCTGCTGGCCCGGGGCCGCGCCGTGTGCTCCTTCGAAGATCTGAGTGCGGACTCGCCCTTGCATCGGCTCATCGTGCAGACGCTGAGCACGCTGGCCCGGGCCGCCGCCTTGCCCGGGGCGCTGCGCCGCGAGCTGCGGCAGGTGAGGCAGCAGTTTCGGGCCGCCCTCGCCGCCGGGCTGGGCAGCGCGCCGCCCACGGCCGCGACCTTCCGGGAGCTGCGCCGCCAACGGCCCGACAGCCAGGCCGCGTTTCTGCTGCACGTGTGCGAGCTGGTCTGGCAAAGCGCTTTGCCCGAGCCCACCGCCCGTGGTCGGAGCCGGTTCCGCGATTTCCGCCGCGACGAAGTGCTGATGGCGCGGCTGTTCGAGCAGTTCACCCGCAACTTTTTCCGGCGCGAGCAGCGTCATTACCGGGTGTACGCCGAAACCATTCCCTGGCAAGCCCAAGCCGGGCAGCCCGCCGACCTTGCCCTGCTGCCCACCATGCTCACCGATACGACTCTCGACGCGCCCGACCGCAAAATCATTCTTGATACCAAATACTACGCGGCCGCCCTGCGCCCGCGCTACGACCGGCAGCGCCTCATTGCGCCGCACCTCTACCAGCTCTATGCCTACCTGCAAAATCAGCACCCCGCCCCCGGGCAGGAGCTGGCCGGTATTCTGCTATACCCCGCCGCCGCCCAGGCCGTGGATCTGCGCTACACCCTGGGCGGGCACCCGGTGCGCGTCGTCACCCTCAACCTGTACCAGCCCTGGCCGGGCATCGCCGCCGATTTGTTGGGGTTAATCGCCTGAAGGCATCGGCCCAGACCGGCTCACGCAGGGTACAAAAAAGCAGCCCGGACTTTGCTTGCGCAAAATCCGGGCTGTTTCAAAAGCCGAAGTTATTGGGCTGGCACGAAGCCAGCGGCCAACTACTTCTTCTTCTCTACGGTGGTGGTGGTGGTGGTAGCAGGAGCAGCAGCGGCAGGAGCCGTAGCAGCACCGCTCATTTTAGCATCGGCACCAGCGGCAGGAGCCGTGGCAGCGTCAGCAGCTGGAGCAGCCATTTTGGTGGTGTCAGCAGGAGTCGTGGTCGTGGTGGTCGAGGTTGCGTCCGCACCGGCAGCAGGAGTCTCAACTTTGGTTTCTTCAACTTTCTTCGACTCGCACGACGACAGGCCAGCGGTGAGGGCGAAAGCGAAGGCAGCAACTTTGATGAGGTTATTCATTTTGGGGGTAATTTTGAAAATGGGTTGACTAGAAAACACCCTTCATCCCGACATCCCCAAAAGGTAACCCGAACCATAAAAATTTATTTTTCGGCGGGTTACTTGCCGCCCTAATTTGTATTAACCACCAAATTGAATGAGTAGGGGCAATCCAACTTCCTCTTCTTTGATTCCTGCCGACGACGCCCTGATTGCCGCCATTCACGGTGGTGATGAACGGGCGCTGGCGCACCTTTATCGGTTGCACTGGCCCATGGTATCGCACTTCGTGCTGCAAAACAGCGGTTCGGAGGATGACGCCCAGGATGTGTACCAGGAAGGCGTAATGGTATTCTACGAGAAGGTCCGCGATGGCTCCCTGGAGCTGAGCTGCCAGATCAAAACCTACCTCTACGCCGTCTGCCGCCGCCTGTGGCTCAAGCGCCTGACTAGCAAAAGCCGCTTCGGCGTGCGCTTGCTCGACGAGCAGGAACACGGCTCCCTGCTGAATACGGGAGCTGAAGAAGACTTATTGATGGCCGAGGAACAGGACCGGCAGTTCACGACCATGGACGAGGCCCTGAACCACCTCGGCGAGCCCTGCCGCTCCTTGATTGAAGGCTTTTACCTGCTCGATAAATCCATGCAGGATTTAACCGCAGAATTTGGCTATACCAATGCCGATAGTGCTAAAAACCAGAAATATAAGTGCCTGGTGCGCCTGAAGAAACTATTTTTTACCCATTACAAAGAAGAGCCTATCTGATATCCGCCCAGCCATGGCGGATCGGCGGAAATTCTCTTTGCTTACCGCCGCCCGCCCCGGCCGGCCGCTTTTACCGATGATGACTGAAGCCGATTATTACGCCTTATTTGAAGCTTACGCCCTCGGCGAGCTGGCCGGCCCCGCCCGTGCCAACCTCGAAGCGCGTCTGGCGGCCGATCCGGCCCTGGCCCTGCGCTATGCCGACTTTACCGAAATGACCGCCACGCTGCGCGCCCATGGCCAGCGCCAGCAGATGCGGCGGCAGCTGCGCGGCATTCACGCCGCCATGCTGGCCGCCGCGGCGACCCCCAAAAAGAGCCCGGCCGAAGCCGCCGCGCCGCCGGCTGTGCTCACTCATACCGTGAACCCATTGTTGCGCATTTCGCGCACCGAGCGGCGCTTGCGCGATTTCTGGAATGGCCACCGGGCTACCGTGGGCGTGGCGGCTTCGGTGGCGATTCTGGCCGTGTTCAGCACCTTGCTCGGGCTGGAATGGTGGCGGGCCGCGCAGGTTCAGCCCTCGCTCTATGGCTACACCATGCTGCGCCGGGAAGTGGAGCGTATCAAAAAGAGCCAGAAGGATTTGTCCCTGAGCCTTAATCAGTTTGGCAAGCCGGCGGCGGGCCGGCCCACGACCAAGGAAGGGAAGTTCAGCGGCACGGGCTTCGCCCTGACCTCTAACGGCTACCTGGTGACCAGCTACCACGTGATTCAAGGGGCCGATTCGCTGCTGATTGAAGGGCGCGACCAACACCGCTACCACGCCGAGCCGGTGTACTCCGACGTAAAACACGATCTGGCCATTCTGCGCATTACGGATAAGAAATTCAGCGGCTTTGGGCGGCTGCCCTACGCCATTCGCTCGGGGCAGGCCGAGCTGGGCGAGCGGGTCTTTACCCTGGGCTACCCGCGCGAAGACGTAGTGTACGGCGAAGGCGCTCTGAGCGCCCGCTCGGGCTTTGAAGGCGATACGGCTTTCTATCAGGTCAGCATTCCGGTGAACCCGGGCAACTCCGGCGGCCCGCTGCTCGACGAGCGCGGCAACCTGATCGGCGTGGTCAGCGGCCGGCAGAACGATGCGCAGAGCGCGGCTTTCGCCACCAAATCCTCGTACCTGGTGCGGCTGGTCGATTCGCTGGAAGCGGCCAAGCCGGTGATGCCCTACCACCTGCCGCGTTACGGGCAGCTGGCCGGGAGCGGCCGGCCGCAGCAGCTGAAGAAGCTGCAGGACTACGTGTTCATCGTGAAGGTTTTCGAATAAAGCCGGTAAGAGTGGCGCCGGCCGGCGTCGGGGCAACCGCCAGGGCCTGTTTCTTTAGAGAAGCGGGCCTTTTCTTCGGAGTAGCGCCGGCGGTTGCGCATGCAGGTTGTCCGTCACGGTGAAGTAGTTAAGAGCCGTTCCGGCGCAGCGGCTCGCTGGTTTTTTCAACAACCCTACCCGCTCAAAATCAGTATTCAGAAATCGATAAATGATCTTTGTCCTTTCCACTGACATTTCTTAGCTCTGCACTCCCGTGGCTCAAAACCAACAAACTCCGCCTTCCAGCCATGACGTTGCTGGTTCGGCCATTTTCAAGAAATTCCTGCAGGCGGCCGAAGGCTACGTGCGCCAGCCCACCCGCCTGAAAAAGCTGTTGCTGGACGCCTACCACAAAGCCCGCGAGAAAAAGGAGATCGGCACCCTGGCCCACGAAGCCTGGGAGACGCTGCAAACCATGTTCCGGCTCATCAAAGCGTCCATGTCGGGCGAGTACACGGGTGTGCCCGGCACGACTGTGGCGGCAGCGGTGGCGGTGCTGATCTACTTCCTGAGCCCGATTGACCTGATCCCTGATTTTATTCCGGTGCTGGGCTTGCTCGATGACATGGCGTTGGTAGCCTGGTTCTCGACTTCGCTCAAGGGTGAAATCGACAAGTTCCACGAGTGGGAGCTGACCCGGCCGACGCTGGCCGTCGATGCACTCGTTACGGAGCAGCCGGCGCCCGACGCGCAGCCGGCGGCCCAGTCGGCCAAGCACGCGGGTACGACCAATGATGCCCACGATACCGCCCCGGGACCGAACAGCAGCATTCATTAAACGCCGGTTTTCCGGCCACAAAAAAGACCCGCAATGCTGATTGCGGGTCTTTTTTGTGGCCGGAAAAACTGGTCCATTGGGTCCGCCGTGCGGCTCAGGCGGCGGCGGCGTGGTCGCGCACGTAGCGCACGAAATCACCCACGGTGTAGAGCGGAACTTCGTCGGGAATGACGATGCTGAAGCTGCGTTCGAGCTCGAGGATGATGTCGACGACGTCGACGGTATCGAAGCGCAGGTCGCGGCTGAGGCTGGCGGTTTTACGCACGCGGCTGGCCCGGATGGCCTTGCGCTTACTGATGATGCGGAATACCTGCTGCTCGATGGAAACGGTGGTGACGGGACTCGTAATGGTGGTGGACACGAACATAATCGAAAAAGTAATGAGTGATGAGGCAGGCAAAAAGCGATGAGGTGGGAGCGGGGGAACCGGGCTGCAACCCCATTCCCGCCACCTCATCCCCTTCCTTAGACCAGCACCGGAGGTGTCGCGGCGTCGACTTCTTTGTGGATGACCGGAGTCACCAGCGGAGCATCGACGTCGCGGCCCGAGAAGTAGGCCTGAATCTCTTCATTGAGGAGATACATGACCGGGACTACCACAAGGGTGATAATGGTTGCAAAGGACAAACCAAATATTATGGTCCAGGCCAGTGGACCCCAGAACACGACTGACTCGCCGCCCAGGAAGAAGTGCGGCTTGCCGGCGGCAAAGAGGCCGTAGAAGTCCACGTTGAGCCCCACGGCCAGCGGTATCAGACCCAGAATGGCCGCCGTAGCCGTCAGAATAACCGGGTTGAGGCGGGTGCGCCCGGCTTCGACCAGGGCCTGGCGTAGGGGCATGCCCTGAGCGCGCAGAATGTCGGTGAATTCAATCAGCAAAATGCCGTTTTTCACCACGATGCCGGCCAGGGCCAGAATGCCTACGCCCGTCATCACGATGGAGATCGTCATGCCGGTGGCGGCGTAGCCAAACAGCACGCCGATGACCGAGAAGATAATTTCCGACAGGATGATAATTGGCTTGGCCAGGGAGTTGAACTGGGTGACAAGAATCATGAAAATCAGCCCGATAGCCAGCACCAGGGCCACGCCGAGGAAGTCGGAAGTTTCTTTCTGATCCTCGGCGGCGCCGCCCATGCGGACGCTGTAGCCGTCGGGCACCCGGAAGCGGGTGAGCGCCTGGGCAATCTGCGGCACCACGCCGGCCCCGGTGTAACCCTGGCTGGTGAGCACGTTGGAGCTGATGGTGATGATTTTCTTCAGGTTTTTGCGTTTGATGGCGCCGAAGGTGGTGCCGTACTTCAGGTCGGCCACGGCCGAGATGGGCACCTGGCGCAGCGTGCCCCGGTTGGTGCGGAAGGTGATGGGCGCATCCATGAGGGCGTCCACGTTTTTGCGATACTTATCGGCGTAGCGCACCTGAATGTCGTAGTCGTCGTCGGCGGTTTTGAATTTGCTGCTCTCGCGGCCGAAGATGGCCGTGCGGGCCAGCAGGCCCACCTGGGCGGTGCTGATGCCTTCGCGGTTGGCCCGCTCGCGGTCGACGCGCACGGCGATTTCCGGGTTGGCGTCTTCCAGGTTGGAGCGCAGCTTTTCCACGCCGGGGATCTGGAGCGAGTCCACGTAGCGGTACACGCGCTTGCTGAGGCGGGCGAGCTGCTGGTAATCGTCGCCACTGACTTCGATGGCGATTTCCTTCTGCTGCGGCGGGCCGCTCGACTCCTGGTCGACGGTGACTTCGGCGCCGGGAATACCTTTTACTACCTCGCGGATTTTGGTCATGTAGGTGCCGGTTTTCGGGCCGGTGCGGTCGCTGAGCTCTTTGAAGGCCACGGCTACTTTGCCCAGATTGGACTGCGCGGCCCCGGTAATTTCCTGCGGATCATTGGCGCCAATGGCGACGTTGGTGATAACCGATTCCACGTCGGGATTATTGTGCCCGATGATGCCATAAATCCGGCCCTCCAGCAGATGCGTCACGCTATCAGTCACTTCCACGGCCGTGCCCACTGGCATAGTTAGATACGTGTATATGAATTTAGGATCACCTTTGGGAAAAAACTCAATCTTGGGATTGCGTATTTTCACCGCCAGACCCGATAGCACCAGCAGCAGCAACATGCTGAACATGATGCCGCCCTGCCGCCAGCCGCTACCGTGCACGGCCCAGTCTACCACGCCGGCGTAGGCGTTCTGAAATGCGGGTAGCATCCGCTGCTGGAAGTAGGCAATGGCCCGGTTCAGCACGTAGCGGTTGAGGAAGATGAAGAAAACCAGGAACAGCATCAGGTTGCCCACGAAGGGCGAGCCGACGGCGTAGCCCAGCCCGGCAATGACCACCAGGCCGCCCATCCAGCCCATAAACTTGCGGGTCAGGGGCGGGCGCTTGGCGTCGGCGCTGTTGTGGTCTTCGCGCTGCATGAAGCTCACGGCAAACACCGGGTTGATGATGAAGGCCACGATGAGCGACGAGAGCAGCGTGACGATGAGCGTAATCGGCAGGTAGTACATGAACTTGCCGATGATGCCCGGCCAGAAGGCCAGCGGAATAAACGGGGCCACCGTGGTAAGCGTACCAGCTAGCACAGGAACAAACACCTCGCCGGCCGCGAATTTGGCCGACTTCTCGGTGGTCAGCTCGTGGTGGTCGTGGTGAATGCGGTGGGTATTCTCGATGACCACAATGGCGTCATCGACCACAATACCCAGGGCCAGCAGGAAGCTGAACAGCACGATCATGTTGAGCGAAAAGCCCAGCACCGGCAGCACCAGAAAGGCCAGGAACATACTCAGCGGTACGGACAGGCCCACAAACAGCGCGTTGGTCGTCCCCATGAAGAACATCAGCACCAGCGTCACCAGGATGAAGCCGATGATGATGGTGTTGATCAGGTCGGTCAGGGTCACGCGGGTGTCGTTCGACGAGTCGCCGGTGATCGTCACTTTCAGGTCGCGGGGCAGGGTAGTGCGCTGGTCCTGGTTGATAATTGCCCGGATTTTATCCGAGGCGTCGATCAGGTTTTCGCCGCTGCGCTTCACCACGTTCAGGGTGATGGCGGTTTTGCCTTCGAGGCGGGCGTAGCTCTCGCGGTCTTTGAAGCCGTCGGCCACCGTGGCCACGTCGCCGAGGCGGATGGGATTGCTGTCGGCGTTGTTGACGAAGATATTCGCAATATCGCTGGCCTTGGCGTACTGGCCGGCCACGCGCACGGCACGCTTCTGGCCGCCCACCGTCACGGAGCCGCCCGAGACGTTCAGGTTTTCGCGCTGGATGGCGCCCTGAATATCATCGAAGCTCAGGTGCGCGGCCTGCATCTTATAGAGGTCCACATCCACGTTTACCTGCTGTTCGAGGGCACCCACGATATCGACGCGGGTGATTTCGGGCAGTCCTTCGATCTGATCCTGAATGTCGTCGGCGTATTTCTTGAGCTTCACCAGCGGCAGGTTGCCGCTCAGGTTCACGTTCATGATGGGCAGCTCCGAGAAGCTCACTTCCTTCACGCCGGGCGGCGTGGGCAGGTCGTTGGGCAGGTCGGTCCGGGCCTTGTCCACGGCGTCTTTCACCAGCTGCTTGGCAAAATCAACCTTGATATTGGTGTTAAACTCGACATCGATAATGGAGTAATCCTGGTTCGAAGTGGAGTTGATTTTCTTCACTCCGTTCACCGATTTCAGCTGCTTTTCGATGATGCGGGTGACCAGGTTTTCCATGTCCGCCGGCGAGATGCCGGGATAGATGGTGCTCACGATAATGCGCGGCACCACGATGTCGGGAAACTTCTCCTTTTGCAGCTTCACGTAGGTGAAAAGGCCCGCAATGGTGATGATAACCGTGAGAATGTAGATGCTCGTCCGGTTGTCGATGGCCCAGCTGGTGGGCTTGAATTCTTTCTCTACCTCTTGCATAATGCGAATAATTATTAAATAAAGCCTGCTGCGGGAAGGTGCCGGCGGGCCGGGGCCAAGCCGCTGGCCCACCTTTCGGCTCGCCTTACAGAGCCACGGTCTGGCCCTCGTTCAAATTCTGGTAGCCGGCGGTCACCACTTTATCCTCGGGTTTGAGGCCGGCGCTCACTTCCACCTTGCCGTTGTAAGTCTTGCCGGTTTTAATGATGCGCTTCACCGCCTTGCCGTTCTGCACGAGGTAGACGAAGGAGTTGGTTTCGTCCTTCTGCACGGCATCGATGGGCAGCACGGGCACGGCCTGCGTGAGGTAGTTCTGGATGCGCACCTGTGCCACCTGGTTGGGCCGCAGCTGGCCGGCATACTTGGCCGGCACTTTCAGCTCCACCGTAAACGTGCGGCTGACCGCCGAAATACCCCGGCTCACGGTGCGGACCGTTGTCTTAAACTCCTCATTACCAAGATCGGGCAGCGTGACCAGGGCCACGTCGCCGGCCTTGATGCTGCTGGCGTAGTTTTCCGATACCTCGGCCACGATTTTTCCGCCCTGTCCACTCAGCAGGCGCACTACCGGCACGCCGGGCGCCACGGCCTCGCCGAGCTTGGGCAGCACCTCATCTACGGTGCCGCTGAAGGGTGCCACCACATTGTACATGGCCCGCTGGCGGTTAAGCGTGGTCAGGCTGCGTTCCAGCCCTTCCTTGTTATTCTTAGCCGTCAGGAACTGGATTTCGGTGCCAATCTGCTGATCCCAGAGGCTTTTCTGCTTCTGATAGACCGTGCGGGCCAGATCGAGGCGGGTGCGCAGCTCGGCCATACTGGCGTCGAGCACCGTCGCGTCGATGGTCGCCAGTACCTGCCCGGCGCCCACGCGGGCACCGCGCACCACGCGCACGCTGGTCAGCGTGCCGGCCATTCGGGCGGGCACGGTCGCATTCTGATCGAAGTCGATCCGGCCCTGCACTTCGAGATAGCTCTTAAAGCTTTCGGGCTTGATGGCGACCGCCGTGACCGGCACCGCCGGCTGAGCCGGGGCATCGCCCTTGGTTTTGCTTTGCAGATCCGCAATTTTGGCCTGCGTGTCGGTCTGCTCCTTTTGCAGCCGGGCCAGCTCGGCTTTGGGATCTTTGGATTCTTTGGCGCCGCAGGCGGCCAGCAACAGGGCCGCCGCGAGGCTGAGCGATGAAGTGTAAAAACGCATAAATGAGGAAGTTTCGGGTAACCCCGGACACCGGCCCGGGGAAGAATTTATTTTAAATGGAAGGCGGACGCCCAGACTTATTTCGTCTGCTTATAAAGCTCGCCGGTAGCCTTGTCGCGGTCAACTTTCGCCACGAGCACGTCGTAGATGGCGCCGTAGTAGTTGGTCTGCGCCGAGCGCAAATCCGTCTCCGCCGTAATGACTTCCAGGTTCGAGCCCACGCCCGCGTTGAACTTGATGCGCGTGACCCGGGCCACATCGGTGGCCAGATCGAGGTTGGCCTTTTGGTTGTCGAGTACATCGAGCGAGTTGGCGAGCGTTGCCCGGCTCTGTGCATCCTGTAAATCAATGCTTTGGCGTAAGGTTTCGAAACCACGCTCAATGGTTTGCTGGGCAATTCGGCCCTGCTGCACCTGATACTTGCGGCGGAAGCCGTCGAATATCGGCACCTGTAGGCTCAGACCCACGTTGCCGAAACCAAACCAGTTCTGATTCGCAAAGCCATTGCCGGACAGAGAATTAGGCCCCCGAAAAGCGAATAGATCACTCGCCGTTTTGCCCGAGCCGGAAAAACCGTAAGCGCCTGTGAGCAGCAGGCGCGGGTAAGCGCCCGCCTGCCGGTTGCGCAAATCGAGCCCGGCCAGCGCCTGCTGCGTTTCCAAAGTCGAAAATTCGATGCGGTTGTTGTAGTTAATTGCCGCCGCCACCTGCGGCGAGCGACCGCCGCTCAGGGCCGTCTGCTGGTCGAGGCGGTTTTGCTCGGTGGCGTTGCCGCCGGGCGCGGCGCCGGGCGGCGGCGGCAGGCTCGACGCGCCATTGGCCCCGCCGTTGTTGAGGTCGGCCGTGCCGAGGCGCTGGCGCAGAGCGGCCGCATCTACCACGGCCGCCCCGAGCGAATCGGTGAGCTGCACGGTCTGCTGCTGCGGCAGACCCATCTGAAATTTCAGCAGGGCCAGGCTCAACTCGGTCAGGCGCTGGGCTTTCTGCTGTTCTACTTTGAGGTTGTTGAGCTGCACGCGCAGGCGATCGACGTCGAGCTTCTCGGCAAAACCAGCCTTGAAGGTTTGGTTGGTCTGAAAGAGGACGGTATCGAGGCGCTGCACGTTGCGGGCCAATAACGACAGGCGCGAGCGCGCCACCAGCGTGCTGTAATACGCTTTGCTCACCTGCTCCACCACGTCGATTTCGGCCTGCTGGGTCTGTTTCTTCGCCAGCTCGGTATATACCTTAGCCGCCTTCAAACCAATCAGATACGAGCCGTCGAATAGAATCTGGGAGACGCTGGCGCTGGTTGAGCCGGCATATTGCAGGCCAAAGGCGAAGGGCTGCGGCGGCAGCGCCAGCTGCTGGGTGCCCAGCACCGGCTGCTGCCCCGAGGTGGCGGCGGCCAGATCGCTGGAGGTCAGCACGGTTTGCGTCACGGGGAAGCTGACCAGGCTTTTCTGCAGCTTGAAGTTATCGGCCAGGTTGGCGGCCAGGTTCACCTGGGGCATGCCGGCGCTCTTGATTTCGCCCACCCGGGCCCGGGCGGTCTGCTCGGCCAGCCGGGTGGCCAGCAGCGTCGATTTGGTCTGAATGGCAAAGCTCACGGCCTGGGGCAGGCTCAGGGCCATGACGCCGCCGCTGGGCGGGGCCTGCGGCAGGGCATTCTGCGCCCGCGCGGCCGTGGGCGTTGCGCCGGCGAGCACCGCCAGTAGCAGCAGTCGGGGAGGAAACACTTTTTTCATCGGCAACAAAAGTAAAAGAAGAATCGATTATATTATATCATGAAGTAAGGCGGATTATTCGGCTTCCGTAACGTGGCGGAGGCCGTTGATCAGCTTATGGCCCTTGAGGGTGGCGATGCCCAACATAAAGTGTTCGAGCATGGCCTGTTGCAGCCGCTGCACCTCAAACTGCCGGGCGGGATACACGTCAGTATTGAATACCAACTCGATCTGAGCGAGTCGCAGGCGGGCCAGCACTTCCAGATCGAGGTCGGCGCGGTAGAGCTCTTCGGCCATGCCCCGGCGCAGATTGTCGATAATCTGGGCCAGGATGTACTGGTTTTTGTGCGCCACCCAGAGCTGCCAGGTGAGGGGGTAGAATTTTTGCAGGTCGTAAAAAATACCAGGGTGCACGTCGGCGAACTGCTGCTTCACCCAACTCATCATCCGAAACAGCTCATCGATGGCCGAACCCGATTGCTCCATCAGCCGCGTGCAGTCGCGCTGCGTTTCGCTCAGGTGCTGGGTCATGACGGCGTGCACCATCTCATCCTTGTTGGCGAACCACTTGTAGAGGGTTTTTTTCGACATGGCCATGTTGGTTGCGATGTCGTCCATACTCACGCTTTTAATGCCGTTGCGCATGAAGAGCGCGGTGGCCTGTTGCAGGATTCGGTCTTTGATTTCCATAGTTGAGACGCCAAAGATACGGTGGAAACTTTTATTGGTTTTAAAGTTTCCAATCATTTTCCTCTTTCGTCTCTGTCGGGTCGGGCGACGGTTCAGCTGTGGGCGAATGAAAGGGACTGCTACTTTAGGTAAAACGAGAAAAATACAGCTTCATTATATGTAAATTTTTTAGTTAACCATTTCACCATACTACTATTGCCGGGCCGCCGCGCTCATTTATCATTCCCCGCCCGCTGCCAACCGAAAGCCCCGGCGGACGGGTACTTTTGCGCGGGCCTCTCGGGCCCGCATCCGCATTTATTCCCGCTCATGAAAATTCGCACCGGCTTCGGCTACGACGTTCACCAACTCCAAGAAGGGCTGCCGTTCTGGCTCGGCGGCATTCGGGTGCCGCACACCCACGGCGCCCTCGGCCACTCCGATGCCGACGTGCTCATCCACGTCATCTGCGATGCGCTGCTGGGCGCGGCCAACCTGCGCGACATCGG
>JAYWCH010000150.1:0-25578 GCA_043780755.1 Hymenobacter sp.
GTCCAGGCCATCTCGGGCTGGGTTTTGGTGATGGTGACGAAATTGGAGGCGATGAACACGCGGCCCACGTAGTCGAACCCGAACAGCTCCTGCGCCAAAGGCGAGTTACCGGCCGCTTCGATGTTGGGGTAATCAACGCTCACCCCATCGGCCAGAAAGGTCGAATTGAGCACGAATTTCATGCTCTCCGGATTGGGCGAGGCTTCGGCGTAAATGGAAACTGCAGACATAATTGGGAGGCTTAAGATCAGGAGGGTAAGTCGCGGTACCCGCGACGGCTACGTTACAACCGCTTCGGGGCCGTAGAGGTTGCAAATGTACCTACATCATTTGGTTTAGATCCGATTGGCCCGCGCCCGCAGCAACAAGTCGGCCAGCACCAGCTGGGTCATGGCCTCCACAATGGGCACAGCGCGGGGCAATACGCACGGATCGTGGCGGCCCCGACCCACCAGGGTGATCGCTTCGCCCTGGTCGTTGATGGTTTGCTGGGGCTGCAAAAGCGTGGCGACGGGCTTAAAAGCCACCCGAAAATAAATATCCTGGCCGTTGCTGATGCCGCCCTGGCTACCGCCGCTGTGGTTGGTGCGGGTGCGAACGGCGCCGGTTTCGTCGGTGTAAAACTCATCGTTGTGCACCGAGCCCGGCAGCCGCGTGCCGGCAAAGCCGGAGCCGAACTCAAAGCCCTTCACCGCATTGATGCTGAGCAAAGCCTGCCCCAACAGCGCGGGCAGCTTATCAAATACCGGCTCGCCAAGCCCGGCGGGGACGTGACGCGCCACGCCGGTAATCACCCCACCCACGGTGTCGTGCGTGGCCTGAGCGGCGCGGATGCGGGCTTCCATGCGCTCGGCGGTTTCGGGGTGCGGGCAGCGCACGGGGTTGGTGTCGATGAGGCTCAGATCCAACTCCTGGTATTCCAGGGGCACTTCCACTTCGCCCACCGCCGAAACGTAGGCGACGACTTCCACCCCAAAATGAGCCAACAGCCGGGCGGCTACGGCACCGGCCGCCACTCGGGCGGCCGTCTCGCGGGCCGAGCTGCGCCCGCCCCCGCGATGGTCGCGCCGGCCGTACTTGGCGTCGTACGTGTAGTCGGCGTGGCTGGGGCGGTACGCCTTGGCAATGTGGGAGTAATCGTCGGAGCGCTGGTCGGCGTTGGGGATAAACAGACTGATGGGCGTGCCGGTCGTATAGCCTTCAAACAGACCCGATTGAATCTGCACCGTGTCGGCCTCTTTGCGCGGTGTGGTCAGGTCCGACTGGCCGGGCCGGCGCCGGTCGAGCGCGGTTTGAATCTGGGCCGCCTCCACCGCCACCCCCGCCGGGCAGCCGTCGATGATAACGCCGATGCCCGCCCCGTGCGATTCGCCAAACGTGGTGATGCGAAAGAGGGAGCCGAAAGTATTAGCCATAAAAAAGCAGAAAAAGAATACCGGCCCGGGCCGGAACGAAGCACAAAGAACGCCACTCCGACAGGCTTATGCCGCCATTAGTTTTGCCGGGGTGCCCGCGGTTAGCCGCGCCGCCCCGCCCGCCACCAGCCCAGTCCCGCCACGCCCACCAGTCCGAGCAGCAGCCAGTCGCTGTAGCGGCGCACGTCGCGGTATACGTCGAGCGACTGCATGACCGGATCAGCCTCGGCCAGGGCCGGACCATAGAACGGGTCATCTTCGGGCCGGAGCCCGGAAACCGGAGCCGCCGCCACGCCACCGATCAGCGGCCGCGTGGTAGGCCGGATGGTATCGTAACGAGCCGTGTTCGGATTGAACACAATGATCTTCAGCAGACTATCGAGCGGCAGCCGACCGGGCCGGTGGGCCACCAGCCGGTAGCGAAACAACTTGCGCCCGCCGCCCGGCGCGGGCTCCTCGTGGATTTCGGGACCGTACACATCCAGGCCCGGCCGCAGCACCGGAGCCGGGACCAGCACGGCCGCCAGGTTGCCGCGCCCCTCCACCCCGAACGAATACGTAAACGCCTCCCCCACCCGAAAAGTAGTCGCGCCGAGGGCTTCCCGCAGGTGAAAATTTCCCACCGCCACCGCGCCGCGCCGCGCCGCCTCCGGCAGCGGCAGCACCGAAATGGTGACGGCAGCCGACTGGTACGTTTTATAACCCGCCAGGCGGCTGTCCTGCCCCGGCTCGGGCTTTTTGAGGAGTTTGAATTTCACCATCGTCAGGGCCAGGGCGGGGAAGCGCAGGGGCTGGGCCGTGAGCGGGTAATACAGGTTCTCGGCCAGCCGGAAGCGCAGGTAGGGCTGGCCCTGGTAGCGCACGGTATCGGGCGTCACGCTGGCCTCGGGGCCGGGTTCCTGCCAGGCCGTGGGCTGGTGCAGCTCATGCAGCAGCGGGGGCAATTGGTCGTCGAAATCGTGGAAGGCCAGTACCGCCTGATCGGCAGGCCGGAGGTAGAAGTAGAGTCCCACCCGCACCCCTTCGCCCGCGAAAACGCGGGGCCGGTCGGCCAACACGGCTAAAAAAGCGCGATCGGGTTGCTCGACGTACAAGCTGGTCCGGGGCTTGCCGAACATTTTATCCAGGTCGCCCACGGCTTGCAGCGGAGCAGCGGGATTGGCTGGTTTGGGCGCGGGCGCGGCCAGGGCCGGACCAACCCGGACGGTGGCCCCGACACTGCGCACCGTTACGCCGTTCACCGTCAGCTGGAAGGGTTTGATAACGTATTCACCCTCGCCGTATGGCACGTAGCGCTGCCGGATGGTGAGCTCGGTGAAGTGCCGGCCCTGCACGATGCGCGTGGTAGTGGTGCTGGTCTTGCCGCTTTTCTTGAAACCGTCCAGCTCGGGAAACTCCGAATACCGCTCCAGCACCCCGCCCCGCAGCCGGAACCCCAGCGTGAATACGCCCGTGACGGGCAGGCTCGCGGGCCCCGGCAGGAGCACCACTTCGCCCGGGGCCGCCGGACCGGCGGCCGGGGGCCGCGCCGGCTGGGCCCCGGCGCTACCCGCCCCCAACAATCCGCACAGGAGCGCCATTCTCCCCAAAAGTCTTCCCATAAATCTCTGGCTTTATAGCGACCCCTAAAAGTAGCTTGAAACGCTGAAACCCGCTTTCTTATCCAATCGCCGCCGCCGTTTGCGCCCGGCCGCCGGCCGTACGGTTCAGGATAAATCGGGCCCGAGTGAATCCTTTCCCTGCCCTGTTGCCGTATCTGGCCCCAAGTCATTGTTTTGACCGGCCATTTAGTAAGCAGATCGCTCTCCCGTATAATTTCCGTAACCCTAGTCAGTTCAACCTTTTCTCATCTAATTCCACTACGCTCATGTCTGACAACCTTCAGCCCCGCGGCTCCGACGATACCACGTTCGCCCAGCCGTTGCTCACGCCCATCAAGCGGCGTTCCTTCTTCATGTATGCCGGCGCAACGGCCGGAGCCACCGCCCTGGTACTGGCTGGCTGCTCGAAAGATTCTAACAACGCTACCCCCAGCACCTCGCTGGTGAGCGTTGGCACGGGCGACTTTGCCGTACTCAACTACGCTTATGGCCTGGAGCAGCTCGAAGCCGCTTTCTACACCATGGTGCGTGGGGGCTCGTACTATACCGGCCTGGGCGCCGGCACGGCCGAAAAGCAAATCCTCGACGACCTGTACTACCACGAAGTCATTCACCGCGAATTCTTCAAGGCCGCCCTTGGTACGAATGCCATCAAAGCGCTGACGCCTGATTTTTCCAAGATCAACTTCGGCGACCGCACCAGCGTACTGAGCGCCGCTAAGTCGTTCGAAGACCTGGGCGTTTCGGCTTACAACGGCGCGGGCCGCTTCATCAAGTCGGCTGCTTATCTGGCTTTGGCCGGTAAAATCGTTTCGGTCGAAGCCCGTCACGCCGCCATTATCCGCGATCTGGTGCAGGAATCCACCTTCGTGGGCTCGGACATTGTGCTGATTGGTTCGAATAGCACGGAGATCTCCAAGTCCCCCACGGATGTAATGGCCGTCGCCAACACTTTCCTGGCCGATGGCTCGAAGCTCGACGTATCGGGCATCATGTAATTCCGCTTTCCTTTTTCTAATCCTGTCTTTACATCGCCATGAATATTTTTCAAATTATCTCGGAAATCGAGAAAGTGGACCCGGAAGTATATGATCGCCTCGACTCGCGCCGGAGCATCTTCAAACACATGAGCGGCATGGGCAAGAAGCTCTCGGCCGCCGCTATCCCGCTGGCTTTCGGCGCTATTCTTAACAAAGCTTACGCCCAGACGCCCGCCGGCGCCGGCGTCGGTGATGTGCTGAACTTCGCCCTGAGCCTGGAGTACCTGGAGATGTACTTCTACAAGAAAGGTCAGGGCACGGCCGCACTGCAAGCCGGTTTCAGTGCTTCGAACCAGACGGCCCTCAACATCATCACGACCGACGAGATCAACCACGTTAAGTTTCTGAATGCCGCCATCACGGCCGCCAAGCTGACGCCCGTAGGCGATCCCGGCGCGGCCGCGTTCGATTTTACCGGCGGTAAAGGCAGCAATGCCGGTCCGTTTGCCGATGTATTTATCAATCCCGGCACCTATCTGGCCGTGGCTCAGTCGCTGGAAGACACGGGCGTGCGGGCCTACAAAGGCGGCGCTCCCCTGCTGCTGGGTTCGGGCGATATCCTGACGGCTGCCCTCAACATCCACTCGGTGGAAGCCCGTCACGCGTCGCGGCTGCGCACCATGCGCCGCGGCGGCCCGATGAGCAACACGGCCTCGCAAGGCGTCGCCGGCAACCTGAATTCGGCTCCTAAAAGCTGGATCTCGGGTACCGACAACGGCGGGGCAGCCCCGATGTACACGGCGGCCATTTATGGCAAAGGCAACAATACGAATGCGCCCACGGGCGTGACGTTCGAAGCCGAAGACAACGTGACCCAGGGTGGCGTCAACCTCCAGACGGCCCTGGCCGCCCTCAACTTCCCCGCTTCGGCTTTCTCGGAAGCCTTCGATGAAGCCCTGGACGTGACGACGGTGAAAACCATCGCCCGTACGTTCGTTGTGAGCGGCAGCAACTTCCTGATGTAGCAGCAGCGCCGGCCGGTTTCGGCTGGCAGGTTTAAAGTGAAAGGGCTGACCTGCGGGTTGGCCCTTTTTTTATTGTTCGGACCGCAGCAATTGACCGGCCGCCGCCACGTTACCGGTCAGCTGAACGGCGCTACGCCCGTTGGCTGGCGGGCGCAGGCGGGTGCCCCGCCGGCCCGGCTTTAGGCCGGAGAGGGAAATACGGGGACATCCCCGCCTGCCAAAGTACTTTTACAGCCCAACGGTATTTTTTCTTCCTGGCGCTTCGTCCCTACTGGCGGGTCTTGGCCTTTTTAATTACCCCTATCCCATGTCTTCTGATCAACACCCGAGCGGTTTTAACGAGCCGACTGGCGACCAGCCGCTGCGTATGCCCATCCAACGGCGCTCGTTCTTTAAATACGCCGGGGCGACCGCCGGGGCCACGGCATTGATTTTAGCCGGTTGCTCCAAAGATGTGACCGTAGCGCCCGCCGCGCCCGTTAATCTCGGCGCCGGCGATGTGGGCGTACTCAACCTGGCCTATGCGCTGGAGCAGCTCGAAGCTGCTTTCTACGCCGTAGTCATGGCCGCCACCGGCACGGGGCTCTCGGCCACGGAAACGACGTATTTCAACGAAATCGCCAACCACGAAGCCATTCACCGCGACTTTCTGAAGGCGGCCATCAATCGGGACTTTCCTGGTAAGCTGTTGCAGGATCTGACTCCCAACTTCACGAATATCGATTTCACCAAGCGCACCAAGCTACCGGCCGATACCAAGCTGGGCATTCTGGACGCCGCCAAAGCTTTTGAAGATCTGGGCGTGGCCGCCTACAACGGCGCCGGCATGCTGTTCAAATCACCCGCCTATCTGCTGCTCGCCGGCCAGATTGTGTCGGTGGAAGCCCGCCACGCCGCCTTCATCCGCGACCTGATCCTGCCCGGCTCCTTTGCCGCCGATGACCAGATCGACCCCACTACCGGCCTCGACAAAGCCCTGACTCCGGTGCTGGTCTTGGCCGCCGTGCAGCCCTATATCGTCCAGCAGCTCGACGCCAGCTCGGTCGGCGTTTAGGCCCATTCCTTTCTTCGCAATCAGCTTTTGTTATGAATTTCTTTCAGATAATTGACCAGCTTTCGGAAGTGGATCCCGACGTTCTGGACCGCTTCGATTCGCGCCGCGCCGTGTTCAGCTCCCTGGGCAAAGTGGCGCGCAAATCGGCCCTGGCCGCCACGCCCCTGTTCCTGAGCGCGCTGTTTCAGAAAGCTTACGCCGGGACTACTTCAACCGCGACCGACATCCTGCAATACGCCCTGACGCTGGAGCTGCTGGAGCAGGATTTCTACAAGAAAGTCATTGCTTCCGCCCCCTTTGCCGGGACGGCCGCCGCGAATCAGGCCGCGATCAATCAGATTAAAAAACACGAGGACTCGCACGTAACCCTGCTGAATACAGCCATTTCCGGCCTCGGCGGCAAGCCGATTACGGGCATCACCTTCAAAGCGGCCACCTTCAAAAGCCTGGCTGATTTTCCGGCGCAGCTTCGCGTGGCGCAGCTGCTGGAAGACACCGGCGTGCGGGCCTACAAAGGCCGCGCCGTGGAGCTGCTCGGCACGGCGCTGCTCACTACGGCCCTGCAAATTCACTCCGTCGAAGCCCGGCACGCGGCGCACATCCGCCTCCTGCGCGGGCAGCGGGCCTGGGTGAGCATCACCAACGATGACCTGGCGACGGACCCCACCTACGGCAGCGGCGTGAGCGGCCCGACCTCTACGGCAACGCCTTTCGGCTACGGCATTCCGGCCTACACCACGGCCAGCCCCACGGAAAGCAACGTGACGCAGTCGAACCTGCCCATCCCTACGGCCTTCACCAATCAGTACAACCCGGAGGATGCGGCGGCGGCGTTCGATGAATACCTGCAGGCGGCGGAGGTGCTCGACGCCTCACGCGCCGGCGGTCTGGCCGGAGCTTAATCAGACAGCGGCTCACTCTCACAACAACGATAAAAAACCGAGCCGGGGCCGCCTACGCGACGCTGGCTTTGTTTTTTGGGCTTTGCAACCAATAGACGGGTAACGAGTACCTTTGCCATGGCTAACGTCCGGAGTCTCGGGCGAGGGGCTGGCTTGAATAATCTACGAATGTCTGACCACTCATTTTTGCCCGCCTGGCGGGAGCAGTCGCTGGGGCGACGCTTGTTTTTGCGGGTTTCGGCAGCTTCGGCAGCCTCCGTGGCGCTGGTAGCCGCGGGCTGCACCACCACCACGCCAACGCCCGCCGTGGCCGATCCGCACCAGCTCACCCTTCCCGCCGGCAACCCGGGTCTGCTCTACTACGCCTACCTGCTGGCTTTGGCGCAAGCCACTACGTATCAGCAAGTCGTGACCGTGCCTCCCGTCGACCTGACGGCCAACGAGCTCGCCATCTTCACCGATCTGCGCGACCACGAAGTCATCTACCGCGAGCTGATCCGGTACGCGATCGATCCGACCGGCGTAACGGTGCTTTTCCCCACCGACTTCGGGTTCAACCTCACCTCGTTCACCCTCACCACCCGGGCCGGGGTGTTGGCGGCGGCCAAACAGCTGGAGGACCTGACTACAGCAGCCTACCCGCCGCTGCTGTCGGTGTTGACGACGACTTTGCAGCAGACGCTGCTGCTGAAAATGTCGTCGGTTCACGCCCGGCACGCGGCCACGGTGCGCGATCTGCTCACGCCCGGCTCGTTTGCCAACGATGACGTTGTGCAGCCCGTCGGCCACCTGCTCGCTGGTCAGGCCATCACCATCGCCCCGGTTGATGCCATGACGGCCCTGGCGCCCTTCTTTGCCCCTTACGTTATTTCCGTGGCCAATCTGCCCGTTCCCGTATGAAGCTGATTTCCCTTCTCGATCACCTGGCGGCTACTCCTGATTCGTCCGCGCCGGCCCCGCGCCGCGCCATGTTCCAGCAGTTGGGCCGCGTTGCCGTGGCGGCTCTGCCCTTGGCGCTGGGTTCGCTGGCGGCTACCGCCGGCACCAAAGACACATCCTACGATGCTGTAGCGCAACTGCTGCTGCTCGAACGGGTGCAGCTGGCCTTCTATACCCAAGCGCTAGGCGTATCGGGGTTGATTCCCGCTGCACAACTCGCTGATTTTCAGCGCCTACAAGTGCACCAGACGGAGCACACCGCGTTCCTGACCCAGGCGCTGCAGGCGACCGGCGCCCTGGTGCCGGCTATGCCGACCTTCGATTTCAGCGGCCGGCACAACGTGGCGAGCAACCCGGTCTTGTTCCCGAATGTGCTCAGCGACTACGACAGCTTCCTGGGCCTGGCTCAGCAGCTGGAGGACCTGGGCGTGCGCCTCTACAAAACGCAGGCTTTCATCATCAACTACGACGTTCAGCTTTCCAATGCCGTGCTGCGCATGCACGCCGTGGAGGCGCGGCACTCGGCCCACGTGCGCGGGCTGCGGCGCGGCCGGGGCGCGATCGTCAAAAACTGGCCCAGCGATACCGATGCCGTGATTGCCCGCCCCGCCGCCGCTCAGGTTTTGACCACGGCGGCGACCGGCGGCGAAGCGAATTCCGTACAGTATCTGGTTACGGGCGTGCCGGTGCCGTTTGGCAAGTTTCTGACTATTCTCAACAACACCGCCGTCCACGATACGGCGCTGGTTGAGGCATTTGATGAGCCGCTGAGCAGCGCCGTGGCAACCGCCGCGCTGAATCTATTCAGCTAAGCTCCACTATAAGATTGTGGCTTTTTTGCGCAAAAGGGTGGCTCAGGCCACCCTTTTCGCGTATTGGAGCCGACGGTAGGCGGGGCGGGGTGCCGGCGGCGATGAAGCCTTGCTTCCCGGTTGTATCTTTCATATCCCGGGGTTGGCCGTCTGCTTCGCCAAGCGTATCGCCGCTCCATTGTATTATTTTTTCACTACTGCTTGTAATCTTTCCCGATGCTAGACTACGTGAAAATGATTCTGCTCAAAGTCAGTTTCAACAAGGCGCTGTTTGAAAAAGAACTCCGCAAGTCCCTCAAAATGCTGATGCCGACGGAAGTACCCGACTTCCGCAGCTGGTGCTACCAGCAGTTCGCCCGCATTTACCGCAAGGTGCTGAAGCGCGTTTTCGGCGATTTCCAACTGAGTGAAATGCCCGCCGGCCTTTAACCGCCGCCCGCCCCGGCTGCTTATTCCTCCGAAAATCCCCCGACCGATTCGTTCGGCTCGCCTGTCACAAACTTAATGTTGCGCTTCAGGCCCTCGTAGCCGGTGCGCTTCACGGCCGACTGCCGGAACAGCTCCGTGAATAGCTCGTGGGTGATTTCGCGCCAGTCGCCGGGCGTCAGGTCTTTCAGGCTGGGGTGCGCCTGAAACTGGGGCTCCTGGTGCGGCTGGGCGAAGCGATTCCACGGGCACACATCCTGACAGATATCGCAGCCGAAAACCCAGTTGCCAAACTGCCCGGCCACATTGGTCGGAATCTGATCCTTCAGCTCGATGGTGAAATAGCTGATGCACTTACTGCCGTCCACCACGTAGGGCTCGGTAATGGCCTGGGTCGGGCAGGCGTCGAGGCACTTGGTGCAGGTGCCGCAGTAGTCACGGATGGGGCCGTCGTAATCCAGCTCCACGTCCACAATCAGCTCGGCGATGAAGTAGAACGAGCCGCTGCCCGGGGTTATCAGGTTCGAGTTTTTGCCCACCCAGCCCAGGCCGCTTTTTTTGGCCCAGGCCTTGTCGAGCACCGGCGCCGAATCCACGAAACACCGCCCGCCGATGGCGCCGATTTCCGCTTCCATGTCGGCCAGCAAGGTTTTCAGCTTGTCTTTGATGACGAAGTGATAGTCGCGGCCGTAGGCGTACTTACTGATTTTCAGCGTGTCATCCGGCTGTTGATCCTCTGGCGCGGGGTAGTAGTTGAGCAGCAGGGAAATCACCGATTTGGCGCCGTCCACGAGCAGGCGCGGGTCGAGGCGCTTGTCGAAATGGTTTTCCATGTAGCCCATCCGGCCGTTCATGCGGCGGGTGAGCCAGGTTTCGAGGCGCGGGGCTTCTTCTTCTAGGAATTCGGCCCGGGAAATTCCGCAGGCCATGAAGCCCAGCTCCGTGGCGCGGCGCTTGATGAAGGACGTCCAGTGGGACTGAGGGATCATGGGCATGGGGCAAAGGAAACCATAAAAACAGGTCATCCTGAGCTTGCGAAGGACCCTATCACGCCGGAACGACTGGCAGTAATTCAATCGTTCCGGCGTGATAAGGTCCTTCGCAAGCTCAGGATGACAGACAGGGAGAAGAACTATCCCTGTGTAATCTCCGCGAACAGGTCGCTGCTATTGCCGCGCATGTGCTGGGGCAGCAGGCGGCCCAGGTGCTGATAAGCTGCCTCAGTCGCCTCCCGACCCCGGGAGGTGCGCTTGATGTAGCCTTCCTGAATCAGAAACGGCTCGTACACTTCCTCAATGGTTTCGCCTTCCTCACCGCAGGCCGTGGCGATGGTGCTGATGCCCACCGGACCGCCCTTAAACTTGTCGATAATGGTGGTCAGAATGCGCTTGTCCATGTCGTCGAGGCCGCGGGAATCCACGTCGAGGGCATTGAGGGCGAACTGGGCGATCTCGACGGTAATGGTGCCGTCTCCCTTGATCTGGGCGAAGTCACGGGTGCGGCGCAGCAGGTTGTTGGCAATGCGCGGCGTGCCGCGCGAGCGGCGGGCAATCTCAAACGCCGCATCGTCATGAATGGGCGTACCCAAAATCTCGGCCGAGCGCAGCACAATGGTAGTCAGCAGCTTGGAGTCATAATACTCGAGCCGGGCGCTGATGCCGAAGCGGGCCCGCAGCGGCGCCGTGAGCATTCCCGATCGGGTGGTAGCCCCCACCAGCGTGAAGGGCGAGAGCGAAATCTGCACCGAACGGGCATTAGGGCCCGAATCCAGCATGATGTCAATCCGATAATCCTCCATCGCCGAGTACAGGTACTCTTCCACCACGGGATTGAGGCGGTGAATTTCATCGATAAAAAGGACGTCGTGCGGCTCCAGATTGGTGAGCAGTCCGGCCAGGTCGCTGGGTTTGTCGAGCACCGGCCCGGAGGTCATCTTGATGCTCGCGCCCAGCTCGTTAGCAATGATGTGGGACAGCGTGGTTTTGCCCAGGCCGGGGGGGCCGTGCAACAGGACGTGGTCGAGGGCATCGCCGCGCAGCTTGGCGGCGGCCACGAACACCTTTAGGTTTTCCAGAATCTTTTCCTGCCCCGTAAAATCGTCGAAGGAAAGCGGCCGCAGGGCCTTGTCAATATCCTTGTCGGTGGCGTCGAAATTATCATTGTCGCCGGTGAGAAAGGCTTCGCGCATAAATATAGTTGCTAAATTTACTGGTCATTATTACTAACCGAATGAGAAACTGCATTAACCGCAAAAAAGCTCCTCTCTCGCCCTGAATATCGGATTTTATTCGTGCAGAAGCACTTCAATGTCGAGGTGCAGCCAGTCGGTTTCCCAGGATTTATGGTTGAGGCGGGCGCTGAGGTTTTTGCCGGCGTCGAGCAGGCGGGCTACGGTTTCGTTGCGGCCTTCGGGCAGGTAGCCGAGCCAGACGTTGGCCGGATCGGTGGCGGGCGCAGTGTGGACCTGCACGGCCCAGTCGTCGTAGTGGCTATCGGCCTCGCGGGTGAGCAGCAGGGCCTGGCCGACTTTCAGCTCCGGCTCAAATTTTTCCAGGTTGGGGCGGTGAGAAGTGCCGGCCACGAGGCATTCGAGCAGCACGAGCGGTTCGGCAACGGGGGCAGCAGCGGCAGGGTTCTTCATGGCACCAAATTACGCCGCAGACTGCGGGTGGGGCCGGATGAGATTTTATGACCGCATCCTAACTTCCGCGCCGGCTGACAACGGGTCAGCCAGGCGCGCACAAAAACAGCCGCTTCATTGCTGAAGCGGCCGTTTTTGTGCGCGACCCCAGGCTACAGATCTATTGACCTTTTCCCAGACCAGAGCCGTCATGTAGAGCGTAGCGAAGCATCTAGCGTGGACGAGTAATCAACAACGATCAAGTTAGTCGTCCACGCGAGATGCTTCGCTACGCTCTGCATGACTCGTAGGCATCATCAAAAAATGATCGATCTCTTCTACTTAAAAGCCTGAATACCCGTGATATCCGCACCCGTAATCAGCAGGTGAATATCGTGCGTGCCCTCGTAGGTGATCACCGATTCGAGGTTCATCATGTGGCGCATGATGGGGTACTCGCCGGTGATGCCCATGCCGCCGTGGATCTGGCGGGCTTCGCGGGCCACGTGCAGCGCCATCTCGACGGAGTTGCGCTTGGCCATGCTGATCTGGGCGCTGGTGGCCTTGCCTTCGTTTTTGAGCACGCCCAGGCGCCAGGCCAGGAGTTGGGCTTTGGTGATTTCGGTAATCATCTCGGCCAGTTTCTTCTGCTGGAGCTGAAAACCGCCGATGGGCTGGCCGAACTGCTCGCGCTGCAGCGAGTACTTCAGGGCTGACTCGTAGCAGTCGATGGCCGCGCCAATGGCACCCCAGGCAATGCCGAAACGGGCCGAATCGAGGCAGGAGAGCGGGCCGCGCAATCCTTCGATGTTGGGCAGAATATTTTCCTTGGGAATTTTCACATCCTCAAATACCAGCTCGCCGGTGACGCTGGCGCGCAGGCTCCACTTGTTGTGAATCTCGGGCGTGCTGAAGCCGGGCATGCCGCGCTCCACAATGACGCCCTTAATGCGGCCCTGCTCATTTTTGGCCCACACCACCGCCACCTGGCACTCGGGCGAGTTCGAAATCCAGAGCTTGGCGCCGTTAAGCAGGTAATGATCGCCCTTGTCCTCAATGCGAGTGGTCATGCCGCCGGGGTTCGAGCCGTGGTCGGGCTCGGTGAGGCCGAAGCAGCCCAGCCACTCGCCGGAAGCCAGCTTGGGCAGAAATTTGTGGCGCTGCTCCTCCGAGCCGTAGGCGTAAATCGGAAACATGACCAACGAGCCCTGCACCGAGGCCGTGGAGCGCATGCCAGAATCGCCGCGCTCAATCTCCTGCATGATGAGGCCGTAGCTGATATAGTCGAGCCCGCCGCCGCCGTATTCCTGGGGAATGGTGGGGCCGAAAGCGCCCACGTCGCCAAACTTGCGCACGATTTCCGAGGGAAAATGCGCGTCCTGCGCCCATTGTTCGATGTTGGGCGAAATCTCTTTTTTCACGAAATCGCGGATGCTCTGGCGGATGAGCAGGTGCTCTTCCGTGAGCAGGCCGTCGAGATCGAAATAATCGGTGAAGCCGTTGGCGTTGGTGCTGCCCTTCTGGGCAGTGTGGGCTTTGGCCTGGGGAGAAAGAACGTCGGCTTCGGAGGACATGAGGGTGGGAACGGGAGGTGGAGGGAAAAGCGAAGTAAAAACGGGTGGCGGCGGGGGGCAGAAATCCCGGGAAATGAGCCGCACATGAAAATGCCGGGACAAAGGTAACAAACCGGCCGGAGGTGGGGTTCTGAGTACCACGACAGATTTTCAGGATCGGCACGCGGAAAATAGTGCGGGTTTGCTGAAAGTCAGTTAATTTAGGGACGTCGGTCGGTGCAACGCCGGACCGGGAACCTGCGTTGTAGAGTGCCCACCGCTTCAGCCCCCTTTGCCATGATCAGCCTTATCTACGCACTTGCTTTTTGCGCCTTTTTTGTATTTGTGCTGGTGCTGCCGCGTCGTCGTCGGGCAATGCCCCCGCCTCCGCCCAGCGATGGGGACGACGACGGCGGCGAACCCCGCGATCCGGGCCTGCCCGATCTGGACCTGCCGCCCGGCATTTCGCGCCCTATCAACGACTGGGAGCCTGACTACAATAAGCCCCGGGTTGGCGTTTAACTGATTTATTAATAGGCTGATTGATCCGGATCCGATCCGCATTGATCAGCCTATTTCAACGCTGTAGCTGGCCGAAAATTCCCGGCCGGGCGCCAGCGTCAGGATGCCTTCCTTCTCGCCCAACTCGCCGGGCTCGCCCACGGGGCTGGCCACTCCCTGCCAGGGCTCGATGCACACGAAACCCGCCCCGGGCCCTTTGGTCCAAAGGCCGAGGTAGGGAAAACCATTGAACTGCACCCGGACAAAATGCGCCGACTGGCGCGAGCGCAGGGTCAGGCGCGTGAAGTCATAGTGCTTAAAAACCAGGGCGTCATCGGCAAATAATTCATCGCTGAACGGCAATTCGCTCGCCGCCGTCATTACCGGAGCAGTCTCGCCCGTGAGCAGGCCGCCGCGCAAAAGGTAGCGCTCCAACGTAACGGGATGATCAAATTCAAAGAAATAATCCTCGAATACTTCTCCCGGCAGCCGCGGGCAGCGGAAGGCCGGATGCGCCCCGATGCTGAATAATAACGGCTGATCAGCAGCCGGATTTCGGACCTGCCAACCGACCGTGAGCACCGCCGCCCGCAGGGTGTAGGTAACAAGCAGCTCGAAAGCGAAGGGGAAAACCGGCAGCGTCTGCGCGCCCGACAGCAATTGAAAAACGAGCTGGGTCGGGCTCTGGTGCAGAACCGTGAACTCCTGGTCGCGGGCAAAACCGTGCTGGGGCAGCTGGTAGGCCCGGCCCTGGTGGTAGTAAGTATCATCGGGCAGGCGGCCCACCAGCGGGAATAGCAGCGGGGCGTGCCGCCCCCACACGGCGGGATCGGCCGTCCAGAGGTATTCGAGGCCGGTGGCGGGCGCGAGCAGGCTGGTGAGCTCGGCACCGCGAGTGGCAAAAGTGGCGCGGCAGGTGGACGAAATGAGCGCGCAGGAAGTTGGGGCAGGGGTCATAATTTTCCCTTAGAAGTTATTTGAGTTAGCTAAAAATCATCTCGAAACGTCATGCTCATTAACATAAACAGCTTCTTATGAAACGGGCGGCAAAATGACTCCGCGCAGGCGCTCATCCACCAGCGCGCACGCCTGGACGAAACGCTGGTCGCCCGCGCCGGAGATTTCGGCAAAAGGCGATTTTCCCGCCCGCAGTTCGCGCTGATAAAGATTGTAGAAATACTGCCGCTGGTGCGGATGTTCGCGGAGCGGATCGGGCTGCCAGGGCAGATCGACGCCCAGGAGCAACACAAGATCGTACGGGTACCGGGCGAGGTGGTGGCTGATCCACGCCGGACAAGTGCCGAAAGCGTGCCCGGCCCAGATTTTTATTACCAGCAGATCCGTATCAAAAAACACCACTCGCCGGGCCTGGGCGGTGGCGGCGGATTCGGCCTGCAGCTGACCCCGGGCTATTTTTTCGAGATCAGCGAGGGTGTACTGCGGGCCGGTGGCCGCCAGGTATTCGCGGGCAAACTCGGGGGCGAAGCTCGTACCGTAGTGCGCTGCCAGCCGGGCGGCCAGCGTCGACTTACCCGTGGATTCGGGGCCGGTGAGGGAGATTCGCAGCAAACGTTTAAGTAGTAATTGCCGGAGCCAGGGGCTGCTCCTGCGCCGCCAGCTCGCGGCGCCACTGCCAGTAGCCGTACACGGCCAGCCCCAGAAAGACGGCGTACAGCGCGCTGGTGAGGAACAGGTGCCGGTGCCAGTACATGCCGACGTAGGCCACGTCGACGCCAATCCACAACAGCCAGTTTTCAATATTCCGCCGCGAGAGCAGCAGCTGCGCCGCCAGGCTGATGGCCGTAGTCGTGCTGTCCCAGTACGGCAGCGCGGCATCGGTGTGGGCGAAGCCAAAGCCGGCGCCCAGGGCGTACGCCAGGCCCGCCGCCAGCAGCCCGAGCGCCACCCGTCGCGAAGTGCGCGTGATAGGCCGCGCCGGGGCCGCCGCGGCGCCGGCCGGGGCCGCGCCCCGCAGCCATTCGACCCAACCATAAACCGAGAGCGCGATAAAAGCAACCTGCAAACCGGCGTCCGAATAGAGCCGGGCCCGCCCGAAAACCACCAGATACAGCCCGCAGCTGATGATAGCGAAGGGGAAATTCCAGATTGAGTTGCGGGCCGCCAGCCACACACAGGCCACGCCCGTGACCACACCGGCCACTTCGAGCGGGCCGGTGGTGCGCACGGCCGCGAGGGTCGCGAGCAGGAAATCGGATTGAAGCAGGGTGACCAACGGAAACGAGGAGGCGGGAGTCGCAAGGTAGGCCGGGGCGGACCTAATTTTACGGCTTAACCAAGCAAGTAATGGAAAGCGCCTCCCTGGAAATTAGCCCCGAAGAACTGTACCGCCGCCTGCAGGCCGGCGACAACCTGCAGCTGGTGGACGTACGGGAGACCGACGAGTTCGACTACGGCCACCTCGCCGGCAGCCTGCACCTGCCCCTGGATGAGGTGCCGCGCCGGGCCGCCGAAATCCGCCTCGACGGGGCGGTTGTGCTTATTTGTCACCACGGCGTGCGCTCGGCCCAGGCGCTGGGCTACCTGCGCCACCGCCTGGGCCGCACCAACGTGCTGAACCTGCGCGGCGGCGTCGACGCCTGGACGATGCTAGTCGACCCGACTTTTCCGCGCTATTGAGAAGGCAGGCGTAATCGGGCGGATCGGTGCGCCATTTGCCGCCGTCAGCTGTTGTGAAGGCTTTCAAGCTGCTGTATATGTCTGACTTTCCATCGCCCGCCCCCGTCCTGACCGCTTCGGCCGCGCCCACGCTGGCCGGCCGTCTGGCCATGCGCGAGCGGCCCGCCGGCCCGCCGCTGCTCCGCCAGGAATGGGGCGATCTACTGTTTCTGCACTGGCCGGTGCCGGCGGCGCTGTTGCAGCCCCACCTGCCGCCCCGGCTGCAAATCGATACCCACGACGGCACGGCCTGGCTGGCCATCGTCCCTTTTTTCATGTCGAAGGTGCGCACCCGCTTCAGTCCGCCGGTACCGGGAGCCAGCGAGTTTCTGGAGCTGAACGTGCGCACCTACGTCCACCTCGACGGCGTGCCGGGCGTGTGGTTTTTTTCGCTCGATGCCACCAATCCGCTGGCCGTGTGGCTGGCCCGCACGGTATTCAACCTACCCTACCTGCGGGCCACCATGCGCCTGAACCGGCCCGGCCCGAAGCACCTGGAGTTCAGTGCCGAGCGGACCCACCGGGGTTTTGCGGGCGCCCATTTTCGCGCTACCTGGCAGGTTGGCCCGCTCCTGCCGCCGGTTGAGCCCGGCTCGCTGGTCTTCTTCCTCACCGAGCGCTACTGCCTTTACACCAGCAATAAGGCGCAAACCAAGCTCTACAAAGGCCGCATTGCGCACGCGCCCTGGCCCCTGCACTCGGCCCGGATCCTGGAGTACGATTCCACGCTGATTGAAAGCCACGGCCTGCCCACGCCCGCCGGCGCGCCCCTGATCCACGCCGGCGGGACGGTGAGCGTGGAGCTGTGGCCGATTCAGCGGGTGTAATTTTGGCCGGTGAAGTCCACTTTTATCCTGCCGCCGCTGCCCGATCTGCCCATTCTTGCGGCGCTGCCCGCGTTGCGGGCGGCCCTGGCCGCGCACAGCCGCGTGGTACTCGAGGCGCCGCCCGGCGCGGGCAAAACCACGGTGGTGCCGCTGGAATTGCTGGCCGCGCCCTGGCGCCAGCCGGCCGATAAAATCCTGGTGCTGGAACCGCGCCAGCTCGCCGTGCGCGGGGCTGCGGCCCGCCTGGCGCAGCTGCTGGGCGAGCCGGTGGGCCGCACCATCGGCTACCGGGTGCGGCTGGACAGCCGGGTGTCGAAGGAAACCCGGGTGGAGGTTATTACTGAGGGAATTCTGACGCGCATGATTCAGGACGACCCGGCGCTGGAAGGCGTGGCGGCCGTGGTGTTTGACGAGTTTCACGAACGGAGTCTGAATGCGGATCTGGGCCTAGCCCTGGCCCTGGACGCGCAGGCCGTGCTGCGGCCCGAGCTGCGCATCCTCATCATGAGTGCCACGCTGGAGGCCCAACGGCTGGGCCAGTGGCTGCCCGCGCCAGTGGTGTCGTCGGCCGGTTTTTTGTTTCCCATTGATACCCATTACCTGGACCCGCGCCGGACCACCGCCCTGCCCACCCGGCCCACCGAGCGGCTGGCTGAGCTGGTGCCCGCGCAGGTCCGGGCCGCGCTGAATGCCCACGAAGGGGATATTCTGGTGTTTCTGCCCGGCGTGGGCGATTTGCAGCGCAGCGCCCGCAAGCTCACCGATTCCCTGGCCGATCATGTCGATATGCACCTGCTGCACGGCGAGTTGCCGCTCGAAACTCAGGACGCGGCCCTGCGCCCGGCCCGCGCCGGCCGGCGCAAAGTCATTCTCGCCACCAGCATTGCCGAAACCAGCCTGACCATCGAGGGTGTGCGGGTGGTTATCGATGGCGGCTTTGCGCGGGTGCCGCGCTTCGTACCCCGCACCGGCTTCACCACCCTGGAAACCGTGCCCGTGGCCCGCGCCGCCGCCGATCAGCGCCGGGGCCGCGCCGGCCGCCTGGCTCCCGGCACCTGCTACCGCCTCTGGACCGAAGCCGAACACCACAACCTCCCGGCCCACCGCCCCCCCGAAATCCACACCGCCGACCTCGGCGGACTGGTGCTGGAGCTGGCCCTCTGGGGCGCGGCCGACCCCAGTAGCCTCCGCTGGCTGGATGTACCTCCGGCCGCTGCGTTCGGTCAGGCCCGCGAACTGCTGCTCCGCCTGGGGGCGTTGGAGGAGGTTGAATTACCGGGGCGAAAAGGAGAATCAGCGAGCGATTCGGCAGCCTTCCAATTGAAGCCTACCGCGCACGGCCGGCAGCTGGCGGCGCTAGGCTTGCCGCCCCGACTGGGCCACCTCGTTGTGCGCGGCCAGGAGCTTGGCCACGGCGCGGCCGCCGCCGCCCTGGCCGCGCTGCTGGCCGAGCGCGACCTGCTGCGCTGGGCCGCCCCCACCGACACCCGCCCCCCGCCGCCCGACCTACGGCTGCGCCTCGAAGCGCTGGCCAGTGGCCGGCCTCCCCTGCCCGGCCTGGCCCTGCACCCGGCCACGCTGCAACGGGCGCGCGAAGTGGCCCGCAACCTGACCGGCCGGCTGGGCTTGAGTTCCGGCCTGGCCACTCCGGCGGCAATCAACAACGCCCCCGTCGGCCTGCTCACCGCCCTGGCCTACCCCGACCGGCTGGCCCAACGCGAAACCCCGGACCGGCTGCGCCTCATCACGGGTCAGCGGGTAAGTTTGAATACGACCGAGGTTGACCCGCAGGCGCAGTTTTTTGCGGTGGCGCATTTGGCGGGCACCGCGGCCGCGCCGCGCGCCACGCTCGCCGCCCCACTGGCCCTGAACGAATTGGAGCTGGCCTTCGCCGATCAGATTACCACCACCGACGAAGTGCGCTACGACACCGGGGCTCAACGCGTGACCGGCCGCCGCGTGCGCCGGCTGGGGGCGCTGCTGCTGACGGAAACGGTGATCGGGCAGCCGGAGGCAGCGTTGGTGGCGCGGGCGCTGCTGGCGTATTTGCAGGAAGCGGGCCTGGGCAAGCTGAACTGGACGACCGGGGCGCAGCAGCTCCGGCAGCGGCTGGAATTTCTGCGGGGGTATTTCCTGAATGCAGGAGCGGCTGAAAATCAGATGGAAGACTGGCCGGCTTTCGATGATGACACCCTGGCGCGGGAGCTGCCTGAGTGGCTCGGCCCGCACCTCGTCGGGCTCAAAACCCTGACCGACGTGCAGCGCCTCGACCTGACCGAGCCACTGCTAGCACGCCTCCCCGGCGGCTGGAACCAGCGCCAGCTCCTCGACCGCCTCGCGCCGGCCGCGCTGGAAGTCCCCAGCGGCTCGCACATTACCCTCGATTACAGCGATCCCGCCGCGCCCGTCCTGGCCGTGAAGCTCCAGGAATTATTCGGCCTGACCGCCACCCCGACCGTGGCCGGTGGGCGCGTGCCGCTGCTCCTGCACCTGCTCTCGCCGGGCGGCAAGCCGGCGCAGGTCACCCGCGATTTGCGCAGCTTCTGGGAGCGCGGCTACTTCGAGGTGCGCAAGGATCTGAAAGGCCGCTACCCCCGCCATCCCTGGCCCGACAAGCCCATGGAACACATCCCGACCAAACTCACCAAGCGGCGGCTGGGGCAGTAGTTTTTTTTCAAACCTTCATTCCCCGGCAAACCGCGCTACCCCGGCAGCTCACTGCCCGGCCCGCTGGCGGGCCGGCCCCGGGCCGGCGAATAGTGCCGGTGCAGCCAGCGGCTGAGCCCACCCAGACCGGGCAGCAGCACGCGCTCAGTAATGTTGGCCTGGTCAAGCTTATCGCGCACTTCCCACTTGAGGCGGGCCGGAATAATGATGCGAAAATACAGATCGGGCCGGTCGGTCAGCCAGTCGTGCAGGACGCTTTGGGCCGTGCTCATCAGCGAAAAAAGCGCGTACTGGTGCACGATGCGGGCGTCGAGGCTGGGCGGCTCCAGGAACAGGACGTAGGGCTCGGCCTGCAATTCTTCCAGCTCGCGCAGGCTGCTGCTCACCGGCTGGAGCAGCTCGGAAGTAAAGACGTTGGAGCCCTCCAGCTGCAGGGCCTGACGCAGGCGCTGGGGCAGGTGTTCGGCGGCTTTCACGTAGTTGAGGGCCCAGATAATGCCGTCTTCGTGGTAGGAATCGAGGTCGTCGGTGGCGAAGTGCAGGGCCACATAGGGCGAGTAAGTCCAGTCGAGGAGCCGGGTGGGCAGCCCGTGGTGCTGGGCCAGGGCCAGCCAATCCCAGGTGCTGGCCGCTTGCACGGGCATGGTAGTATCGCGGGCGTACTTGCGAAAGTTGCGCAGCAAGTGGTGCTCCAACAGGTGATAATCGCCGCCGAGCCGCTGCAAGCTGGTTTCGAGCTGATAATAGCGTGAGCGTCCGCCCCGGTACACGAACGGCGACCGGAACCGCCCGATGCGCTCATCCCAAGTGTCCTGAAAGAGCAGCCGCTGCAAATCTTCCCAGGAAGTGGCTTCGAAATCGTTGGCGGAAAAAGGCATGGGCGAAGATACGCCGGCCACCCAGCCGCCACGCCAAAAGCCCCGGCAACTGCTCTTTTACGAGCAGGCCGGGGCTTTATGACTTGATTGACAGGCAGTTTATTCGCCGGCCGGGAAATCGGCGGCGTCACCCATGGCGGCGTATTGCTCCAGCTCCTTGCTCAGGCTGGCGACTTTTTCGCGGGCGCCTTTCACGGCGGCTTTGCCCAGGGGCAGGTGCAGGGGCGGATTGGCCATCTGCACGACTTCGTACATAGCGTGGGCGGCGCGCACCGGGTCGCCGGGCTGGCTGCCGCTGTAGCCCTGGATGGCGCGCATGTTGGCGCCCACCGTGGACTGGTAGTCCTCAATCTGGGTATCAGCGAACGTGGCCGACTCCCCGGCCCACTTGGTCCGGAAGCCGCTTGGCTCGATGTTGGTGACGTGAATACCCAGCGGCGCGAGTTGCAACGACAGGCTTTCGCCCAGCCCTTCCAGCGCAAACTTGGAGGCATTGTACACGCCCACGCCCGGAAAAGCCCGCAGCCCGCCAATGCTGGTGATGTTAAGAATATGACCCGAACGCCGGCCGCGCAAGTGCGGCAAAACCGCCCGCAGCACGTGCAGCACGCCGAACACATTCACGTCGAACTGCCGGTGAACTTCCTCGGCGCTTACTTCTTCGATGCTCCCCATGGAGCCGTAGCCGGCATTGTTCACGACCACGTCGATATGGTCAAAATGGGCAATGGCGTCGGCCACGGCGGTTTTTACCTGGGCTTCGTTGGTCACATCACACACCACGCCGAAGGTGTGGCCGGGCTGCCGGGCGGTAAAATCGGTGGCCTGACCGACCTGCCGGAACGTGGCGGCCACGCGGTCGCCTTTTTCCAGCAGATAAGTAGCCAGGGCTTCGCCAAAACCGGACGAGGCCCCGGTGATGAGCCAGGTTTTGGAGGTGGAATCAGACATAAAGATTGCTGTAGTAAAATGGTAGCTGACAAGACTGATCCGAACCGTAGATTGTTTCGGAAACCGGACTGATTCTTCCCCGGCCAACTATTTACCCCAGCCCGCCCGGCAATCTGCCCAGGAGCGGGAAAAAATAATCGGCGCCGGGCTTCCGGCCGGGCGCGCCAGTCGATTTCCCCGCCGTACCTTCGTCCCGCAAAAGGCCCCTACTCCCAACCCCTTTTGCTATGGCGGATTCCGCACTCCCTAAAATTGCCTTCGAGGCCCTGACTTACGACGATGTACTGCTGCTCCCGGCGTACTCCGAAGTTCTGCCTCGTGACTGCGACACTGGCACCCGCCTCACCGCTAACATCCGGCTGCAAACCCCCCTCATCTCGGCGGCGATGGACACCGTCACCGAATCGGATATGGCCATTGCCCTGGCGCAGGAAGGCGGGCTGGGCATTATTCACAAGAATATGTCGATCAAGGCGCAGGCCGAACAGGTGCGGCGCGTCAAGCGCAGCGAGTCGGCCCTGATTCAGGATCCCTTCACCCTGCCCCCCACCGCCACCCTCGGCGATGCCCGCCAGCTAATGCGCAAGCACGACATCGGCGGCATCCCCATCATTACCGCCGACCGCCGCCTGCAAGGCATTCTGACCAACCGCGATCTGCGCTTTGAAAAAGACCTGGCGCTGCCCGTCACCACGGTCATGATTCCGCTGGTCCACCTCGTTACGGCCCCCGCCGGCATCGATCAGGCCGAAGCCGAACAGCTCTTGCAGGACAGCAAAGTCGACAAGCTGCCGCTGGTCGACAGCGACGGCCGCCTCGCCGGGCTGATGACTTATAAAGACATTCGCAAGCGCCGCCGCACGCCGCACGCTAGCAAAGACGGCCAGGGCCGCCTGCGCGTCGGGGCCGCCGTGGGCGTCACCGCCGACCTGCTCCAGCGCGTGGCCGCTCTGGTGGAAGCCGGCGTGGATATCGTCAGCCTCGACACCGCCCACGGGCACTCCAAAGGCGTGCTGGATGCCGTGCGCGCCATCAAAGTGGCTTATCCGAACCTGGATGTCATGGCCGGCAACGTGGCGACCGCCGCCGGCGCCCGCGCCCTGGCCGATGCCGGCGCCGACTGCGTGAAAGTTGGCGTAGGCCCCGGCTCGATCTGCACCACCCGCATCATCGCCGGCATTGGCGTACCGCAGCTTTCGGCCGTGCTCGAAGCTGCGCGCGGCCTGCTGGGCACCGGCGTTTCGCTGGTGGCTGATGGCGGCATCAAGTTTTCGGGCGATATCGTGAAGGCCCTGGCCGGCGGTGCCGCCGCCGTCATGGTCGGCTCGCTGCTGGCTGGCACCGAGGAAGCACCCGGCGAGCTCATCATCTACGAAGGCCGCAAGTACAAGTCGTACCGCGGCATGGGCTCGGTGGAAGCGATGGAAGACGGCAGCAAAGACCGTTATTTCCAGGACGCCGAAGACGATGTGAAGAAGCTGGTGCCCGAAGGCATTGTGGGCCGGGTGCCCTTCAAAGGCAATGTTTCGGAAGTAATTTATCAGCTGGCCGGCGGTTTGCGGGCCGGCATGGGCTACGTGGGCGCCGCCAACATGGAAGCCCTGCAGGCCGCGCAGTTCGTGCGCATCACCGGTGCCGGACTGCGCGAGTCGCACCCGCACGATGTGCAGATTACCCGCGAAGCCCCGAATTATTCGAGCCGATAGGCCCGGGTCGTTATCCTCCTGTAAATGAAAGGGCAACGCCGGTTTACGCTGGCGTTGCCCTTTCTCATGGGAGGTATAAAAAGACGATTTATTTTAAATCGCCAATTAACTTGCGCCCCCGTTGAGCGTCGGTCCGGCCGCGGCAGATTGGTTCGCTTGCCTCATCCCTAGTTTCTGCCTGTGCCTCAACCTATACGCTCCTTCTTACTGCCGCTTAGTCTGCTCAGCTGGATCCTGCTGCTGCTGAGCGCCCTCAGCCATTCGGGGGCCGGATCCTGGCTGGGCAGCTGGCCGGAATGGACCACCCAGCTGGCGCAGGGCGCCTTCGTGCTGAGCGTTTTCCTCTACTACCGCTACCAGCCCTCGCCCCTGCGGGGCCAGGCTTTTCTCGCCTTGCTGCGCAACCTGCTGAAAGGGCCGGGCCTGCTGGCCCTGACCTGCGTGGGCCTGCACTTGCTGGAGCAATTGGTTAAGACGCGGCCGGTTTTCAGCAGCAACAGCCTGTTTTTCAGCAGTATTTATACGATCAGCCTGGGGTTGTTCGTCGTCTTCCTGGCCCGTATCAACTACGCGTGGCGGGCGCTGGTACTGTTTCGCTCCTCGCCCCGGCTGCAACGGGAATGGACGCTGTTTGAGCTGCTGCTTGGCACCACGCTGCTCTTTCGCCTGCTCGGCGTTAATCCCCCCGGCTACGTCGGCATTCCGGTCATGACGGTGCTGGGGCTCTACGGCATCTACCTCAGCGGCCATCAGAAATGGGTAGCCTACCTCACCCAGCGCGATAAGTGGCGGGCGGGCCTGCTCCAGGGCGGCCTGCTGTTGAGTATTCTGGTGTTCGTCCAGTACTTCCGCACTACGCAAGCTGACCCTCAGTTAATTGCACCCCAGACACAGTACGCTTTTTTGCTGCTCACCGCTTTCTTCTCGGCCTTTTACGCCTTGATGGGGCTGCTCATGACGCTGTTTAACCTGCCGATTTCGGACGTGGTCTCACTCCGGCGCAACGAGATCATGCGCCTGCAACGCCTCACTCAGATCATTCAGCGCGGCCAGACCTCGGCCGAAGTGTACCAGATTCTGCTCGAATCGGCGGTCGAAACCGTGCAGGCCGAGGCTGCCTGGCTCGTGCTCCACCCCGACCACGCTGGGGTCGATACCGCCGAAGCCATTCAGTACCATAATCTTTCGGCCCAGCAGGTGGAGGCAATCCGGCTGTGCCTCAACGGCCACGAGCTGTCCAACGGGGAGTTTATCGTCAATGATCTCAACGACCGGCCCGGGTTGGTGGGCGCGCCGCAGCACTTCTGCTCCCTCCTGCAATTGCCCCTGCGGGGCGCGCATTTCGACTACGGCATGCTCTATCTACTTAAAGTAGAACCTCATACCTTCGATCGCGAGGACCTCAGCATTCTACAGACCTTCACCAGCCAGGCCGTGCTCAGCATCGAAAACCTGGCGCTGGCTCGCACTTCGCTGGAAAACCAACGGACCCAGGAGGAATTAAAGATTGCTTCGCAGGTCCAGGAAAGCCTCATTCCCAAGGATTTGCCCACCGATAACTGGTTCGATATCAGCTCGCACTCGCTGGCGGCCAAGGAAGTGGGCGGCGATTTCTACGACTTTTTGCACCTGCCAGGTCGGCGGCTGGCCGTGATTATCGGCGACGTGAGTGGCAAGGGCGTGACCGCCGCCTTCCACATGGCCCAGATGAAAGGGATTTTCCACTCCCTGATGCAGGAAAACCCGCTGGCCAAAACCGAGCGCGACAAGTTTCCGGTCCCCAGCCGCTTCATGGCCCAGGCCAACACCGCCCTCATCCACTGCCTGGAACGCTCGTCCTTCATCACCTCCTCCCTCTACATCATTGACTATGAGCAGGGTGGATTCGTCTTTGCCCGCGCCGGGCACTGCCACACGCTCTACTACCACGCCCTGCGCGAGGAAGTATTCTACTTCGAATCGACCGGCCTGGGCCTGGGGATCATTCGCAACGATACCTACGAGAAGCATATAAAAAATCAGTTCTACGACTATAGCCCCGGCGA
>JAYWCH010000151.1:0-3692 GCA_043780755.1 Hymenobacter sp.
GATTTTGTGACCGAGCTGAAAAGCGATAATTCGGTGCGGCTCTACCCGTACCAGACCCACTTCATCCCCAATCAGCCGGTGACCAACCCCAACCCGGCCGTCCTGCGCCAGTACGGCAACGAGCTGCGCGCCTGCGTGCAGTTCTACGTGAATGGATTAATGGATAATCGCTTATATAAATAATTACTGATACGTCCTGAACTGCTTGGCAGCCGGGAAGCGGCCGCTTCTAAAGCCGCCGAAGCTTCCTGAACGCCGCCGGGGTAACTGCTGAGTAAAAACAATAGATTAAATGACTAATCCGCCGCCCGCATTCCCCCCGACTGCGGAGCTGAACGCGGGGATTTCCGCCAGCCGCTCATTGGTGCGCTGCGTAAAATCAACGCGCCAGCAGTAATGCACCAGCCCGTTGGTGAGCAGCAGCAGCGGCGCGCCGATAGTCTGGTTGTAGGTGGTGGCCTGCCGGGCCACGGCGGCGTCGATGGCCACGGTGGGCGCTTTGCATTCGACCAGCAGCAGGGGCTGGCCTGTTGGGTCCAGGGCCAGCAGGTCGGTGCGCTTGCGGCGCTGATTGTAGCGCAGGCCGCGCTCCAGGGCCAGCAGGCCGCGGGGGTAGCCGAGGTGGTTGATCAGGTAGTGAACTACGTGCTGCCGCACCCACTCCTCGGGCGTGAGCACGACGTGTTTACGACGGAGGCTATCCCAGATCAAGGGCTGATTCGTGACCGATTGCGTAAGTTTGGCCTCGAAAGGCGGCAGGTCCAGATCTTGCATCACCTCCAAAGGTATGGCTGAGGTGGCCGCGTTTAAGTAGCTACCCGCCGTGCCGTCGTTCTTTTGGGAACGACGGTTTTTTTATTTTTTGGTTTTTCGAAGTTGATTTTACCCTTGTCACCATTGGTTAATCAACCCTGGAAAACCCGTAATCGCCTACCATTTCACCCATGAAAACCAAAGAGGAAATTGTAAACAACTGGCTGCCACGCTACACCGGCGTACCGCTGGGCGACTTCGGACAGTACATTCTGCTCACCAACTTCAGCAATTACGTGTACATGTTCGCTGAGCAGTTCGGGGTGGAAGTGCGCGGACTCGACAAGCCGATGCAGACGGCCACGGCCAACGGCATCACCATCATCAACTTCGGAATGGGCTCGCCTATGGCGGCTACGGTCATGGATCTGCTCTCGGCCATCAAGCCCAAAGCCGCCCTGTTCCTGGGCAAGTGCGGAGGATTGAAAAAAACCAAAGTCGGCGATCTGGTGCTGCCCATCGCCGCCATTCGCGGCGACGGGACGTCGGACGATTATCTGCCCAAGGAAATTCCGGCCCTGCCCTCCTTCCGCCTGCAGCGCGCCGTTTCGTCGATGATTAAAAAACACGAGCTCGACTACTACACCGGCACCGTGTACACGACCAACCGCCGCGTCTGGGAGCACGATCAGGAATTCAAAGATTACCTGCGCCGGGTGCGCGCCTTGGCCGTGGACATGGAAACGGCCACCATTTTCGTGGTCGGCTTCATGAACGACATCCCCCACGGCGCCCTGCTGCTGGTGAGTGACAACCCCATGACACCCGAAGGCGTGAAAACCTCCGAATCGGACTCGAAAGTGACCACCGACTTCGTGAAAAAGCACCTGACCATCGGCATCGACTCGTTGCTGGAGCTGAAGAATTCGGGCGAGTCCGTGAAGCACATGCGCTTCGAGTAAACCTTCGAATTTCCGGGGTTGATAATGCGCTTTTTGACTAAAACCCATTCTGCACGATGAGTAATCTAACCCGGTTTTGGGGGCCAAAAATAAGCGCGGGCCTGCTGGCCCTGAGCGGGCTGGCCGGCTGCCAGCCCCGGCGAGAGCCGGTGGACCTGCTGGTGACCAACGCCACGGTTTACACGGTAGATTCGACCTTCGCCAAGGCCGAATCCTTCGCCGTGCGCGACGGGCACTTCGTGGCCGTTGGCCCCACCAAAGACCTCCGGGCGCGCTTCGCCGCCGCCCGGGAAGTGGACGCACAGGGCCGGTTTATCTACCCCGGCTTTTACGATGCCCACTGCCACTTCTACCGCTACGCGCTGGCACTGCCCAGCGCTAATCTGGTGGGCGCGGCATCGTGGGCGGAGGTGATTAAACGGCTCCAGGCCAACCGCCGGCAGTACCCGCAGGCGGCCTGGCTCACCGGTCGGGGCTGGGACCAGAACCTGTGGCCCGGCAAGCAGTTTCCGACCAAGGATACCCTCGACCGCCTATTTCCGGACGTGCCGGTGCTGCTCGTCCGCATCGACGGCCACGCCGCGGTAGTGAACCAGAAGGCCCTGGATCTGGCCGGTGTCACGGCCGGCACGCCCATCAGTGGGGGCGTGATTACCCGCGATGCCGGGGGGCGCCTCACCGGCCTGCTCGTGGACAATGCCACCCGGCTCGTAAGCCGCAAAATCCCCGAGCCCACCCCCGCCGAAGCCGCCCGCCTGCTCCTCAAGGCCCAGCAGCTGTGCCTGGCCGTGGGCCTCACCAGCCTCGCCGACGCCGGCCTCGACCGCGCCAACATCGACCAGATGGCCGCCCTCCAGCGGCAGGGTCAGCTCAAACTGCGCCTCTACGCCATGCTGAACCCCACGGCGGCCAACCGGGCATTTTTCCTGAAAAGCGGGCCCGTCTTCACCGATCAGCTCACCATCAACTCCTTTAAAGTGTATGCCGACGGGGCGCTGGGTTCGCGCGGGGCCTGCCTGGTAGCACCCTACGCCGACCGGCCCCGGGAAACCGGGTTTCTGCTTTCTACCGAAAAAGAATACCGCGCCCTGGCCCGGGAGCTGGCGGCGTCGAAGTTCCAGATGAACACCCACGCCATCGGGGATTCGGCCAACCGCATCATTCTCAACATCTACGGCGAGGCGCTGCGGGGGCAGAAAGACCGGCGCTGGCGCATCGAACACGCCCAGATCATCACGCCCGCCGATATGCCCAAGTTCGGGCAGTTCGGCATTGTGCCCTCGGTGCAGCCCACGCACGCCACTTCGGACATGGGCTGGGCCGGCGGGCGGCTGGGTGCGGCGCGCCTCAAAACGGCCTACGCCTACGCCGAGCTGCTGAAGCAATACGGGCAGCTGGCGCTGGGTTCCGATTTTCCGGTCGAGGATATTAACCCACTCTTCGGCTTCCACGCCGCCGTGGCCCGGCAGGATGCGAAGAACGCCCCGGCCGGCGGCTTCCAGATGGAAAATGCCATTTCCCGCCCCGCCGCCCTGCGCGGCATGACTACCTGGGCCGCCCACGCCGGCTTCGAGGAGAAGCGCAAAGGACAGATTAAAGCCGGGATGCTGGCCGATTTCGTGGTGCTGGATACCGATTTAATGACCGCGCCTAATACTAAATTGCGCGGCGCCCAGGTGCGGCAAACTTGGATCGGCGGCCAGCTGGTGTTCGAGAAAAAGTAATTGTTCTGAGCCAGAATCGAGCTGAATACTCAACGTAAAAAGCCCCGTCACCTTTGCTGGTGGCGGGGCTTTTTGGTTGAATCCGCAGCGGGCGTTAGCTCCCTTTCTCGTCGGCGCTTGGCCCGTAGAGGCCGGGCACGGGAATATCAAGCAGGCGCAGGTACACCGAAAGCTGACCCCGGTGGTGAATGCTGTGGTTGAAGCCCATGATGCGAATGGCGGCGGCCTTCGGAAGATCGAACATGACCTGCTC
>JAYWCH010000152.1:0-1897 GCA_043780755.1 Hymenobacter sp.
CAGGAAAGTCGTCCCGGCGGGGCCCGGTCTTTTGGTTTAATGGGAAGCGGCGGGCCGACCTTGGTTGGTCCGAATGTCTGTCAGGAATCTGCCGTCAAGGGTTGGTGGATCACCTTTTTGAGCCAGGCTTTGGCTTCCGCCACCGTGCGGTGTTGGAGGGGGACAATGTGGTATTGGGTGGCATTGGCGGCATTGGTGCTGTAATTCTGCACGGTGATTTGCCCGAACACGCTCTCCGGCACCACGAAGCCGACGTGGCGAATTCCGGCGGCGGCGGCCCGGTGGTTCCAGTCGTCTTTGAGCCAGTCCTGATCGGCGAGCTTTACGGCACTCAGGCCGCGGGTGTCGGCCAGCCAGCCGAGGGGCTGGGTGCGGACGGCCTCAGCTGCGTACAGCTCCAGCCCGTGATTCATAAGAAAACGAAACTGTGCACTATTGGCGAAACCATGCCAGGAGATGATGATGCAGGGCACTTCGGCGTCTCGCAGCAGACTGCCGTACGGTTCAGCGTGCAGGAGTAGATCGGGCATACGCGGCGGCAGCAAGGTAGAAAAGTAGCGGAGTAGGTACTGACCTACGTTTGGGGCGCGGCGGGGGTTACCCGTTTAATTATCCGTCGGTGTTCCACCCGATTCAGAACTTCCGGCCGTACCTTTGCCCCAGCAAGTCCTTCTACGGAAGGATTGATTTTATAGAGAGGCGCTGAGAGACAGGCTCAAAGACGCGCCGGCAACCATCCGCAACTGCGGGCAAGGTGCCAATTCCTGATCATATAAAAACAAGTTGCCGTGAACGCTGCCCCCAATTTCTCCCTTCTTTCCGCTGCTTTTGATGCCTGGCATCGGGCCGACTGCGTGGCCGTTGGTGGCTGTTGTTGTTGCGGATAATTTTCTCCGTTAATCTTCCGGGAAGAAGCGGATAGCGTGGCCCGCCACCAGGCTGCTAACCAGTTTTTTCGGCCGCCTGCGCGCGGCCCCAACTTTTCATCGCGGGTCTTTTCAAGGGTAGCCAGTTGATGGCCGGCCCGTCGGCCGAACCCGATCAGCGTTGGGTCAGCCGCCAGCAACGCCCCGCGCCAACCCCGCTTTTTGCGCCTTTTTCCCGCCCCGCCGCCCAGGTTCTACGGCGGATTTGTTGTCATAGACTAGTCCTTATTTATCCTCCCCATGTCATCCCTGCAAAAGTCCATCGGCATTTACTTCGAACACCCTGAATGGTTTAAGCCCCTCTTTGCCGAGCTGGAGCGCCGCGGTCTGCCCTACGAAAAAATCGACGCCGCCCACCATTCCTTCAATCCGGCCGAAAAAGAAAGCCGCTACAGTCTGGTGGTGAACCGGATGAGCTCCTCGGCCTACCTGCGCGGACACGGGCAGGGCATTTTCCACACCGCCGGCTTCGCTACTCACTTGGAGCGGCTGGGCGTGCGCATCATCAATGGCTCGGCAGCAACGGCCATCGAAACCAATAAGGCCCGGCAGCTCTCGCTGTTTGAGTCGCTGGGCTTGAAATACCCGAACTCGCGGGTGATCAACCACGCCTCGCGTGCCAGCGACGCCGCGGCGGAGCTCGAATTCCCGATCGTGGTGAAAGTCAACATCGGCGGCAGCGGTGCGGGCATCATCCGCTTTGACACGCCCGAGGGCCTGCAAGCGGCCGTGGACGCGGGTCAGATCGACCTGGGAATCGATCAGACGGCGCTGGTGCAGGAGTACGTGACGCCCCGGGGCGGCAACATTCACCGCGTGGAAACGCTGGACGGCAAGTTTCTTTACGCTATGAAGGTGTTCACCACCGGCGAAAGCTTTAACCTGTGCCCGGCCGAAATCTGCCAGATTCCCGACGTGCAGTCCGCCGACTTCTGCCTGATGGATGCCCCGAAAAAAGGCATTCAGGTGGA
>JAYWCH010000153.1:0-8036 GCA_043780755.1 Hymenobacter sp.
CTGAACAATTTGCGGTCGGTTTTGCGTTGGAGACTTCGAACGAGCTGGCTCACGCCCAGGACAAGCTGCGCCGCAAGCACTTCGATTTAATCGTGCTCAACTCGCTGCGCGACGCGGGCGCGGGCTTCGGCTACGACACCAATAAAGTGACGGTGCTGGATACCACGGGCCGAATCGTTAGTTTTGAGTTGCAATCCAAAGCCACCCTGGCGCACGGACTGGTAAGCCTGATTCTGGCCCGGTTGCCCATTTCTTTATGATGCGAAAACTTCCTGTTCTGCTGCTGATTTTGGTCCTGGATCTGCTGGCGGGGCCCGCCGCCCGCGCCCAGGAGCTGCTAGCCGAGGTCACCGTTTCGACCGAAAACGTGACCATTTCGGACCCCACCATCGTGACGCAGATGCAGAACGAGATCCGCAATTTTCTCAACAGCCGGGCCTGGACCACCCAGGCGTACCGGCCCGAGGAACGGATCCGGCTGCGGATCTTCATCGGCATCACGGCCATTCCTCAGAATGGGACTTACAATTCCACCATGCGTCTGATTTCGACGCGTCCGGTGTACGGCACCGGCTACGACACCAACGTGATCAGCATCAGCGACCGGAGTTTTAACTTTAACTTCTCGCCGCAGATGCCGCTGGGCTTTTCGCCCAACAGCTTTGAGTCCAACCTTTCGTCGCTGCTCGGCTACTACGCTTACCTCGTCATCGGGCTCGACCGCGACACGTTTGCCCGGCTCGGCGGGACGCCTTATTTTGAGCTGGCCCGGAACGTGGTGAATTATTCGGGTAACCAGACCAAGACCAACGAGCCGGATCCCGGCTGGCTCGGCACCGGCTCCCGCGAGCGCCACTGGCTGCTCGATAATATTACCGATCCGCAGCTTGAGGCCTTCCGCACGGGCCTGTACAGCTACTACCGGCAGGGCATGGACGTTTTTGTGGAGAAGCCCGACGAAGCCCGCGCCGCCGTCATGACGGCCCTGACGGGCGTGCAGAAAGCAGCAGTGACCCGGCCCGGAACCTTATTTGCCCGGGCTTTCTTCGATGCCAAATCGGATGAGATTGCCAATATCTTCCGCACCAGCCAGGACCAGCAGCTTAAGCAGCAGCTCGTGACCATGCTCACGGAAGTGGACCCGACCAACGCGGCTAAGTATCAGACGGTACTCAAATAAGTACGGAAGAAGGCGGGACGAAGAATTGACAGGCGACCGCGCCTTGCCAGCTTCGTCTATTTATTTCTCAAGCATATTAATAGAAGATGTTAGTCGATTTACGGATCAAGAACTACGCGCTCATTGAGCAGCTGGAGCTGCGCCCGTCGCCGCTGCTCAATATTATTACGGGGGAAACCGGGGCCGGCAAGTCCATTATGCTGGGCGCCATCGGCCTGCTGCTGGGCAACCGGGCCGACTCGCGGATGCTGTTCGACACCGAGCGTAAGTGCGTGATTGAGGGGCAGTTCAACATCGCCAGCTACCAGCTTCAGGATATTTTTGAAGCCGAAGATCTGGACTACGACGCGCACTGCATTTTGCGGCGCGAAATCAGTCCGAACGGCAAGTCACGCGCTTTCGTGAACGACACGCCCGTGACGCTGGAAGCGCTGCGTAAAATCGGGGCCAACCTGATGGATATTCATTCCCAGCATGATACGCTGTTGCTCGGGGATGCCGTGTTTCAGCTCAATCTGCTGGATTTGTACGCCGGGCTCGTGCCGCAGCGCACGCAGTACAGCAACGCGTTCCGGCAGTTTCGCAAGCTGGAAGCGGATTTGCAGACGCTGGAGAGTCAGGCCGCCCAGGCCAGCAAAGAGCTGGATTACAACAGCTTTCTGCTCAACGAGCTGGACGATGCCCGCCTCGATTCCGAAGACCAGGATGCGCTGGAGCAGGAAGTGAAACAGCTGGAGCACGCCGAGGAAATTAAGTACAAGCTCAGTCAGGCGCTGCACGGCCTTCGCGACAGCGAAAGCTGCGCGACCGGCAACATGAAGGAGGCCGTGGGCCTGCTGGGGCAGGTTGCCAGCTACGCCGACAATTTTAAAGAGCTGCGCCAGCGCCTGGACAGCTGCCTCATTGAGCTGCACGACATTGTGGACGAAGTGGATCTGGCTGAGCGCCGCACCGAAGGCGATCCGGCCCGCGCCGAGGAGCTGCAGGACCGCCTCAACGTCCTTTACACTCTGCAACGAAAACACCAGACCCGCGATCTGCCCGCGCTGCTGGCCGTGCGCGACAGCCTCCGCCAGAAAGTAAGCTCGGTGCTGAACCTGGACAAGGAAATCAGCCGCCTGCGCAAAGATTCGGACGCGGCGCTGGTCGCCGTGAGCAAGCAGGCCGCCCGGCTTTCGGAGAGTCGCCGCAAGTCGTTTCCCACGTTTGAGAAGCAGTTGGGGCTGTTGCTGGCTGATCTGGGGATGCCGCACGCCCGCATTGTGGTGCAGCACGCCGCCGGCCCGCCGGCCACCAGCGGCATCGACGTGGTGAGCATTCTTTTTACCGCCAACAAAGGCGCCCAGCCCCAGACGCTGAGCAAAGCGGCTTCGGGCGGGGAATTTTCCCGTCTGATGCTGTGCATCAAGTACATGCTGGCCGATAAGACGGCATTGCCCACGATTGTATTCGACGAGATCGATACCGGAATTTCCGGCGAGATCGCCGTGAAAGTGGGCCGCATGATGCAGCAGATGGCGCAGAAGCACCAACTCGTAGCCATTTCACACCTGCCGCAGATGGCGGCGGCTGGTGATGTGCATTACTTTGTATACAAGGAAGACCGCGCCGACCGCACGGTGAGCTGCATCCGGGAGCTGAATCAGGCGGATCGGATTAAGGAAATTGCCCACATGATTGCCGGCGCTAAGCCCAGCGAGAACGCTTATCAGAGCGCCCGGGAGCTGCTGGCGCTGCGGGGCGAAGTAGCGGCGGGCGCGCAGTAAGTTTTGGCATCCGGCGGCCGGCGGTTAGCTTGCCGTTTGAACTGCCTACTTTTGCCCAACAATCTTGCCTGAACGGCGAGCTAAAGCTTCTTCTTTTATGTCTAATAACCTCCTCGCCGGCAAAGTCGGTATCATTTCCGGCGCGCTCAATCAAGATTCCATTGCCTGGAAAGTCGCCCAGCGGGCCCACGCCGAAGGAGCGCGTTTCGTGCTCACCAACGCACCGTTAGCCATGCGGATGGGCGAAATCAACAAGCTCAGCGAGGAGTGCAATGCCCCCATCATTCCGGCCGATGCCACGTCGGTGGAGGAGCTGGAGGCGCTGTTTTCGGGTGCGCAGGAGAAGCTGGGCGGGAAGATTGATTTCGTGCTGCACAGCATTGGCATGAGCGCCAACATCCGCAAAAAGAAGCACTACGGCGAGCTGGACTATAAATTCTTCCAGCAAACGCTGGACGTCTCGGCCATGTCGTTTCACAAGATGATGGCTGTGGCCGAGAAGCAGGACGCCATGAACGAATGGGGCAGCATCGTGGCCCTGAGCTATATCGCCTCGCAGCGCGCCTTTCTCGACTACACCGATATGACCCAGGCCAAGGCCATGCTCGAAAGCATCGCCCGCAGCTACGGCCAGCGCTTCGGCAAGCTCAAGAAAGTGCGCGTGAACACCATTTCGCAGTCGCCCACCCGCACCACGGCCGGCGCCGGCATTACGGGTTTCGACGCGTTCTACAACTTTGCCGACAACATGTCGCCCCTGGGCAACGCCCCCGCCGAAGCCTGCGCCGACTACTGCATATCGCTGTTTTCGGACCTGACCCGCTACGTCACCATGCAGAATCTGATGCACGACGGCGGTTTCAGTACCACTGGCATCTCGGCCGAAATTGTGGACATGATGACCAAAGCCGCCGGTCAGACGGCCGAATAGCAGGTCTGATTTCCGGTTAACAAAAGAGCCCGGCCAGTTTGGTCGGGCTCTTTTTGGTGGTGGTGAATCTGGCCTCAATAAACTGATTTTCAATATCCCCGGCTCAGATCGACCAGATTCTCCGGCGTCTGGCCGGTGCGCAGCAGGTGCAGGTTGCGCAGTAAGACGTCGACTTTGCCTTCGTCCTCGAAAGGTTGGCCGCCGCCGGTGTGCTGGGTGAGGAGCACGTTTGGTAAGGTCCACAAGGGACTGGTGGGCGGGAGGGGCTCAATGGCGGTTACGTCGAGGACGGCGCCGCCGAGGCGGCCGGCTTGCAGGGCGGCGAGCAGGGCGGGTTCGTCGGTAGTGTTGCCGCGACCCACGCTGGCGTAGATGCTGCCGGGCCGCAGGGCGGCGATCAGGTCGGCGGAAAAGAAAGCGTCGGCGCTGCCGGGCAGGCAGTTCACCACGATATCGGTTTCGGGCAGGGTGGCCAGCAACTCGGCTTTGGAGCGCAGCTGGGCCGCCGGGTGGGTGCGGGCCAGCAACCGCACGGCGCATTCGAAGCCCGCGAGCTGCTGACGCACCGCCTGTCCGATGGCGCCGGCCCCGAGCACCACCACGCGGCGGTGCCGCAGCAGGCCGGCCCGGTTGCGCACAAACGCGCCGCCGACCCACTGCTTACTGGCCTGCAGAACAGCTAGCTCTGGGATGTGGCGGTAGAGCGCGAGCAGGCCCGCGACCATGGTTTCGGCGCAGGGCCAGGCGAAAAAATCACCCATGTTAGCCACGGGAATTGCTAAGCGCACGTCGCGGTAGCGCTCAAAGCCGGAGGAATCGATCTGCCAGAATTGCAGGTTGGACAGCGGGGTGGTCAGCCAGTCGGGCGGTGGGTTGCCCAACAGCACTTCGGCGGTTTGCAGGGCGGGGAGCTGCTCTTGGGGGTTCAGGTCCGCGCTGAAAGTGGCGATAATCCCGGCGGGGAGCTGCTGGTGCAAATGCGCGCGGGCGGCGGCACTCAGGGGAGAATAAATAAAAAGACGCATGCGCGGGCCCCCAAACGGCGGCAACAAATTCAAATCGGAAATAATCGGGCGGCGGCCGGATCCGGACAAAGGTGCGGTGCCCAAAACGTACTTCGCATGAAGCGGAAACCCGCGCCCGACGAGTCGGTATTTAGCAGTTTCTTCGCGTAACCATTTCGTCGGACCAGCTTTTTCTATGCGCGCCTACCTGCAGCAGCACGCCCAACTCACCGAGGCCGAGCTGACCCTCACGCTGGCTCTTACGCGGCCGTGCGCTTTTCGGAAAGGCACGGAGCTGTTTCATCCCGGTCCGGTGCCGGATCGGCTGTACTTCATCGAATCCGGGCTGGCGCGGGCGTACCGGCTGGTGCGGGGCGAGGACATCACTTCTGCTTTTTACGGGGCCGATTCTTTTTGCTTCGACACCCTCAGTATTGTGGCTCAGGTGCCCACGGAGCTATATTTTGAATGCCTGACCGATGTGGTTGCCCACGAAATCCTGATTCCCGACCTCAACCGCCTCTTCCGCCGGGTGCCGCCCATCGAGCGGCTGGGTCGTCGCATCAACGAGGCGCTGGTGTGCGGGCTGACTGAGCGCCTGCGGGCCTTCCAGATGGATGATCTGCGCACGCGCTACCTCGCTCTGCTGCGCGCCAATCCCGAGCTGATTCAGCGGGTATCGCAGCGCCATATTGCCACTTATCTGGGGGTGAAGCCCGAAAGTCTGAGCCGGATGCGGGCGCAGTTGTAGCGGACCAAGGGTAGGGTGATTTCTTAACCTAGGTCATTGGCGCGGCTGGGGGCGGCGGGTACTTTTGCGAGTCCCATCCCACCCAACTCTTATTCATGGCCAAGCAAGCCTACTCCCGCCGCGACCTGGCCTTTCAACTCCACGAGGTGCTGCAGGTGGAAACGCTGACGCGTCTGCCCTATTTCGAGGATCATAACCGGGAATCGTTTGATCTGGTCGTGGGTGCGGCCGCTCAGTTCTCGGACACGATGCTCAAACCCCTGCTCACTGAGCTGGACCGGCAGGAGCCGCAGCTGGTGGCGGGTACCATCCGGCTGCACCCCGGCGTGCGGCCCATTGTGCAGCGTTTCGGGGAAGATGGCTGGATCACGGCGCTGTTTCCCTATGCCGAGGGCGGCCAGCAATTACCCTGCACGGTGTACAATGCGGCGGTATTCACGATGCAGGCCACCAACTACTCGGCCAGCGTACCGCCGTTTCTGACGCTGGGGGCCGCTAATCTGCTCCGCAGTTTTGCCGCTCCCGAGCTGGTGGCGGCCTTTACGCCGCTCATGTACGCCGGCCGCTGGCAGGGCACCATGGCCCTCACCGAGCCCGATGCCGGCAGCTCCCTCTCCGATATCACTACAGCCGCCGAGGCCACCGAAGACGGCTACTACCGGATGCGGGGCCAGAAAATCTATATTTCCTCCGGCGATCACGACGCCTGCGACAACGTGGTACACCTCATGCTGGCTAAGATCAAAGGTGGCCCGGTCGGCGCGAAGGGGATTTCGCTCTTTGTCGTGCCCCGGCAGCGAGTGGCCGCCGGCCGGCCCACCGGGACCGAAACGGGCGCGGAGCTGGTGAGCAATGATGTCGTCACAGCCGGTATCTACCACAAGCTGGGTTGCAAGGGCGCCCCCATTGCCCACCTCATCATGGGCGGCAACGACGACTGCCGGGGCTACCTCGTGGGCGAGCCCAATAAGGGCCTGAGCTACATGTTTCAGATGATGAATGAGGCCCGGCTGGCCGTGGGCATCAGCGCGGCGGCCATTGGCACGGCCGCGTACTACGCCGCCCTCGAATACGCCCGCGCCCGCCCCCAGGGCCGCCCCGTGGCCGACCGCGACGTGACCCGGCCCCAGGTTCCCATCATCCGGCACGCCGACGTGAAGCGGATGCTGCTCTTCCAGAAAGCCACTATGGAAGGTGCCCTGGGCCTGCTACTGCACTGCAGCTACTACATGGACCTGGCGCGGGCCGGCGCCGGCGCCGAGCAGGAGCGGGCCGAGCTGCTCCTCGATTTACTCATGCCCATCGCCAAAACGTATCCCGCCGAAATGGGGGTTTTGAGCACCAGCGCGGCCATTCAGGTGCACGGCGGGGCGGGCTACACCACTGATTTTCCGGTAGAGCAGTTTTTCCGGGAATCGCGTATTCACCCCATTCACGAAGGCACGACCGGCATTCAAGGCCTCGATTTACTGGGTCGGAAAATTACCCAGCACGGCGGTAAAGCGGTAGGCTTGCTGCTGGAAGAAATCCAGGCGGCAATTGCGGCCGCAGCGGTGCAGCCGGAGCTAACGGATCTGGCCGGTCAGCTCACGAAATCGGTCGGGGTGCTGCAGCAGGTGACGGGTCATCTGCTAGGTGTCGCCGCGCACGATCACGAGTTATTCCTGGCCGATGCCACGCTCTACCTGGAGCTGGCTGGCCTGGTGGTGGTGGCGTGGCAGTGGTTGCGGCAGGCCACGGTGGCGCAACTCGCTCTGCCCGCCGCCCACGCCGGGGACCGGAATTTTTACCAGGGCAAGCTGATGGCCGCGCAGTATTTCTATGAATATGAGCTGGTGAAAGTACCGGGGCTGGCTCGTCGCCTGCAATCGGCCAATGCCATCACGGTAGCGATGCAAAGCGAGTGGTTTTAGCGCGGGCTGCTTTTGCCGGCGATGTCCTCACTTAAGGCGTGTTATTCAATAGGCTTGTTTTTACTTAACAATAGCGACGAGTCATGCAGAGCGTAGCGAAGCATCTCGCGTGGACGAGTAATCATCCGCGTTAAAAAGAGTTAGTCGTCCTCGCGAGATGCTGCGCTGCGCTCTGCATGACGGTTTTTAATTTAGGCGCAAGTCTAATTTATTTTCTTCTGAAAAGTATCTATGAGAAAGCTTGAGCACAAAGTCATCTTCATCACCGGCGGCGCCTCGGGTCTGGGCCGCGCGGCGGCTGTGGCGGCGGCGCAGGAAGGCGCTAAAATCGTGATTGCTGATCTGCCCGGCTCCGACCATGTCGCTGCGCTCGCGGAAATAAAAGCCGCCGGGGCGGAGGCTCTGTTTGTGCCGCTCGACGTGACGGACGGCGCCAATGTGCAGCAGGCCATCGCTGCCACCGTGGCCCATTTCGGCCGGCTCGATGTTGC
>JAYWCH010000154.1:0-14696 GCA_043780755.1 Hymenobacter sp.
TCCCGCTATGATTCTCAATAAATACAGCCGCATCTACACCCAGGATGACAGCTTGCCGGCCTCGCAGGCTATGCTTATCGGCGCGGGGCTGACCGATGCGGATTTGCGTAAGCCGTTCGTGGGCATCTGCTCCACGGGCTTCGAGGGCAATACCTGCAACATGCACCTCGACGCGCTGGCTGATGGCGTGAAGATTGGCGTGCGGGCGCAGGGGTTGGTGGGGCTGCGCTTCAATACCATCGGGGTGAGCGACGGTATTACGAACGGCACGCCGGGGATGCGGTTTTCGCTGGTCTCGCGCGAGATTATTGCCGATTCGATCGAGGCCATGGCCGGGGCGCACAACTACGACGCGCTGGCCACGGTAGTGGGCTGCGATAAAAACATGCCGGGCGCGCTCATCGCCATGGCGCGCCTCAACCGGCCGTCGCTGATGGTGTACGGCGGCACGATCAAGGGCGGCAGCTTTAAAGGCCAGCGGCTCAACATTGTGTCGTGCTTTGAAGCCTACGGGCAGAAGCTCCAGGGGCAGATTTCGGACGAAGATTACAAGGGCATCATTCACAATGCCTGCCCCGGGCCGGGCGCCTGCGGCGGCATGTACACGGCCAATACCATGGCTTCGGCCATCGAGGCGCTGGGCATGAGCGTGCCGTTCTCGTCGTCGTCGCCGGCAGTGAGCACCGAGAAAAGCCAGGAATGCCTGGACGCCGGCGCCTACCTGCGGCGGCTGCTGGAGCGCGACATCAAGCCCCGCGACATCCTGGTGCGGGAGGCGTTCGAGAATGCGCTGGTGATGATTACCGTGCTGGGCGGCTCCACCAACGCCGTGCTGCACCTCATTGCCATTGCCCACGCGGCGGGCGTGGCGCTCACGCTGGAAGACTTTCAGGCTGTCAGCAACCGGGTGCCGGTGCTGGCCGACCTCAAGCCCAGCGGCCGGTATCTGATGGAAGACCTTTCGGCCCTGGGCGGCGTGCCGGCCGTGATGCGCACCCTGCTCGACGCCGGCCTGCTGCACGGCAACCTGCTCACCGTCACGGGCCAGACGCTGGCCGAGAACCTGGCTGACGTGCAGCCCCTGGGCGCGGAGCAGGATTTGCTCCGCCCGCTGAGCAACCCCATCAAAGCCGACGGCCACATTCAGATTTTGTACGGCAACCTGGCCCCACGCGGCGCGGTGGCCAAGATCACGGGCAAGGAAGGGCTGCGCTTTGCCGGGCCGGCCATCGTGTTCAACTCCGAAGCGGAGCTGAACGAGGGCATCACGCAGGATAGAATCAAGGCCGGGCAGGTGGTCGTGATCCGCTACGTGGGGCCGAAGGGCGGGCCGGGCATGCCGGAAATGCTCAAGCCCACTTCCGCCATTATCGGGGCCGGGCTGGGTGATAAAGTGGCGCTGATCACCGACGGGCGGTTTTCGGGCGGCACCCACGGCTTCGTCATCGGCCATGTTTGCCCCGAAGCCTACGACGGCGGCCCCATTGCCCTGGTGGAAGACGGCGACTGGATCGTGCTCGACGCCGCCGCCAATACCATGGACGTGCAGGTCGAGGCGGCGCTGCTCGACCAGCGCCGCCGCCAGTGGCAGCGCCCCCGGCCCAACGTCCGCCAGGGCGTGCTCCTCAAATACATCCGCACGGTCAGCGACGCCAGCACCGGCTGCATCACCGATTTAGAAGAAAGCCATGTTAACGCAAGTCTTACCCACGCCATCCCCGCCTGAGCCCGCCACCGTCATCGCCCCCATCAACGGGGCCGAGGCAACGCTGCGGGTGCTACTGGCCGAGGGCGTGGATACCATTTTTGGCTATCCCGGCGGCGCCATCATTCCGATTTACGATGCCCTTTATCACTTTAAGGAGCAGCTGAACCACGTGCTGGTGCGCCACGAGCAGGGCGGCATTCACGCGGCGCAGGGCTACGCCCGCGCTTCGGGCAAGGTGGGCGTGGTGTTCGCCACCAGCGGGCCGGGCGCCACCAACCTGATCACCGGCCTGGCCGATGCCATGATCGACAGCACGCCGCTGGTCTGCATCACGGGGCAGGTGTTTGCGCATTTGCTGGGGACCGATGCCTTTCAGGAGGTGGATGTGATCAACATCACGACCCCGGTTACCAAGTGGAACTACCAGGTAACCAAGGCCGAAGAAATTTCGGAAGCCCTGGCCAAAGCCTTTTACATTGCCCGCAGCGGCCGGCCGGGACCGGTGCTGATCGATATCACCAAAAACGCCCAGCTGCAGCCGTTTCACTTTCCGGCGTACGTGCCCTGCACCCACATCCGGAGCTACCGGCCGGTGCCTATCGTGCGGACGGAGTACATCCGCGCGGCGGCGGCGCTGATTAATCAGGCGAAGCGGCCCTTCGTGCTCTGGGGCCAGGGCGTGATTCTGGGCGCGGCGGAGCAGGAGTTCCGGGCCTTCATTGAAAAGAGCGGCATTCCCGCCGCCTGGACCATTCTGGGGGCCGGCGCCCTGCCCACCGAACACCCGCTGAACGTGGGCATGCTGGGGATGCACGGCAACTACGGCCCCAACGTGCTCACCAACGAGTGCGACGTGCTCATCGCCATCGGCATGCGCTTCGACGACCGGGTGACCGGCCGCCTCGACAAGTACGCCCGCCAGGCGCAGGTGATTCACCTCGACATCGACCCCACCGAAATCGATAAAAACGTGGTGGCCACTGTGCCCGTCTGGGGCGACTGCAAGGAAACCCTGCCCCTGCTCACGGCCGCCATCGCCGCCCGAACGCACCCCGAGTGGCACCAGCGCTTCCACGAGCACATGGAGCAGGAAGTGGAAGCCGTCATCCGCGAAGACCTGTTCCCGACCGGCGAAGAGCTGACGATGGGCGAAGTCCTCCAGCAGCTCAATGAGCTGACCGGCGGCGAGGCCATCATCGTGACCGATGTGGGCCAGCACCAGATGGTGGCCTGCCGCTACGCCCGCTTCAACCACTCGCGCAGCAACATCACCAGCGGCGGGCTGGGCACCATGGGCTTCGCGCTGCCCGCCGCCATCGGGGCCAAGTTTGGCGCGCCCGACCGGCCGGTAGTGGCCATTGCCGGCGACGGGGGCATTCAGATGACGATTCAGGAGCTGGGCACCATCATGCAGACCGGCATCGACGTCAAAATCATCATCCTCAATAACCGCTTCCTGGGCATGGTGCGGCAGTGGCAGGAGTTGTTCAACGACGGCCGCTACTCCTTCGTGGACATTGCCAGCCCCAATTTCGTGACCGTGGCCAGCGGCTACGGCATTGCCGGCCAGCAGGTATCGACCCGTACCGACCTGCAGCCGGCGCTGCAAAAGATGCTGGCGCACCCCGGCGCCTTTCTGCTCGAGGTAATGGTGGCGCAGGAGCACAATATTTTCCCCATGGTGCCGCAGGGGTGCAGCGTAGCCGAAATCCGGTTGCGTTAAACAGGTAAAAATTGTCGGGCCGCGCGCCGCAAAACAGCATCAGTCATGAGTCCAACCCCCTCCATCGATCGGCAGGAATACAACATCACGGCCTACACCGAGAATCAGGTGGGCTTGCTCAACCGCATTGCCATCATTTTCTCGCGGCGGAAAATCAACATCGAAAGCCTGAATACCTCGCCTTCGGAAATCGAAGGCATTCACCGCTTCAACATCGTCATTCACGAAACGGAGGAGGTCGTCAGCAAGCTGGCCAAGCAGATTGAGAAGCAGATTGAAGTGCTCAAAGTCTACTACAACACCAACGCCGACGTGATCTGGCAGGAAATGGCTCTCTACAAAGTGCCGACCGATGTCATTGCCGAAAAAGCCCTGGTGGAGCGGCTGCTGCGCGAAAACGGCGCCCGCGCCGTGGTCATCCGCAAGGATTACACGGTGTTCGAAACCACCGGCCACCGCGAGGAAACCGACAACCTGCTCCGCGCCCTGCAGCCCTACGGCCTCATCGAGTTTGTGCGCAGCGCCCGCATCGCCATCATCAAGGGCAGCGACGGCTTCCACCACAAGCTCCGCGAGTTTGAGCGGCGCGAGCCCGGCGAGGACGTGGCCGAGAACGAGTTTTTAAACAGCCGCAACGCGGTATTCACCATGTAAAACCGGGGCCAGCCCGGTGCCACCTTCACTTCATTCACTCCAATCAACCAACTGCAAAATGGCACAAATCAATTTTGGCGGCGTCGACGAAACCGTAGTTACCCGCGATGAATTTCCGCTGGAAAAAGCGCTGGCCGTGCTCAAGGACGATACTATTGCCGTCATCGGCTACGGGGTGCAGGGCCCGGGCCAGGCGCTTAACATGCGCGACAACGGCTTCCACGTCATCGTGGGCCAACGCTCGGGCACCGCTTCCTGGGAGCGGGCGCTGCGCGATGGCTGGGTGGAAGGCGAAACGCTGTTCTCGATTGAAGAAGCGGCCGCGCGCGGTACCATCCTCTGCAACCTGCTCTCCGATGCCGGGCAAATTGCCCTCTGGCCCACGCTCAAAGCGCACCTGACGCCCGGCAAGACGCTCTACTTCTCGCACGGCTTCGGCATCACGTTCAACGACCAGACCCACATCATCCCGCCGGCCGATGTGGACGTAATCCTGGTGGCGCCCAAGGGCAGCGGCACCAGCCTGCGGCGCTTGTTTCAGGCCGGCGGCGGGCTGAACTCCTCGTTTGCCGTGCATCAGGATGCCACCGGCCACGCCTACGAGAAAGCCATTGCCATGGGCATCGGCGTGGGTTCGGGCTACTTGTTCGAAACCGATTTCAAGCGCGAAGTCTACTCCGACCTCACCGGCGAGCGCGGCGTATTGATGGGCGCGCTGGCGGGCATCATCGAGGCGCAGTACCAAGTGCTGCGCCAGCGCGGCCACTCCCCGTCCGAGGCGTTCAACGAAACCGTGGAGGAGCTCACCCAGAGCCTCGTGCCCCTGGTGGGCGAAAACGGCATGGACTGGATGTTCAGCAACTGCTCGGTCACGGCCCAGCGCGGCGCGCTCGACTGGAAAGGCAAGTTCCGCGAAGCCACCCTGCCCGTGCTCAACGATCTCTACGACAGCGTGGCCTCCGGCAAAGAAGCTGAGCGCACCATTCAGCGCGGCTCCACGCCCAACTACCGCCAGGAGCTCGACGCCGAGCTGAAAGAAGTCCGCGACTCGGAGCTCTGGCAGACCGGCGCCACCGTGCGCCAGCTCCGCTCGAAGGCGGCCGAGAAAGTCGAGGCGTAAGGCTTCGGCTCTAAAGGCCGGGGCAACCCGCTTTTTACCGATTTGACGACGGATCAGGACCGGCCAGGCAGCTGCCTTGGCCGGTCCTTCCTGTATTGATGCATCCCTAACTAGTATTATCATGAGCGATGAAGTCGCCGCCCCACCGGCCGTGACCCTGGAAAATGTGGAGCGGGCGGCGCGCAATCTCAAAGGAGTCATCTATAAAACGCCTCTGCTGCACAACCACGGCCTTTCGCGCACCTACCAGGCCACGGTGCTGCTGAAGCGGGAGGATTTGCAGGTCGTGCGTTCCTACAAAATTCGCGGGGCCTACCACAAGATGAGTACCCTGCCGCCCGTGGCGGGCGAGCGGGAAATAGTGTGCGCCAGCGCCGGCAACCACGCCCAGGGCGTGGCCTACGCCTGCCAGCTGCTCGGGCTGAAGGGCTACATTTTCATGCCGGCCCACACGCCCGCTCAGAAGGTAGATAAAGTCCGCCTCTTCGGCAAAGAGTTCGTGGAAGTGCGGCTCACCGGGGCCAGCTTTGATGATTCGTTTCAGTCGGCCCGGGAGTTTTGCGACCAGCGCAAGGGCACGTTCATTCATCCGTTCGACGATCTGGCCATTGTGGAAGGCCAGGCCACGGTGGGGCTGGAGATTCTGAAAGCGGCCAAGGTGCCGATTGACTTTTGCTTTATTCCCATCGGCGGCGGCGGGCTGGCGGCGGGACTTTCCAGCGTGTTCCGGCTGCTGAGCCCGAAAACCCGGCTCATTGGCGTGCAGCCGGCGGGGGCGCCTTCCATGTACGCGGCTATCCGGGCGCAGCAGCACGGGGCCCTGACCAGCATCGACAGCTTCGTGGATGGGGCAGCGGTGAAATGCCCCGGCCGGCTGACGTTTGAAATCTGCCGGGCGCTGCTCGATGAAGTGGTGCTGGTGCCGGAAGGTCAGGTGTGCCAGGATTTGCTGAAGATGTACAACGAAGAAGGCATGGTGCTGGAACCGGCCGGTACGCTCACCATCTCCGCCCTGCACCAGTTCGCGGACCAGATTGCGGGCAAGACGGTGGTCTGCGTGGTAAGCGGCTCCAACAACGATATCACCCGCATGGAGGATATCAAGGAGCGCGCCCTGCAGCACCAGGGCCTGAAACATTATTTTATGGTGACCTTCAACCAGGCGCCCGGCGCGCTGCGGCGCTTCGTCAATAACGTGCTGCATCCGGGCGAGGACATTATTCACTTTCAATATATTAAGAAGAATAACAAGGAGAAAGGCCCCGTTTTCGTCGGGATCGAAGTAAAACAGCCGACCGACGTGGAAGCCATCAAAACCCGCATGATGGAGGAAGGCTTTGCCTTTGAATACCTGAATGGCCAGCCCGATTTGCTGGCGCTGCTGGTTTGAGCCGGGGAAATAGTTTACCGGCGCCGGGCCGGCAAGCGGCGCTATATTTCGGTTTCAAACTTTTCGCCGAAATAAACCAAGCTGAACCGTTCCGGTTTAACCACCTTCCTCTTTGTATTTATCAGTCCAGTCAATGCCTACGCTATTTGAACCCCTCGCCCTGCGGGGCGTAACCCTGAAAAATCGGATCGTCGTTTCGCCCATGTGCCAGTACAGCAGCGTCGATGGCTTTGCCAACGACTGGCACCTGGTGCACCTCGGCGGGCGAGCCGTGGGTGGGGCGGGCCTCATCATCAGCGAGGCTGCGGCCGTATCGCCCGAAGGCCGGATTACGCCCGATGACCTCGGCATCTGGAAAGAGGAGCACGTCCCCATGCTCCAGCGCATCAATGCTTTTCTGGTGGCTCAGGGCAGCGTGCCCGGCATTCAGCTGGCCCACGCCGGCCGGAAAGCCAGCACCTACAGCCTCTGGAAAGGTGACGGCGCAGTGGCCAAAACCGACGGCGGCTGGCAGCCGGTGGCTCCGAGCGCCGTGGCTTTTGCCCCCAACTACCCCCAGCCCGCCGCCCTCGACGCGGCCGGAATCGCCAAAGTCATTGCCGATTTCCGGGCTGCCACCTTGCGCGCGCTGGCGGCGGGCTTCCAGGTCATTGAGCTGCACGCCGCTCACGGCTACCTGCTGCACGAGTTTCTCTCGCCCCTGAGCAACCACCGCACCGACAACTACGGCGGCTCGTTCGAGAACCGCATCCGGCTGTTGCTCGAAATCGTGACCGCAACCCGTGAGGTCATGCCGGCGGAGCTGCCGCTGTTCGTGCGCATTTCCGTCACGGACTGGACCGAAGGCGGCTGGAATGCCGACGAGTCGGTACAGCTCGCCGCATTGCTCAAGAATCTCGGCGTGGACCTGCTCGACTGCTCCACCGGCGGCAACGTTCCGGCGGCGCCCATTCCGGTCGGCCCCGGCTACCAGGTGCAATTTGCGGAGCGCATCCGGCAGGAAACCGGAATTCTTACCGGCGCCGTGGGCCTCATCACCACTGCGGTCGAGGCCGAGGCCATCCTGACCAGCAACCAGGCCGATGTGGTGCTGCTGGCCCGCGAGTTTATCCGCGAGCCCTATTTCCCCCTGCTGGCCGCCCACGAGCTGGGCGTGGAAGTCGCCTGGCCCAACCAGTACGAGCGCGGCAAGCCCCGCAAAGCAGCCGTAGCCGGCCAGCGCTAACCGGGCGGCCGATAACCGGTCTATTAACCCAACGGCCCGTCGTCCCCGCTCCCAAGCATTTTGTGCGGGCGAGCGGGCGACGGGGCCGTTTTTTGGCATTAAGCTGACTTTAGCCAGCTCATTATTCCTGCCCGGCCCGCACCCAGCGCGCCGTTACCAGGAGCTGGCCCAGGTGGCGCTGGGTGTGCTCGGCGGCGTGAACCAGTAAACCTAATGTGGTGGACGGAATCTGTGCCCGACCCACGCCCCGGGGTTCGGTCAGGCTGGCGGCCGTGGTGGCAAAGAGCTGATTGAGTGCCGTATCTACCTGCGTTCCGAAACGCTGCACCAGCACAGCTACGGTAGTGGGCTCAATCGTCAGCGGCGGATTTTCGGCGGCCAGCTGCGCCAGCTGCTCCGCGTCCAGCGCTTCGCCCCGGGCGTAAGTCAGGAGCCGGTCGAGCACGCCTGACAGGTGTTGGAGGTGAAAACCAACCGAGGCCACGCCGGCCGGGCGGGCATTGAGCAGCGCGGGTGGGAAATCGTGCAGGGCGGCCCCCAGCTCTTCGCGGGCCTGCAACAGCGCGTGGGCCACGGGCTGCACCAGCGGCGGCATCCCCGGCAGGGGTCCGCGCAGCCAGACTTCTAAGGTTTGAGGAGGAATCATTTGAGGTAAAAATAGCGCAGCCGGCGGTTACCGCGCCCGCCGGCGAACTGCCCGAACCGGCCCGGCGGCGCTAGTTGTGGTGTTCTTCCAGCAGCCAGTCCAGGGCAGTTTCTTCGGCCTCGAAGGTGCGGTAGGTGTGCGGCAAATCGCGGGTGGAGAGAACCAGCTCGTTCATGGCCAGCCGGGCAAATACGTCGTGCGCCACCAGCACGGCGCCGTAGCGGTAGCCGCCCTCGGTCACCGCGCGCGGCAGCCATTCGGTAGCCATCCAGGCCTGCTCGCTGGGACTGAGGGGAGCCATTGCGCGCTGATCGATCAGGGCTTTATCCCACTTACGCCGGGCCAGGGCCTGCCCCATGTGCGTGAGCAGGGCTCGAAACTGCACCAGCTCCCGCGGCCCGGACCGATACTCGAGCCGCAGATAGTGGTCGGGCTCTTCCCAGATGCGACCGCTGCCATTTTCAAAATAAAGGGAGCGCGGAGATTGATTCATGGACGAACAACACTTCAGGGACGGGGTTGGCGCGGGCGGACCGGCAGATTTTTACGCGTCCCCGGGGGCGGGGTGCCGCGAAAGGCATCAGCCCGGGCGCAGGTAATTTGTGGCCTTACGCAGCCTTCCCGGTCCAACGTTGCAGATTCAAGCCAAAAAGTAACGAACCGATTGCGCCGTATCCCCATCCCCAATTCCGGAAACGGGTCCGGGCAATGGGATTTCACGCCCGCAAAATCCCGGTACCTTCGCAGCCTTTGCCCCCGGTTGGGGGGCGTCGCCCTCGCTTTTCCTTATGAAACCACGCCGCAAACTCCCGGTCGCCCGCAAGCCCGAGCACTTTCTGGCCGCCAACATCGGGGAGCGCTGGGGAGCCCAGCAGCTTGCCGGCCACGCCGAGTTCGACGAATTCCACTTTGTCAACTGCGATTTTAGCGGGGCCGATCTCAGCGGCGTGCGCTTCGCCGACTGCCGCTTCGAGCGCTGCAACCTCTCGGCGGCCCGACTGACGGGCACGGCCTTGCAAAATGTGGCGTTCGACGAATGCCAGCTCCAGGGCCTGCAATTCACGGCGTGCCGCGATATGCTGTTCGGCGTGCACTTCGACCAATGTCAGCTGCGGTATGCTTCGTTTGCCGGGCGCACCATGCCGGCCACCCGCTTCGTGCGCTGCGCGCTCGACGAAGCCGACTTCGCCGATGCGGATCTCTCGGCCGCCGTTTTTCAGGATTGCTCCCTTGCGGGGGCGGTTTTCCAGAATACCCGGCTGGTCGGGACCGACTTCACTTCCGCCACCGGCTTCACCATCGACCCCGAAACTAACCCTTTGCTCAATGCCCGTTTCGCGCTGGCCGGCCTGCCGGGCGTGGTCGCCAAGTACGGGCTGATCATCGAATAGCCAGACTTCCCCGGCGGCGCAGTCCGGCAACCGCCAAAAAATGACGGCCACCTCCGGAAGTCGTTCGCGGCCTCCACTTGTTCGTAATGGGTATCCACCGCCTGCCATGACTGAACCTTCGTCCCTCCCGGCCTCCCCGCCCAGACCTACTCTCTGGACTCCTTTCACTTACGCCATTTTCCGCGCCATCTGGATTGCGGGCGTGGTTTCCAACGTGGGGACCTGGATGCAGAACGTGGCCGGCGTCTGGCTCGTCACCACCCTCACCACCTCGGCCCTGCTCGTGGCCCTGATGCAGACGGCCACCAGCCTGCCCGCCTTCCTGCTAAGCATGCCCGCCGGCGCCATGGCCGATTTGATCGACCGCCGCAAGCTGCTGCTTTACACCCAGGGCTTCATGGCTGTCGTGGCTACCATCCTGGGGATTATGACGCTGATGAGTGGCATTTCGGCCCTGGGCGTCCTGGGTTTCACCTTTTTGCTGGGCATGGGCTCGGCCCTGAATGCGCCCATCTGGCAGACGGTGACCACCGAGCTGGTGCCCCGGCCGGTGCTGTCCTCGGCCATTACCCTTAACGGCGTCAGCAACAACATTGCGCGGGCCATCGGGCCGGCCATTGGTGGCGTCATTATCGCCTATTATTCCTCGGGCTGGGTCTTTATTCTGAATGGCATTTCCTTCCTGGGCACCTGGGCCGTGGTGTATTGCTGGAAGCGCGAGGCCACCGTTACCAGCGGGCCGGCCGAAAATTTTATGGGCGCCCTGCGGGCCGGACTGCGCTACGTGCAGTACTCGCCGGCTATTTACGGGGTACTGGTGCGCACGTTCACGTTTTCATTCGGGGTGGCGGCCATGTGGGCGCTGTTGTCGGTCGTTATCGCCCGCCGGCTGCACCTAAGCTCTGGCCACTACGGCGTGATGCTTTCCTGGCTGGGCGCGGGCGCCGTTACGGGCGCGTTTCTGATGGGCCGGGCGGGCTCCCGGCTCAATTTCAATCAGCGCGTACTGCTGGGCGTACTTTTGCTGGCGGGCACGAACATGGCGCTGGCCCTCATCGATCAGGTTCTTATTCTCTACGCCGTAATGTTCCTCTCCGGCATTGCCTGGCTGATTGTCATGACCAGCTTCAGCACCACCGTGCAGCTGAGCGTGCCCAAATGGGTACAGGCGCGGGTGATTAGTATTTATATGCTGGTGTTTCAGGCGGGCCTGTCGGTGGGCAGCCTGGTGTGGGGTGAGCTGGCCGATCACGCTTCGCTGAAAATCTCGCTGCTGGCCGCCGCCGCCTGGATGCTGGCCAGCGCCCTGCTCGCCATTCCCTTCCCCATGCGCTCGGCCGAAGGCCTGGACCTGGCTCCCGCCGAACCGCTCCTCGATCCGCTCGTGCCCGGCGACATCGACCCCGACGACGGCCCTGTGGTCGTCATGATTGAATACCAGGTTGATCCGGCCGACTGGCCCGCCTTCCGCGTGGCCGCCGAACAGCTCAAGCGGCTACGGCTGCGCGATGGGGCGCTGCGCGCCGGCGTGTTCTCCGATATCGGCAATCCCGCCCAGATCACCGAGTTCTTTTACATCGCCACCTGGGGCGAGCACCAGCGCCAGCAGCATCGCTTCACCCGCGAAGATCAGGCCGTGGAAGCCCGGGTGCGCCAGTTTCACACCGGCCCGGCCGAGCCGCGCGTGACCCATTTCCTGGCCTTCCCCAACACCTCCAACGTGGAAATGGCCACGCCCATGCAAACGCTGGAGAGCCAACGCTAAGCCGCCAACGAAGCAGTTCGGGCGCCGCTAGAGCAGCTCCTGCAAGTGCCGTAGCTCGTCGATGCGCTCCGGCGCGACGCCGGCATCGATGCGGCCGAAACCGTAAGCGGCGAAGATAAAAGGCACGCCGCTGGCCTGGCTGGCGGCGTGATCGCCGGGCGTATCGCCCACGTACACGGGCGCTTGCAGGCCGTAATGCGTGACCACTTCGCGGATATTATCGGCCTTGGGCAGCTTTTTGGTGCCGAAGCACTGGTGACCTTCGAAGTAATGGCCCAGTTGGCTACGCTCAAAAAACGCCTCCACGTAGCCCCGCTGGCAGTTGCTGACGATAAACAGCCGGTAGCCCCGGTTGCGCAGGTAGCGCAGCGTTGCATCGAGCTCGGGGTAGAGCACGCCGCCGGGGTCACGGGCGGCGGCCAGCTCCTGCTCGGCGCAGAGCTGGCGGAATTCCTCCCGCCGGTCAATCGGCAGCTCGGGGAACAGCCGTTCGTACACCACCTCGTAGGGCTGCCCGGTAACGGCCTGCACCTGCGCCAGGGTCACGTCGGTCTTGAGGTAGTCCACGCTGTTTTTCGCCGTCTGAAAAGCCCGCGTGATGGCCACCGACGCATCCCAGAGCGTGCCGTCGAGGTCGAATATTACACTATCAAAGCGAAGCGGCATGGCTGGTTGGCAGAAGTTGGAAGGACAAAGATGGCCGGGCTGGTCTAGCCCGGGCGCTCCAGCAGCACAATGGGCTGCTCCTTGTAAATGGTACGGGCGTATTCGCGATACCCAAATTTAGCCGCCACCCGCAGCGACGGGTAGTTTTCGGGATGAATGATGCACACCGTGCGGGCGCGGTGAAAATGCGCATCGCCCCAGGCCACGGCGGCCGTCACTGCCTCCGTGGCGTAGCCCCGGCCGTGGACGTCGGGCGCCAGCACCCAACCTATTTCCGGCGTGTCGACAATCGCCGGCTCAATATTCCGCTTCAGATCAGCATACCCGATGGCGCCGATGAACTGACCCGTCGCCTTTTCCTCCACGGCCCAGAAGCCGTAGCCCATCACGGCCCAGTGGCCGGCACTGCGCAACAGCATTTTCCATACTTCTTCGGTCGATAAGGGCTCGGGGCTGAGGTAGTGGTAATACGCCGGGTCCTGCCACATGGCCACGTAGGCGGCGAAGTCACCGGCCTTGTAGCCGCGCATAAGCAATCGACTGGTTTCCAAGACCGGAACTTCAGTTAGAGAAGGGTTAAGTGTGAGCATAGCAGAAATGGTACAAACGCGAAAAAAGAAACTGTATTAGACCAGCCGCCCCGCCCCAACGCCGAACCAGCCGCCCCCGGTATCGGAAGCGGCTGGCCGGATCAGGTAAAGGGGACACGTCCCGGCTTACCAGGAGCCGCTGTTGTCGCTGTCGCCATCGAAGCCGCCGCCGCCGGTATCGTCGGAGGAAGTGTCGTCGTAGGACGAGTTGTCATCATCGCCGGAGAAGAAGTCGGACGAGGAGTTATCAGCGGCTGAGTCTTCATTCGAGAAATAATCGGGCGCCGTGTTGTCGGCACCCGCGCCGGCCCCGGCGCCATCGCGGGAGGCGAAGTAGTCACCCGCCGCGCCAGTGCCGGCGGCCCCAGCGGCCCCAGCTCCGGCCGCGCCGGCACCGCCCAGGCCCGCGTTGTTGGTAGTGCTATCGCCACCCATCAGGCCATTGCCCGATGTTTCGTGTCCCCCCGAGGCCATGCGGTTGCCAATGTAAGCGCCGGCGGCGGCGGCCGCGCCGGTCGCGAGCATTCCGCCCACGCCCATACCGCCGCCCGAGCCGCCCATCATACCACCACCCATCATGCCGCCACCCTGATTGGGCGCGCCGTAGCCGCCGTAGTTACCAGGAGCCTGGCCGGGGCCGGGACCGTAGTTGCCCGGCGCCGGGGCGTTGCCATAGCCGCTGGTAGGGCCAGCGGGACGGTTAGGCAGGAAGTTCGGGGCCGCGTTAGTAGGAGCGGCGGGCTGACTGTTACCCCGGAACATCCGCACCAAGAACCACAGCACACCACCAATGACCAAAGCTCCAATCAGCAGCGTGCCGATACCGGGACCCGACGAAGCGGGAGCCGAAACGGGCAGGCCGGCCGGCGTGGGCTCCGGCGTGGTGCTCCGGCTCGTGGGATTTTCATTCAGATTGGCGCGCTGGCTCTCACCGGCGGCAGCCACGCCCGCGGCCTGATTTTTCCGGGGGTTTGAATCGGGATTGGCCTTTAGCATCAACGTGTTCAGACCGCCCCGCAAACCGGCAAAATAGTTGCCCTGCTTGAAGCTGGGCGTCATTTGGTTGATGATGCGACTAGTTACTTCCGGGGTAACGGTGCTTTTCAGGCCGCTGCCGGGCTGAATGGTCACCTTGTGCTCCTTGGCCCCGATCAGGAGCACGACGCCGTTATTTTTCTCGCGCTGGCCCACGCCCCAGGCTTCGCCCAGGGCCCGGCCGTAGTCGGCTACTTCGCGGCCACCGAGGGTGGGCACGGTCACGACGACCACTTGCGTGCCGGTGTTGTCGGCGTAGCGGCGCAGGCCGCCTTCGAGCTTTTTGGCGTCGGCCGGGGCCAGCAGGTGGGCCTCATCGTTCACGAAATGAAAGGGCGCGGGCCGGGGCGGCAGGGCATCGGAGCCAGTTTGCGCGGCCACCGACCGGCCGGAACCAGCCGCGAGGAATAAAAGAGCAAGCAACAGAATACGATACATGGCGCGGTTGATAAAGTGAACGAAGGATGGGGTAATGCAAGCCTCTTACGGCCGGTACGCGGGAGTAGCCACCCGGAACGCCGGGATATTCCGAACATCGGCCGGATATTTCCGCCGGCTTAAGGCGCCAGCCGAATTAAATCCGGCCCGGTAAATATAGAAGATTTCCCACGGCAGGCTTTCGCCAGCGATCAGCCGCCGCCCCGCCCGGTAGTCGCACTAATCGAAAATGGGGCGATTCGGGCGCTCGTGCGCACTCGAAGCTTTCTCTCCCAGCATTTCCAGCCGCAGCGTCATCCAGCCAATGCTTTCGATCAGTTCAACGGACAGCAGGAAGCAGCAGGA
>JAYWCH010000155.1:0-7957 GCA_043780755.1 Hymenobacter sp.
CAGTTGCATGGAGCGGATGAGAAAACGCTGGGAAAACAGCGCCAGCTTGATCGTATTATTAATCAGAATGACCACCACCAGCACCAGCACCGCCGCGAAACCCAGCAGCACGAGACTCACGCGGGTCAGGTTTTCGTTGATGCTCGTGAACAGATTCTGCGGGTACTGCACCTCAAAGACCCCGCGCTGGGCCGCGATGCGGCGCTCGAGCTGGCGCAGGTGCAGCGTATCGGTGTAGCCGGGCTTGATTTTCAGCACGTAGGCATCGCGCAGCGGGTTGTCGCCCAGGAACTGCCGGAAGTCTTCGCCGGTGCTTTGCAGCAATTGGCGGGCGCCTTCTTCCTTGCTCACGAACCGGATCTGGGGCCGGCCGTCGCGCTCGGCCACGAATGCCTGCTGGCCCAGGTCCTGCTGCAGGCGCAGGAGCTCCGTCTCGGGCAGGTCACGATCGAGGTAGACCTGCACTTCGAGGTTTTCGCGCACTACTTCCGAGAGTTTTTGCGCGTGCAGCAGCAGCAAGCCGAATAAGCCAATCACCACCAAAGCCAGCGTAATGCTGAACACCACGAGTAAAGTAGGATAGGAGCCGAGCTTTTTCTTACGGGTCGCGGGAGTAGCCATAGGGGGCAAAGGTAGCAAGCGGGGAAGCAGGGGCGGAGAACCAGCGCCGAATGTTTGGCCGGAGCCGGGCCCGGCGGCTACTGCAGCTGCCTACAGGTTGGTGCGCGGGTCTTCGTCCACGGTCAGGACTTCCTTGGCTTCGCGGGCTTTCTGGGTGTTGCGCTCCTTCTTCTTGGGGTTTTTGCGGCTGAACAGCTCCCCGAACGAATTAAACTGTTCCGTGTGCAGCAGCGAGAGCCCGGCGCGGGGCTGATTGATGGTTTCCAGGTCGCGGGGCGTGGTTTCGTAGCGCAGCTTGGTGCGGAACTTGCCGTCGGGCCGCAGGTAATATTCCAGGCTCAGGTCGCCGAGCAGCGAGGCCTGGCCGGCGGTATTGGTCGTGGTGGACACGGGCGCGCCGTTATTGCTCAGGTTGGCATTGCTGGTGAAGCCGCCCTCCCGGGTCACGCGCAGCCGGCCGTTCAGAAACGAATAACTCAGTCGGACCTGCAGGGCCTGGAGCTGGTCGGCGGTGAGGCCGTTGATGTTGAAATCAATTTCCAGATTCTGGTCAATCTGTGAGGTGAGCAGGCCTAATTGCGTACTCAGAATCTGGCCCAGGCTGTTCTGCACCGTATTATCCTGGCCGCGTAAGGAAATGGTGTTGCCAAAAGAGCCCGGCGGCGAAAGCTGTTTGAATACCAGTAGGCTGAATACCTGTCGGTTAAGTTCCTGCTCATCGTTGCGCAGTGAGGCGGTGAATGCTGCCAGATCGCCCTGCAGCGTACCCGGCGCATCGTTGAATTCCAACCCCAGCCGAATGGCGGGCAGCAGCAGCGGACCGGTCAGGGTCATCACCGCCGTGACGGGCACCACGGCGGAGCTGTTGGAAGCCCCCGCGCCCAGCACCGGCGCCAGCGAAGTCCGCTGGGTGTAGGTGGCGGTCACGTTCATCTCGCCGGCCAGCGGGTCGCCATTCCAGGAAATAATGCCGCCGGGCCGGACTACGAACTCCTTGTTAACCAGTCCTTGCAGGGTAAAATTATAAGCCCCGCGCACGATTTCAACCTGCCCGTACATGTTGAAATCACCCCGCGTATCGATGTTCAGGCTGAGCTGGCCGGCCGCCGAGCCGCGAATTACGTCCCCGGTGCTCTCGTCGAGCAGGATTTCCATGTAGGCTTCCGGCGTGACGGTCAGGTTCATGTTCAGGGTGATGCCCGAGAGGTCGACTTTGTCCTGCACCGCAATCACCCGCGCCTTTTTGGTGATGACGGTATCGCCCACCGGGTTGTTGTTCACGAACTTAATGTAGCCGGCTTTCTGCGCGTGTGCGGCATTGTCGAGGGGCAGCGAAAGGCGGGTGCCGGCCTCGCTGCTGGCCCGTACTGTGATGTTCAGATCGTCGGTGGGACCGCTGATGCGGGCCGTGCCGGTGGCGTAGGCCGTGCCGAAATACAGGTCGTTATCCTTGCGAATCGTATTCAGCACCTGCATTTTGCGGAAGGTGGCCGCAATTTCCAGGCTCATGTTTTTAAAGCCGTGGTGGCTCACCACGCCGTCCACGGTACCGGTGTTGCCGAGCACGTCGCGCAGCCGGATCTTGTGAAACTCAATGGTGGAATTGGTAAAGCTGATGCGGTCGGCGAAGGTGTAGGTAGTGCCCAAATAGCCGAAGGTGAGCCGGCCGTTGCTCACGTCCACGCTACCAATGAGGTTGGGCGCGCCAAACCGGCCAGTGAGGCGCAGCTCGCCCCGGCCGGTGCCGCCCAGGTTTTTAAAGAGCGTACCCAGAAATGGCTGGGCCAGCACAATGGGCGCGTCGTTGAGGGTGCCAGTCAGGTTAAACTGGTTGGTTTCGTCCTGGGGCGCAATATCTCCGAGCACGGTGAGCACCGACTGCCCGGCGCGGGCCACGTCCACGTTCACGCGCAGCTTGCCGGCGGCATTATCCCAGTCGCCCCTTCCCGCCACCTGCCCGATGAGCGTGCCCTCGTAGCGCAGCGAATCCACGCCCAGCGTGCTGCTGATGGTGAGCGGCCCGTACACGCCGCTCACAGTGCCCTGCGCATTCACGCGGCCCCCGAGTTTCTGACCGGTCAGCGTGTTGAGGGTGCCCAGCTCAAAATCCTTCACCTGCAATTGCAGCGGCGGCTTGGCGGCATCGGGCGAGATGAAGCCCTGGGCGCCCACAAACTGCACACCATTGCTGAAAGTCAGGTTCTTAAAATCGAATTCGTGGCCGTAGTCCGAGATCCGCACCGAGTTATCGGCCGCAATAGTCCAGTCCTTATCCAGCAGATGCAGGCCCGACTTGCGAAAAATAATCTCAATGGCACGTGGGATAAAGGCCAGCGAGCCGTTGATGGACGCCTTATTTGTGGTCCCCGTCTGCGCCAGCGAAGTAGAGAAGTTGATGCGCTGCTGATCCCAAACGCCTTCGGCAATAAACTTCTCAGTGCGCCCCAGCGTGGGCAGCACCTGCCGGGCACTCGTGATGCTGGCCTGCGCCAGAATATCGGGCTTGTAGGGCAGCTTCGAGGTGAGAAAGTCCAGGTCGTCGTTCACCGTCTGTACGGGACCGTAGCGTAGGCTGTCGAGGTGGCCGCCGAGCTGGAAAATCGACGTTTCGCCGTTGCGGAACGAGCCGTCGATGCGGCTGCCGTTAGCGACCTGCAGCTCGGGCACGAACAGTGCCAGCACCGGGTTGGGCCGCTTCAGATTCATCAACAGATCAACCTGATACACCGGTAAAACCCGCTGCCGCTTGCGGCGGTAATAGTTGGCCGTGGCCGTGGCATTGCTTTCGAAATTGAGCCGGTACTCGGTGATGAGCGTCTGCACGTCGCGCACCACGTCGGAGGTGTTGAACGTGCCGGCCACGCTGGCGTCGACGGCTTCGGAGCGCACGGTAACGCGGCGCAGGTTGCGGCTGTTGCGGGTACTCACCACGTCGAGCGTGTCGAGTTTCAGCTGGCGGCCGGCCAGACTGAAGCGCGACTGCCGCAGGTAGGCGTGGCCGATGAGCGAGTCGAGCTGCACGCCGCGAAATTTCACGTCCGCCGTGGTGGCGATCGTTAGTCGCTGCGCCGTGAGGCCCAACGCGCCGAGGTCGGCCCGTTCTATTTTTGCTTTCAGGTCAACATCCTGATGCTCCCGGTCGAGGTCGATGTGGCCGTCGGCCACGAGGCGCACGGCCGGGTCGTCCACGCTCAAATGCCCGTTGAATGCCTGCTGGTGAAAATCACCATTCAGGCTGATATTATGGTAGCGGTAGCCGTTGAGCCACAGGCTCGGCACCGTCACCGTGGCCTGGCCCCGGGCAAAAGGCGGCAGGAAGCCCACGCCGGCCACGTGCCCGTTCAGCGTCACGTCCCGCACCACGTTTTCATCCCCCAGAAACTTGCCGAGCTCAAAGGCCTGGCTGCGCACCGTGCCTTCGTAAATGGCGTGGGTCAGGTCGCTTTTGGTCTTGAGGTTAATGTCCGTGGCTACGAAACCAATAGAGGTATCGAATGAAGCATTGGCCACGAAGTCGTTGTAAAACCCGAGAATCTGACCCTGCAATTTCACGGTGCCCAGGCGCTGCACGATTTTATTGGCCGAGGCCGGCAGCCAGCGGGCCAGGTCGCTGGCCAGCACCACCGAGGGCATCAGCCGCAGATCAATAAAGCTCTCCTTGTAGTTGGGCAGATTGTCGGCGTGGGCGCGCCGGGCCACAATGTGGGTGCCCTTGCCGTAGCGTACATCCAGATTATTGATCTTGAAATCACGCACGTAGCCCGAGGCGTCGCCGGATATAGTCACCGCCTCGTGCAGCGTGGCCAGGGCCGGGGCAAACCTGGCAATGTCATCAGTGTACACCCGCGAGCCGTGCAGGTGGGCGATGGTTTTCACCGAGTCGTTGTAGTTTGCGAAATTGCCGAACACCCGGTACTCAAACCGCACGAAGTCCTTAATCTGGCTGCGGCCCACCCGCAGGCTCAGGTTTTTGAACTCCCAGAAATGCGGGTGGTAGCGCATGTCGGCCGTGATTTCGCGGAGCTGCGTCCGCGAGGGCGTTTCCACGGCGTGCAGGTGGCTAATGCGCAGGCCCAGCGTGTCGCCCAGGTGGACGTTGGAAATATCGGCGTAGATGCTATCGGCCACAAGGTGGTCGTAGTCAATGCTTTTTCCGTAGGTTGGGGCGTGCGGGACGTCTTTTTTCTCAATGGCAAAGTGCCCGTTGCGCAGGGCAATGCGGGCAATCTGAAAGTCGAACGGCGCGCTTTTGGTCGTGTCGGTACTCGGGCCCAGCAGCCGCTTCACTGCCGCCGTAAACTGGCTGAAGGTGGTTGAATCGGGCTGGCCGGGCAGGTTTTTCAGCTCAAAGCGCGGCTCATTCAGCGTCAGCGTACTGATGTGCAGATGGCGGGGATCAAAAACCGAGAACAGGGCAATGTCCGCGTCGGCCCGCCCGATGCTGAACAGCTCGCCGCCGCGCCGGTCCAGCACCCGCACGCCATCGAGCAGCACCCGCGAAAACGGCCGCACGTCCACCCGGCCGATGGTCACCTGCTGGCCCAGCCTGCTGGTGAGCACGGCGGCGGCTTCGTGGGCCAGGCGGGTTTGCACGCCCGGAATGCGCAGCGCCACCAGCGCCCCCACCACAGCCAGCGCCAGCGCCAGCCCGAGGCCCAGCAGCACTTTCAGCAGAATGGAGAAGAAACGACGCACCGGGGCAGAATTGATAAAGGCAAAGAGGCGGGTTCAACCGCAAAGTTGCGGCTTTTTAGTCGTTCGAAACCAGGGCAAGTCGGAGCGAGGGGTGCGGTCAGGCGGGGATTCACTCTCCGGTCGCAGCCCCCGGAATCGGACTGCTACCTTTGCCGGGCCGGCGGTCGGGGCAATTTTTCGCCCGCCGCCCGCCCTTTACCTTTATTTTCAGGAGTTCCGGATCGCGAATTTTTTTGCGCTACTACCATGCCAGCTTATCCCATTATTCTCGCCATCGAATCTTCCTGCGACGACACCGGCGCGGCCGTCCTGGCCGGCGGCGTGCTGCTGAGCAACGTCGTGGCCACCCAAAAAGTACACGAGCAGTACGGCGGCGTGGTGCCCGAGCTGGCCTCGCGGGCCCACCAGCAGCATTTGCTGCCCGTCGTCACGGCCGCGCTCGCGCAGGCCGGCATCACCAAAGCCGATCTCGATGCCGTGGCCGCGACTCAGGGCCCGGGCCTGCTCGGCTCCTTATTAGTGGGCGGCATGTTTGCCAAAACCCTGGCCTTGGCGCTGGGCAAGCCGCTGCTAGCCGTGAACCACATGCGGGCGCATATTCTGGCGCATTTTCTGGCCGATCCCCAGCCGGTCTTTCCGTTTTTGTGCCTCACCGTGAGCGGCGGCCATACGCAGCTGGTGGTGGTGAAATCGGCCCTGGACATGGACGTCATGGGCCAGACCATTGACGACGCCGCCGGCGAAGCCTTCGACAAAACCGCCAAGCTGCTCGGCCTGCCGTACCCCGGCGGCCCGCACCTCGACCGGCTCGCCCGCCAGGGTGACCCCCGACGCTTTACGTTTCCCGTCGGGGCCATGCCCGGCTACGATTTCTCATTCAGCGGCCTGAAAACGTCGGTGCTTTATTTCCTGAAAAAAGAAACGGCCGCCAATCCCGATTTCATCGCTGAAAACCTGCCTGATCTCTGCGCCAGCATTCAGTACACTATCGTGGCCACGCTGTTGCGCCAGCTCCGTCGTGCCGCGGCCGACACGGGCCTGACGCAGATTGCCCTGGCCGGGGGCGTGGCCGCCAACTCCGGCCTGCGAGCAGCGCTGGAGGCCGAGGCTGGGGTGCAGGGCTGGCAGGTATTCATCCCGGCCATTGCCTTTTGCACCGATAATGCCGCCATGGTGGCCATGACGGCACATTTCCAGTTCGAAGCCGGGGATTTCGCCACTCAGCTCACCAGCCCCGACCCACGCCTGAAGCTGACGTAAGCCCGCCGGCCCAACCGTCGAGCCGCCGGTTACCTTTGCCGCCCTCCCGGTCCCCCGCGGCGGGGCGCCGTAGAAGCCTGGCCGGCCAGTCCGCCACGAACGGCCGCCCCTTACCTCCTGAATTGAAAAAAGTAGCATGGCTAAAGACGATAAACCCATTATCATTAACATCAAGAACCGTCGGGCCAGCCACGAATACACCTTTCTGGCCAAGTACGACGCGGGTGTGATGCTGCAAGGCACCGAAATCAAGAGCATCCGCGATGGCAACGTCAACCTGCAGGACGGCTACTGCCAGTTCCACACCGACGGCAGCCTGTGGATTCACAGCATTCGCATTGCGCCCTATTCCTTAGGTACTTATAATAATCACGACGCCATGCGCGAGCGCAAGCTCCTGCTCAACAAGCGCGAGCTGAAACAGCTCGCCGGCAAAAGCGTCGATCAGGGCCTGACCATCATTCCGCTGCGTCTGTTCGTGACGGACCGGGGTTTTGCCAAGATCGAAATCGCCCTCGCCCAGGGCAAAAAGCTCTATGACAAGCGCCACGACCTCAAGGAAAAAGCCCAGAAGCGCGACATGGAGCGGCAGTAAGCCGGTGGTAAACCGATCAATGAATCCGGGCCGGCCGCGCCCGGTCGCCTTTCTTTGCCCTTCTTCTTACCCTCTTACAATCAGTCCCACTTGAATTTCGGTATCTGCGCCCTGAGTGCTGTCCCCGTCCGCGCCGAGCCCAACGACCGGGCCGAGCTGGTTACCCAGCTGCTTTTTGGCGAGTGTTATCTGGTGCTGATCACGCAGGAGAGTTGGCTCCGGGTGCAGCTCGCCGCCGATGGCTACCTGGGCTGGATTGACGGCAAGCAGCACACGCCCGTTTCGGCCGATTACTACGCCGCCTGGTGCGCCCAGGATCATCCCCGCGCCCTCGACGTGGTACAGGCCGTGAGCGACGCCACCACCAAAATTCCGCTCACGCTCGGTTGCCGCCTCCCGTTTTTCGACGGCCTCAACCTGCGTCTGGGGGACCGGCAGTATTTTTTCAACGGGACCGCCACCAACCCCGGCGCCGCGCCCGACGCCGCCCGGCAGGCCCTGCTGCTGCGCAAAATGGCCCTGCTCTACCTGAAAGCGCCCTACGTGTGGGGCGGCAAAAGCATCTTCGGGCTCGACTGCTCCGGCCTCTGCCAGCAGCTCTACGGCCTGGTGGGCATTCAGCTCCCCCGCGATGCCCGCCAACAGATTGACCACGGCCGGCCCGTGCATTTCGTGGCCCAGGCTCGCCCCGGCGACCTGGCTTTTTTCGATAACGCCGAGGGCCGGATTGTGCACGTAGGCCTGGTGATGGAGGAAGGACAAATTTTGCACGCCCACGGCGAGGTA
>JAYWCH010000156.1:0-8400 GCA_043780755.1 Hymenobacter sp.
CGCTTGTCGAAGCATCTCTACCGCATCGTTGAACGGCCCTGACGAACCGGTAGAGATGCTTCGACAAGCGGACGCCAGATAAGGATGACAAACGTGCTAAAAACGATTTCCTAAACAGCTTCTGTTTTTAAGTCCCTATTCGGATAGTCTCTTAGTAGCGCCGCCCCTTCCACTCCACCGCCCCGCCGGTAAGCCGGAAGCCGACCAGGCAAATGGTGAGCACCAGGGTGTAAATCTCAAACAGCGGCAGCAGGTGCCACGGCAGCCGCAGCCCCGCCCGCCGGTGCGCAAAATACGTCAGCGTGCCCTGCACCAATATTTTCAGCCCCCAGATCCCCAGGGCCAGGGCCGGCCCGAGCAGCCCGGCCACTCCCAGGAGCGCCGGCCAGAAACCACTGAAAAACAGCAGCTCCAGCCGCAGCCGCAGCGGCAACCCTTCCACGCCGCGCAGCCACCGGCGGCGCTGTTTGAGCAGCGCGGGGCCCGTGGCAATGGGCAGCGAATCGGCCCGGGCGGCGGCGCCGAACACGTGCCGGAAGCCGTAGCCCGACGCCAGCACCGCCCGGAACAGCGCAAAGTCTTCGGTGACGGAAAAGGGCAGCACCTCGTAGCCGCCGGTGGCTTCGTAAGCGGCGCGGGTCACGAGCATGTTGTTGCCCATGGCCGTGACGGGCCGGCCCAGATCGCTCACAACCTGCACCAGACTGAGCGAGAGCAGCCAGTCTATTCCCTGCAGCTGGTCGAACAGCCGCGGCCCGCGCACCGCCGTGATGCCCGTGACCGTGCCCACGCCCGGCCCGGCCGACGTGAGCAGGGCCGTAATCCAGGTGGGCGGCAGGCGGATATCGGCATCAGTGATGAAGAAAAAATCGGTAGTAGCCAGCCGCGCCAGATGGGCCAGCACGTTGGCCTTGCCCCGCGCCCCGCCCATGGTTTCGGTAATGGGAATCACCCGGAATTGCCCCGCGAAGCCCCGCATGGCGGCCCTGGCTACGGCGGCCGTACCGTCGCAGCTGGCGTCGTCGCCGACCAGGATTTCCAGCAGCTCGGCGGGGTAGTGCAAGGCGCGCAGGCTGGCCAGGCAGCGCGGCAGGGCGGCGGCTTCGTCGCGGGCGGCAATGAGGATGCTCACCCGGGGCAGCGGCGCCGGCAACGGGCCGACGGGTGGCGCCCCGCGCCGGGCCACGAAGCACCCGGCCGCGTACGCCAGTCCCAACAGCCAGATTAACAGAAAGATCAGCAGGAAAACACTCACAGGGCCGCGAATTCAAAGCCCCGTTCTGCGAAATGCGCCAGCACCCGGGGCAGCACAAACCGCAGCCGCGCACTGGCCTTGCGGCTGTCGTGAAACACGATGATATCGCCGGGCCGAACGGCCGCCAGGGTCAGTTGCAGGCAACTTGCCGGGCTCAGATCCGGGTCGTAATCCCGCGTCAGGACCGACCACATGATCACCCGGAAATCAGGTTTGAGGGCGCCGAGCAAGGGCCACGTCAGCCGGCCGTAGGGCGGGCGAAAAAGCCGTTTGGGGGCCAGCACCGCATCAGCCGCCGTTAGCGCGGGGACTACTCCGGCTGCGACCAATCCCGTCTGGCAGGCGCTCACGCCCGCCAGGTAATCGGCCCGGCCCGAGGCCCAGGCGCTGCGGTGGTATTGGGTATGATTGCCCACCCGGTGCCCGGCGGCCAGCGCGGCGCGGGCAATTTCGGGGTAGCGCTCCAGGTTCTGGCCCACGCAGAAGAACGTGGCCCGGGCCGCGAACAGCGCCAGCTGCTCCAGCACCCAGGGCGTTTCATCGGGGATGGGGCCGTCATCAAAGGTCAGGTACAGCACCGGGGCGCCGGCCAGGGTGGCGGGCGGGCCAGTCCACTCGCAGCCGGGCAGCAGGGCGTGCAGCAGCCGGGGCGGCCGGGTGAGCAGCAGGGCGTCGAGCCGGGCGCTCATCGGCATCAGGAACGAATCAGGCGCATGAACGGCGCTTCCTCGTTATCGGGCAAGGGGCCGAGCACGGTGGCCAGGACGGCGAGAAAAGCCGGGGCCGTACCGGGCTGCCCCCCGGCGGGACCGCGCCCCAGGTGCCGATGCACTTCCCCCACCCACTCGCCCACCACCGTGGGGCTGCCGGCCGGATCAGTCCGGCCCAGCGTAGCTTCCAGGGTGAAATAGCGGGGGCGCAACTCGGCGGCTTCGGAGGTGGGCTCGTCGTCGTCCTCGTACACCAGGGCCGAAAAGTAGGCTTCCATCGTGGACTGGGGCGCCGGGAGCTGGAACAGGGCGGTGACACGGCCGGCCACTTCGTGCCAGCTCAGCTGCAATCCTTTGGGGGCGACTTTTTCCCCGACAGGCAGTTTTTTGGCGGCCTCCTCCCACACGTAGTGCAGCAGCTCCCGGGCCAGGTAAGGATCGCTCAGCTCGCGGCGGACCGAGGCCGGGCGGCGCCAGGCCAGCTGCGGCAGCAGTACATGGGTGAAATTGTAGGGGTGCGAACGGGCCATAATGATCGGGGTAAAAGTACGGCCGCGCCGCCGGAAACCCGCTCCGAATTATCGCCCCCCAGTGGCCGCCACCACGGCGGCCCACAGCACGTCGGCGCTACGAGCCCACGAAAACCGGCTCAGGTTTTCGCGGCCCCGGGCCACGAGCTGCCGGCGCAGCTCCGGCTCGTGCCAGAGGCGGGCGAGACCGGCGGCAATGTCTTCGGCATCGTGCGGATCGACCAACAGCGCCCCGCCCGCCCCGGCCACTTCCGGCATGGAGCTGACACTGGCCGTGAGCACCGGGCAGTCGCAGGCCTGGGCTTCCACAATGGGAATTCCAAAACCCTCAAAATAAGGCACGTACACGGTGGCCCGCGCCGCCGCGTAGAGATCCACCAGATCCGCGTCGGCCACGCGGCCGGTGAAGTGGACCGCCGTTTGGTGGCGCATCTGCTGGTAGGCGTCTAAAATGGGGCCGGCCCGCCAGGCTTTGCGGCCGACAATGAGCAGCTGCGCCCCGGCCACGGCCGGCCCCCCGGCGGATTTAAACCGATCAAAAGCCCGCAGCAGATTGCCCAGATTTTTGCGCGGCTGCAGGGCGCCCACGAATAAAAAATACGGCTGCCCCTGGCTGAAACGAATCCGGGTGACCGCCTGCGCGGCGGCCGGCCGGGGCTGAAAAAACGCGGCGGGCGCGTTGTACGCCACGCTGATTTTGGCGGGAGCGATGCCGTAAGTGCGCACAATGTCGGCCTTGGTGGCTTCCGATACCGCCACCAGCTGCTGCGAGGCCCGGGCGAAACGGGGCATGAAAAAGTGGTAATAATGCCGCTGCAACCGGCCGACATCGAGCGGAAAATGCTCGAAGGCCAGGTCGTGCATCACCGTGACGCGGGGCACGCTGGTGCTCAGGGTCGTGAAGCCGTCGGGGCTCAGGAAGGCGGCCGGGCGGTGCCGGGCCAGCCAGAGCGCCACCGCCCCTTCAAACCAGGCCACGAACAGCAGCGGGTGGCGCGCCGGCGGGGCCAGCACATGCGGCACCACGTTGGGACCGAACAGATAGCGCGGATCGTAGGCCCGGTCGAACAGAAAGTGGAAAGTCACGGCCGGGTGCCGGGCCACCAGGTAGCGCAGGGTTTCGTAGCTAAAGCGGCCAATCCCTTCTAGGTGATCGCCGGGCAGCAGAAAGCGGGTGTTAACGGCGACGTGCATGACAGACAAGAACTTGAAAGTTTCAGCCACTAAGAAGCTGTTTGGGTTAGCTGAAAATCATCTTTGACCGTCATGCTGAGCCTGTCGAAGCATCTCTAATGCTCCGTCAGGGCCGTTCAACGAAGCGGCAGAGATGCTTCGGCAGGCTCAGGATGACCCTTTTTGTTAACTCAAACAGCCACTAAGAAAATCGCAACCAAAACCGCCCCGGCAGCGGCAGAAGCGGCCGGAAGAGCTTGAAAAGCAAGAGGCAGACCGCAGAAACTTTCCCGCCCAAAGTCCGCCGCCCGGCTCAGCGCTTCAGACTCATAATTTCCTTTTTCTGCACCAGCCCCAGGCCGAGGATAATCAGCCCGAAGACGACCGCCATCACCCCGGCTTCCACCCACCAGCGCAGGTAAAGGCCGTATTGCAGCGCGGACCAGATGCCGCACAGCAGCCCAAAGGCCAGCAACAGCCGGGCCAGCAGCCGGCCCGGCACGCCCACGCCGGTGCGCCGCGCCACCAGCACCAGGTAGCCGCCCGAAACGGCCGCCGCGCACAGCAAGGTATCGAGCGAAGCCGCCACGGCGCCGTAGCGAGGCAGCAAAAATAGATTCAGTCCAATGTTGAGGACGATGCTGGCGGCCACTAGTCCGCTCACCGCCCGCTCGTGGGCGGTGCTGGTGAGCAGCGTACTATAGATGGCAAAAAAGCCGTGAACCAGCACGTTAACGAATAAGATCTTCAGACACAGGCTCATGCGCGCCACCTCCCCCGCCGTACTATGGCTGAACTGCCAAAATAGCACTTCACCCCGAAACAGCACGAACGCCACCACGAACAGCAGCGGCAAAGTGAGTACCCGCTGCCCGAAGCGCAGCAGCTGCCGCTGGGCGGTGGTATCGCCCGAGACGCTGGCGAAGCGGACAAAAAACAGCGGCAGCACCGTCCAGGCGTACATCATCACGGCATCGACCCAACGGTAGGCGCCGGCGTAGTAGCCGGCCTCAGTGGGCGAGGCCAGACGTTCGAGCATGACCATGTCGATGCGCTCATTCACGCCGTAGAGCAGGGTCATAAGGGCGAAGGGCAGGCTGGCGCGCAGGGCGGTGCGGGCCACGGGGCCGCGCCAGCGGTACTTCACGCGGCCGAAAAGGCGCGTCATCAGCCCGTAGAGCAGCAGGACCGAGAAAGCCGCCGCGCCCAGCCGCGCGCCCACGTAGCGCGGCAGCGTGATACCAATGGGAATGAGCACCAGCACGGCCCCGAGCAGCAGAAATTTCTCCACCACCGAGAGCACCGCATCGGTATTAAACTGCTGATTGGCCTGCAGCGTGCCGCGCAAAAACTGCCCGTACTGCGCCAGCAGCAGCGCCGAGCCTACGGCGGCAAGCAGACCCAGCTCGGTGCCCCGGTAGCCCAGCCCCCAGCCCACGACCAGCATGGCGGCCAGGGCCACGGCGTTGAGGGCGCCGCGCAGGGGCAGCAGCGTAGGGAAAGTTTCGGCCAGGAAGCTGGGTTCGGCGGCCACGCGCTGCACGGAGTAGGGCGTGAGGCCCAGGTCGGAAATGGCGGCCATCACCAGGGCCAGCGCCGAAAGCGCCGTGATGAGGCCAAAAGTGGCGTGCCCGAGCCGGTCCTGCACCAGGTTTTCGACCACCACCCAGCCGGGCTTTACCAGCAGGTTGAGGAGGACCACGAAGCTGATATTGCCAAAAAACCGTTTGATGGGGAACGAGGGGCTAAAACTGAATGAGGCATACTAACCCCGGGGAGCGGGGGCGCAAAGCTACGCACCACGCCGGAGCAGTCGCCCGACTGGCCCTGCCGGGCTATTTTTCGGCTATATTTGCCCGCTACCTGGCCGCTTCCTGCTTTCTGCCCAATCATTTACAAGCTCGGGCTTGGGTGACTTTCTTCTTTCTATGTCTGCAACTTCTTTCTCGCTGGTGGGTCTCGGGCCCATTATCAACCGCTGGAAATACTTCGTGGCCGGGGCCGTGATTCTGGCTGCAATTGGTAGTATTGTGGTCACGCTGCTGCTGCCCAACGTGTACCGGTCAACCGCTATTTTCATCCCCACCAACCCCCAGACGGCGGACCCCGACCGACTGCTGGACGACAACGCCCTGCTGCGCGGCAAACTGGAGCTCGTGAGCCGGGCCGAGGATCTGGACCGGGCCATTACCATCGGCGAGGCGCAGCCGGTGGCTGAGCTGATTATTAAAAGATTCAACCTCTACCAGCACTACAAAGCCGGCGCCCCCGGCACCGACGCCACCGACAACTTCGTGCTCAACGAGTTCAGCAGCAACCTGAGCATTGTGCACAACGAGCGCGACGCCATTGAGCTGACTTTCGCCGATCAGGACAAGCACCTGGCCGCCGCCGTAGCCAACGCCCTGGTCCACGTCATCGACTCGGTGAACCAACAGCTGACCCTGGAAAACCGCCGCACCGTGCTTGCCCTCTACCGCAAGCGCTACGAGTACCTGGGCGCCAGCTTCGAGACCGGGCGCCGGGCGCTGGTGGGCGCCCGGCGCCGCTACGGGATTTTTGGGTTTGAAATGCAGGGCCGCTACATGGCCAAGCAGGTTATTGAAACCGAAGCGGCTCTGCACAAGGCCGAAGCCAGCGGCGGCGACGTGGCCGGCCTGCGGCGCGCCCTGCGCGGCCTGAGCCGGGCCGACGGTGGCAACCTGATCAACGTGGAAAGCTACGTGCGCGGCATCGACTCGGTGACCATGTTTGCGGCCCGCGTCACCGACCTCGAAACGCGGTATATCGCCGCCCGCGCTGCTTATGAAACGGCCGAGCTGAGCATTAAAGGCCGGATTTCCAGTATCTATCTGGTGCAGAAAGCCTACCCGGCCACCCGTAAGTTCAAGCCCGTGCGCACGCTCATCGTGCTGGGCTCGGTGCTGCTCACGCTGGCCCTCTCCATCGTTTTTGTGGCGCTGCTGGAGCTTTATCGCCACAACCGGCTCAGCCCCGGCCGCCCGGCGTGAACCCGCCCGTGACCGCGCTGCTGCTCCGGCTCCGGCGGACTTTCGACGGCCCGCAGCTGCTTTTCGTGGTGTTCGTGCTGCTGCTGCTGGCCGGCGGGGCCATGGCGCTACTGCGGCAGCAGCCGGCCCTGCTGCTGCCGGGCCTGCTGGCCGTGGGCGGCCTGTTGGCGCTGGTGGAATGGCGCTGGCTATATTACCTGCTGTTTTTGCTGCTGCCTTTCTCCCAGGAAATCAACCTTTTCGGCGGCCTGAGCATGGACGTGCCCTCCGAGCCGCTGATGCTGGCCCTGACCGCCTGCGTGGGCGCCGCGCTGGTACTGGGCCCCAACCACCTGCCCCGCCGCGAGTGGCGGCACCCGCTGGTCCTGGTGCTGGGCCTGATGCTGCTCTGGACGGCCACCGACGCGCTTTTTTCGGTCGATACCACCAAGTCAGTCAAGTACTTACTGGCTAAAGTCTGGTACGTTACGCCCTTTCTGTTCGGCACGCTGCTCGTCGTGCGGCGCCCCCGAGAGGCGTGGCACTTTGCCGCCGTGTACGCCACCGGCGCCTGCCTGGGCGTGCTCTACGTGGCGAGCCGCCACGCCACGCGGGGGTTCGACTTTAGCCATATCAACTGGGCGCTCCACCCTTTTTTCCGCAACCACGTCATCTACGCCACCATGCTGGCGCTGCTGATTCCCTTCGCCTGGTTTGCTATGCGGGAAGCCCCCCGCTCGCGCTCGCGCTGGGCCTGGCGGATAGCCCTGGGAATTATGCTTTTTGGCCTGCTCACCTCCTACACCCGGGCCTCCATCGTATCGCTGCCAATTGCGGCCTTGTTTTACGTGGTCATGCGGCTGCGCCTCACGCGGCTGCTACTCTTGGCCCTAACCCTGGGCACCACCCTGACGGTAGTCTACTTCGTGAGCGGCGATCGCTACATGGCCTACGCCCCCGATTACGAACACACCGTCTTCAACGGCCAAAACTTTGAAAAGCACCTCGAAGCGACCTATAAGCTAAAAGATGTATCGGGCATGGAACGGGTGTACCGTTGGGTAGCCGCCGCCCGCATGATTGCCGACAAGCCCCTGGTGGGCAGCGGCGCCGCCACTTTTTACCCCGAATACAAACGCTACACGGTCAAGAGCTTCCGCACTTACGTGAGCAACAACCCCGAGAAATCAACCACCCACAACTACTTCCTGCTGCAACTGGCGGAGCAAGGAATTCCCGGTTTTTTATTATTTCTCCTCCTCATCGCCACTGCCCTGGTGCGGGCCGAGGGGCTGTACCACCGGGCCGCGCACCGCCCCGAGATCCGCCGCGTGGTGCTGGCGGCGACGCTCTCGCTGGTCGTAATCGTCTTTCACCTGACCCTCAATGAGCTGGTCGAATCCGATAAGATCGGGCCGGTCTTTTTCGTTTGCCTCGCCCTGCTCATCCGCGCCGAATCCTGGCTGACGGAAGGGGTGGTTAATGCTGTTGATTAGTAATATATTTTGGGGTTATATTATAACTGATGTTACGCACCAAACCATTTGGCACCCTGGAAACGGCAGTTTCTGAAACGGCAAAAGCTACTTGCCAGCATCTGGCGCCACGCAGCGCGTAACATCAGTTATAAAGGGCATTCTATCCTGAGGGTCATGCAGAGCGTAGCGAAGCATCTCGCGTGGACGGGTGACTCGATCGATGCAATCGTTTTGATTACTCGTCCACGCGAGATGCTTCGCTAC
>JAYWCH010000157.1:0-2657 GCA_043780755.1 Hymenobacter sp.
GCACCCGGCCGGGCCAATCCCGTGGACGGCAATAATGGCCGTGCGCCACCATTCCCCGTCGCCCATGGTGAAGATCAGGCGGCTCGGATCCAGGTTGCCGCGCAGGTGTAAATAATTCGATACGCCCAGCTTGGCGCCCTGGTGCAGGCCCCACACTATATAGTAAGCCAGCACGTAGAGCGCCCCGCCGTTGAGGGCCGTGACCACAAATTTGCTGCGATCGTTGTTTAGAGGGAAAGTGGGCAGAGTAGCGGAAGCTGGTTGCATAGGCGAATTTTACTAACCGGGCAAACCCCCGGATCGGGTAAAACTAAGCATCTGAGCCCACTTACCCGGCCCCACCGTCTGGGGGCGGCTCATTAGCTCCCACTGGGTTTTGCGCCCGGTAGTTCGTACCTTCGCGATCTGAAAAACCGCCCCCTGTGAATCATATCCGCAATTTTTGTATTATCGCCCACATCGACCACGGCAAAAGCACGCTGGCCGACCGCCTGCTGGAATTTACCAGCACCGTGACCAAACGCGATATGCAGGCCCAGCTGCTCGACAACATGGACCTGGAGCGCGAGCGGGGCATCACCATTAAGAGTCACGCCATTCAGATGCAATATCCCTACAAAGGGGACATTTACACGCTGAACCTGATTGATACCCCCGGCCACGTCGACTTTAGCTACGAGGTGAGCCGCAGCATCGCCGCCTGTGAAGGCGCGCTGCTCATCGTCGATGCCTCGCAAGGCATTGAAGCCCAGACAATTTCCAACCTGTACCTGGCCATTGGCGCCGACCTGGAAATCATTCCGGTGCTTAATAAAATCGACCTGCCCCACGCCATGCCGGAGGAGGTGACCGATGAAATTGTGGACCTGATCGGCTGCGAGCCGGAAGACATACTCCACGCTTCGGGCAAAACCGGCATCGGTATCGAAGCTATTCTCAACGCCATCTGCGAGCGGATTCCCGCGCCCAAGGGCGACCCGCAGGCGCCATTGCAGGCGCTGATTTTCGACTCTGTCTACAACTCGTACCGGGGCATCGAAGTCCTGTTCCGCATCAAGAACGGCACCATGCGCAAGGGCGACAAGGTGAAGTTCATGGCCACTGGCAAAGAGTACGGAGCCGATGAAATAGGGATCCTGGGCCTGAACCAGGAGCCCCGCCTCGAAATGAGCGCCGGTAACGTGGGCTACCTCATCTCGGGCATCAAGGAAGCCCGGGAGGTGAAGGTGGGCGATACCATCACCCACGTGCACCGCCCCACGCTCGACGCCATTCAGGGTTTCGCCGATGTGAAACCGATGGTGTTCGCCGGTATTTATCCTGTCGAAACCACCGAGTACGAAGAGCTACGCTCGAGCATGGAAAAGCTCCAGCTTAATGATGCCTCGCTGGTGTGGGAGCCCGAAACGTCGGTGGCCCTGGGCTTCGGCTTTCGCTGCGGTTTCTTGGGCATGCTGCACATGGAAATCGTGCAGGAGCGCCTGGAGCGCGAGTTCAACATGACGGTCATCACCACCGTGCCGAGCGTGCAGTTTCACGCCATCGGCACCAAAGACCAGCTGCTGACCATTAACGCGCCCTCCGAAATGCCGGAGCCCAACCTCATTAAAACCATTGAGGAGCCGTTCATCAAAGCGCAGATCATCACGGCTTCCGACTACGTCGGGCCCATCATCACGCTGTGCATGGAGAAGCGCGGCATCATCAAAGGCCAGTCCTACCTCACTTCCGAGCGGGTGGAGCTGAGCTTTGAATTGCCGCTGTCGGAAATTGTATTCGACTTTTTTGACAAGCTCAAGACCATCAGCCGGGGCTATGCATCGCTGGATTACGAGCTCATCGGCTTCCGCGAAGCCGACATGGTGAAGCTGGACGTGATGCTGAACGGGGAGAAAGTCGACGCGCTGTCGGCCATCGTGCACCGCTCCAAGAGCTACGACTGGGGCCGTCGGCTCTGCGAGAAGCTCCGCGAGCTGCTGCCCCGGCAGATGTTCGACATCGCCATTCAGGCCAGCATCGGCCAGAAGATAATCGCCCGCGAAACCATCAAGGCCCTGCGCAAAAACGTGATTGCCAAGTGCTACGGCGGCGACATCTCCCGCAAGCGCAAGCTGCTGGAAAAGCAGAAAGAAGGCAAGAAACGAATGCGCACCGTGGGCTCCGTGGAAATCCCGCAGGAAGCCTTCCTGGCAGTGTTGAAAATCGACTGATTAGTTTAAACGCGGCCCCTGGGCCGCGTTTTTTGCGTTAGCCCGGGCTCCAGTCCGGGGCCCGTTATCCCGGGACCGCCTATCTTCCGATAACTCATCAGGCTGGAGCCTGGGCCTACTATCCGCCATGATTTCTGCAACTCCTTACTCACTCATCGACGGCAAGCAAATCGCCGAGGACATCAAAGCCGAAATTGCCGCCGCTGTCGCCGCCCTGACGGCCGCCGGCCACCGCGCTCCCCACCTCGCGGCCGTGCTCGTGGGCCACGACGGCGGCTCCGAAACCTACGTGCGCAACAAAGTGCTGGCCTGCGAGCGGGTGGGCTTCGAGTCCACGCTGCTGCGCTACGAAGACGATATCACCGAGGCCGCCCTGCTGGCGAAAGTCGACGAGCTCAACCACGACCCGACCATTGACGGCTTCATTGTGCAACTGCCCCTACCGGC
>JAYWCH010000158.1:0-8905 GCA_043780755.1 Hymenobacter sp.
CGCCGGCAGATGCTACTGCGGCCCCTGCACCAGCCCGCCGCTCAGGCGGCGGAGCGCCGTTTCGGCCTGTTTGGCGGCGTAGCGGATATCGAGCAGGCGGGTGGCCGCCGCCAGCTCGTTACGCTGGGCCTCGCGGAGGGCCAGGGGCGTGAGCAACCCCAGGCGGTAGCGTTCCAGGGCGATATCCACGTTCTGGCGGGCCAGCTGAATATTGGTTTCTTCGAGGTCGAGTAGTTGGATAAAATTCTGGTACTGCGCAAACGCAGTGGCCGCGTCGGCGTCGAGCTGCAGGCTGGACTGGGCGAGTGAGAGTTGACTCTGGATCTCCGCCACGCGGGCGTTTTGTTCCTGGCGGCGCAGGTTGAAACCGTTGAAGATGGGCACTGAGGCCGTTACTCCGTAGTTCAATCCCCGCACCTGATTGACGCTGGTGGTGAGCTGCGTGCCCGCAAAAGCCGCATTGTTGATGTTGCGCGTGAGGCCGTAGCCCGACACCAGGTTGACCTGCGGCAGGCGCGAGGCGCTAATCAGCCGCCGGTTGTACGTGGCCACATCGGCCCCGAGGCGCGCCTGGAGCAGGCGCGGATTCTGGTCCCGGATGCCGGCCGTGATGGTTTCCTGCCGCAGGTCCCGCGTGACCACGAGGCTGTCGGTGGGCGCAAAATCCTGGCGGGCCGTCCGGCCCAGCAAGGTATTGAGGACGATTTTGGCGGCCGTCAGGGCCTGGCGCTGTTGCAGGAGCAGGCTGCGGTCGGCGTTGTAGTCGACGCGGGCCGTGAGCATTTCCACCTTGGCACTCACGCCCACGTCGACCTGCGCCTGGGTGAGATTGATCCGGATCTGGCCAATTTTGAGGGCTTCGACCAGAGACGTGATTTTGCCGTCCTGGCGTACCACGTCGTAGTAGGAATTAGTTACCGCTTCCACCGTTTCCTCCACCGTGGCGCGGGTGATTTGCTGCTGCTGCTGGCGCAGGCTTTTCAGCCGGTCGTAGGCGATAAACATGCCGAGGCCGTCGAAAATAGTCCACCCCAGGGTCGCATTGGTATTGAAAGCGTTGGAGTGCGCCGCGTTCACAATGCGCGGATCGGCATCGCCAAACCGCTGGTTGATGTTGTTGTCGGTGAAGGTTCGGGTCAGGTTGCCGGTGAGGCTGGGGAGCTGGCCGGCATTGCCCCGGGTCACGTTGTTGACGGCAATCTGCTCATCCTGCCGCGCGAGCAGAATGCCGAAATTATGCCCGAGCGCTTCGGCAATGGCCTGCGGCAACGACAGGGGCGGGGCCGCCGCGTCACCGGCGGCTTTGGTGAGCTGCGGGGGCGAAGTCGCGGGCATCTGCGCCCGGCAGGCCCACGGCAGCAGCGTAAAAAGAAGCAGAAAGAAAGGTTTCATGACAGGAAATCGGAACCCCCAACGCGCTAACCGGAGCCGGAAAGCGCGCTGGTGGTTCAATCAGAATTAAGCAGGTACACCATCCGGGGCCAATTCGGCGGCCTGCGGCTTGTGCTTTTTAGCGGTGGCGAAATAAGAATACATCACCGGCACCACAAACAGCGTGAGGCCGGTGGCAAACAGCAGCCCGCCCACCACGCCGATGCCCATGGCCCGGCGCCCCAGTGCCCCGGCGCCCTGGGCCAGCGCAATGGGCAGAATGCCCAGTACGGCGCACAGGCTGGTCATCAGAATAGGGCGGAATCGGGCCGTGGCGCCCTCAATGAGCCCGGTCATGTAATCGGCGCCCTTTTCCACGCTCTGGTTGGCAAATTCCACGATGAGAATCCCATTCTTCGTCACCAGCCCCACCAGCATGATAATGCCGATCTGCGAGAACAGATTCAGAGTCTGATTGAAATACCACAGACTAAACAGGGCGCCCGACAAGGCCAGCGGCACCGTAATCATGATGATGCCGGGGTCGCGGAAACTCTCAAACTGGGCGGCCAGAATCAGGTAGATCAGGACCAGCGCCAGACCGAAGGCGAAGAGAATTGAGGAGGAGCTTTCGGCAAAGTCCCGCGACTGGCCCGAGAGGGCGGTGGAAAAAGTCTCGTCCAGATTTCTGTCGGCAATGGCCTGCATGGCGGCGATGCCGTCGCCCAGGGTTTTGCCCTTGGCCAGCGAGGCCGAGAAGGTGGCCGAGTTATAGCGGTTGAAGCGGTAGAGCTGGGGCGGCGTGCTTTTTTCCACCAGGCTGACCACGTTGTCGAGCTGCACGAGCTTGCCGGCGCGGCTCTTCACGTTCAGCGTGCGCACGTCGAGGGGCTGGTTGCGGTCTTCGCGTGCCACCTGGCCGATAATCTGGTACTGCTTGCCCTTGCGGATAAAGTAGCCGTAGCGCTGCCCGCTGAGGCCCGCCTGCAGTGTCTGCGAAATGTCCTGCACCGACACGCCCAGGCTCTGGGCTTTCTCCCGGTCGATGACCACGCGCAGCTCGGGCTTGTTAAACTTCAGGTTCACATCCACGAAGCTGAAGGTTTTATTGGCCCGGGCCGCCTCCAGAAACTTCGGTACGGCGGCCGTCAGCTTCTCAAAATCCTGGGTCTGCACCACGAACTGCACCGGCAGGCCGCCGCCGCCCGTGCCAATGCTCTGTTCCTGCGATACCGATACCCGGGCGCCGGTGTATTTCTTCACGCTGGCCGTCAGAATATCGGCTAGCTGCTGCTGCGAGTGCGGGCGCTGCTCGGGGTCGAGCAGCAGCACGCGGGCGATGCCGGAGTTGGCGGCCCCGCCGTTGCCGCCCCCGCCGGGGGCCGTCACGGTCAGGATGTTATTGGCGTCGCGCCCGGCGCTGTCCTGCAATACTTTGGTGAGCTGGTTCACGTAGCCGTCCATGTATTCAAACGAAGCGCCTTCCGGCGCCGTGGCGTTGATGGCCACGCGGTTGCGGTCTTCGATGGGCGCCAGCTCCGAGGGCAGGGCTTTCATGAAAAACCAGATGCTAACGCCTGTCAGCGCCACCAGGCCCCAGGCCCAGATGCGGTTTTGCAGGAAGCCTTCCAGGGCATTGCGGTAGGCGCCGGTGATGTATTCGAAGAAGGGTTCGGTCTTGCGGTAAAACCAGTTGTGCTGCTGCTTTTTGAGCAATTTCGAGCACATCATGGGCGTGAGGGTGAGCGAGACGAAGGCCGAAATCAGCACCGAGCCGGCCAGCACAATCCCGAATTCGCGGAACAGCCGCCCCGTGATCCCCGAGAGGAATACCACCGGCAGAAACACCGCCGCCAGCACTACCGTGGTCGAAACCACTGCCATCAGGATTTCCTGGGAGCCGTTTTTAGCCGCCTCCAGCGGCGATTCCCCGCCTTCAATCCGACTATAGATATTCTCCAGCACCACAATAGCGTCATCCACCACCAGGCTGATGGCCAGCACAATGGCCAGCAGCGTGAGCACGTTGATGGTAAAACCCATCAGGTTCATGACGAAGAAAATCCCGATCAGCGACACCGGAATGGCCACCACCGGAATCAGCGTGGAGCGCCAGTCGCGCAGAAACAGGAAGATCACTACCACCACCAGCACAAAGGCTTCGAGAATGGTGTTTTCCACCTCCGAAATCGAGGCCCGGATAAAGACCGAGTTATCGAAACCGCTGTTCAGGGCCAGGTCTTTGGGTAAGTCCTTGGCGTATTGCTTAATGCGTTTGTTGAACTCGTCGGCAATGGCAATCTGGTTGGAGCCGGGCTGCGGAATGGCCATCACGGCCACCATGGGCAGGCCGTTGCGGCGCAGAATAGTCTGGTCGTTTTCGGGGTACAGCTCGGCGTAGCCCACGTCCGTCAGGCGCACCAGCGAGGCCGGGTCGTTGCGCAGAATGAGGTTGTTGAAATCGGCCACCGTGGCCAGCCGGCCCATGGTGCGCAGCGAAAGCTGGGTGCTCTGGCCCTGAATGGCGCCGCTGGGCAGCTCCACGTTTTCGCGGGCCAGGGCCTGCTGCACGTCCACCGGCGACACGCCCAGAGCGGCCATTTTCACCGGATCAAGCCACAGCCGCATGGAGTATTTGCGCTCGCCCCAGACCCGGATTTCGCTCACACCGGGAATGGTCTGCAAGCGTTCTTTGAGCACGTTGTTGGCGTAGTCGGTCAGCTCCAGCAGGGTGCGCGAGGAGCTGCTTAAGTAGTTGAGAATGATGGGCGAGGAGTCGGCATTGGCCTTGCTCACGATGGGCGGATCCACGTCGCGCGGCAGGCGGCCCTGGGCGCCCGATACTTTGTCGCGCACGTCGTTGGCGGCTGCTTCCAGGTCCACGCTCAGGTCAAATTCGACGGTGATGGTAGAAGCCCCGTCCCGGCTCGTCGACGAGAGGTTACGGATGCCGGCGATGCCGTTGATCCCTTCTTCCAGCGGCTCGGTAATCTGCGACTGAATGACGTCGGCCGAGGCGCCGGTGTAGCCGGTCTGCACCGTGATAATGGGCGGATCCACGCTCGGGTACTCGCGGATGGCGAGCGAGCGGAACCCAATGGCGCCGAAGATGACGATGAGCAGGCTCATCACGATGGCAAGCACCGGGCGGTTGATGCTGACGGAAGAAAGACTCATGAAAATGGCGTTGGGCTGGGGCGGCTGCCGGCCCGGCGGGCGGCAGGACGGAAAAATGGAAGGACGAGCCGGCTATTTCTGAATGGCCAGCCGGTCGCCGGGCTTCACCTGCAGAATGCCGGTGCGAATAATTGTATCGCCCACCGTCAGGCCATTAGTGATCTGAATGAGCTTGTCCGAACGAATGCCAATTTTTACCGTCTGAATGGCGGCCTTACCGTTTTTCACCCGGAAAACCGTGTAACCGCTGGCCACGGGCACCACTGCCTCGGTGGGAATTTGCAGGGCTTCATCGGTTTCGCCCAGGGCCAGCTTCACCTTGACGAAGCCGCCGGGGCGTAGCTCCGATTTTTTGTTGGCATAAATGGCCCGAACCGGCAGCGTGCGCGAAACCGGGTCAATCTGCGGGTTGATGGCGTAGACTTTGGCCTGAAATTTCCGGGTAGTCGCCTCGTCGGTCACCGTCACCGCGTCGCCGATGCGCACGGACTGCGCGAACCGGCTCGGCACGTTGAAATCGACCTTAACCGGCTGCACCCGCGAGAGCGTGGTAATGGCCGTGCCCGGCGATACGTAGGCGCCCACCGACGTATTGCGCAGCCCCAGCACGCCGTCGAACGGCGCCCGCACGTAGGCCTTCGCCAAGGTCGCGCGCAGCGCCTCCAGATCGGCCCGGGCCGTGAGCAGGGCATTGTTACTTTGCTCGTATTCCTGCTGGCTGATGTATTCTTTCTGGAGCAGGGTGCGCTGGCGTTTTTCCTGGTCTTGGTAGAGCTTAATTGTGTACTGCTGTTTTTGCAGCTGGGCCTGCACATCGGCCGCATTGATTGTGAACAGCAGCTGGCCCTTGCGCACAGGCTTACCTTCCTGAATATTCAGACTGGTAATTTTACCCGAAATCTCGCTCTGAATCGTCACCGACTCATCGGCCATCACCGAGCCAGTAGAAGCCACTTCGTCAGACAGTCGCGTGGCGGCCACCACGTAGACCTGCACCGGAACTTTGGCGCTGCCGCCGCTTTTGGCGTCTTTGCTGCCGGTCTTGCTCCCGGCGTCTTTGCCGGCCGTGGGACTGGGGAAATAATGCATTTTGGCCCAACTCATGCCGCCAATGATCAACGCGGCAATCAGCCAGCCCAGCCAGCCCCGTCGGCGGGGCGCCGGGGCATCCGGCGGGAAATTGGTGGGAGAAGGGGTAAGCTGGGGTGCGTTCGTGGTGGTGGATTCCCAATTCTGGGCAGTAGCAACGGGGGAATTTTCCAAGGGCATAGTTGGCGAAAACGCGCAGGCGGGCGGGATACGTTCGGGACCGGGCCCGGCACGTAGGGATTGAGTCTGAATTAAACAATATAGAGGGACTATCAGGTAAAAGGTTGCGTTCAAAACCAGGAAATAGATGGAAGGCGCCATTCTCTAGACCGGCCCTACCTTCGCCCCGATGAAGCCCGCCGCCCCAGATCAGTCCGCTCCGCGCAATTTTTTCCAGGATGTGCACGAAGTCGTGCGGCTGATTCCGGCCGGCCGCCTCAGTACTTACGGGGCCATTGCGCACTACCTCGGGGCGCGCCACGGCGCCCGCACCGTGGGCTACGCCATGATGGCGGCCCACACCGCCGATCATCTTGTGCCCGCGCATCGGGTGGTCAATCGCCTGGGCCATCTCACCGGGCGGCTGCATTTTGCCACGCCCTTTGCCATGCAGGAAGCCCTGGAAGCCGAAGGAGTGCGCGTGAGTGAAGATCGGGTAGTGGACTTCGCCCGCCTGTTCTGGGACCCCGGCGCGGAGCTGAGCTAGGCGAAAAGGGGCTTAGCGGGCGGCGGCAGCGGCCAGCACGGCGCTGCGCATTTCCTCGGGCGAGGTGTTCTTGACCAGGTAGCTGTGGGCGCCCTCCGCTAGCACGGTGTTCACCAGCGTCGGATCGTCGTGCATGGAGATGATGACCACGCGCACCGCCGGAAACTGCGTGCGCAGCAGGCGGGTCGTTTGCAGGCCGTCGAGGATGGGCATCTGCATGTCCATCAGCACTACATGGGGGCGGCTGCCCTGGTCAAGCAGCTCCAGCAGCTCCTGCCCGTTGCCGGCTTCGCACACCACCTCAATACCCGCATAACCGCTGAGCAAAGCCCGTAAGCCCTTGCGAAACAGAATGTGATCATCGACAATGGCCAGACGGACCGTTTCGATACCAGTTGCAATACCGGGGGAAGTCATCATGTCAGCGTGAAAGTAGGGTAGGAAGTGCCAACTGGCAACAGGATCACGGGTAAAACAACGTCGACGTGGGTGCCGAGACCAGGTTCGGAATGATAGTGGAGTTCGCCGCCTAGTACGGCCACCCGACTACGGAGGTTAATAATGCCCATGCCCACGGACTCGCCGTGCGGGGCGGGTGGCGGCGATTCTTCCAGGGCCGACAGGTCAAAACCCTGACCATCATCGGAATAGGTGAGGATCAGCAGGCCGGGCGATGTTTCCACGCGCAGCTCGATGCGACGGGCAGCGGCGTGCAGCAGCCCGTTGGTGAGTAGCTCCTGGGCAATGCGGTAAACCATCAGTTCGTGCGAAGGAATAAGTCGGCCCAGCGGCCCGGCCTGATCCAGGCTGACTTTGGGCCCCGTATCGGTGGGGACAGCCTGCACCAGCGCCCGCAGCGCCTGCGCCAGCCCCAGCTGCTGGAGCGTGGCGGGCTGGAGGTTGCGCGAGATGCGCCGCACCTCGGCCACGGCCTGATCGATCAGCTCGCTGGCTTCGGGCGAGGGCGGCCGGCCGGGGGCGTAGAGGTGCAGCTTGGCCAGGGCCAGAATAGTGCCCACGCCGTCGTGCAGCTCGCCGGCAATACGCTGGCGCTCGTCTTCCTGGGCCACCAGGGCGGCGGCCAGGGCCTGTTGCTGGGCGGCTTCCTGCAGCTGCGCCAGCTGCTGCTGCTGCCGGAGCTGCCCCCGCTGGGAACGCACCACCAGCCACACCAGTCCCAGCACGAGCACGAGCCAGAAGGGAAACAGCAGGATTGGCGGTAGAATAACAGTCACATGCAGGCACCGGGCAAGCAGGTTGGCTAAAGGAAGAACAAGGCTCGGTTTGGCTAAAGTACCGGGGTTACGGAATTATACCACTAAATGACTTAAAGTTTATGAATAAACTGCCGAAGCATTCCAGCAAGTTCAAAATCTGGTTCCTGGCAGCATTTCGTTATTCAGCGGCGTCAAAGGGGACCTGATCAGGCCCGACTAATTATTGTTCACTGGTAACCAGTTTCTTCACAGGCGGACGATCAAAAATAATGAGCGAACTCCCGACTTGCTAACCAGCTTAAAACACCCCGGCTCACCCGTCATCAGCCTTACCGGACCCGGCCGGGACCGCCCACGAGCTGGTCGTGCTCGTCGTCGTCATCTTCCTCTTCCCCGTTTTCTTCGGGTAGATCATCGGCCTCATCTTCGTGGTCCAGCGAGTCGAATACGCGGTCGAGTGAGGCTTCGGCGTGGCGCAGCTTGTGGCGGCAGAGCCGGATCAGTTCGGCCGAGCGTTCGACGCGGGTCGTGAGGTCGTCCACGTCCACGGCATCGGTTTCGAGGGCGCGGAGGATGATTTCCAGTTCCTCGATGGCTTCGCGGTAAGTCATTCAGTGGGGTTTATTAGATTAAGAAGGTTGAATTTGGGGGTGCCGCGCCGCAATTACCGCCAGGCGCAGCTCGGCGCGGTGCAGGTGGCGGGTGAGGGCCAGCTGCAGCCGGAAGCGCTGCCGGAGCACGTCTTCGCGCCGGCGCCGGTGGTGGCGGCCGAAGCGGCTCAGCAGCTGCCGGCCGCGCTGGCGTAGCCCGCGCTGTTCGCGGGCCAGGGCGCGGCGGGCGGCCCGCGGCAAGAGGTGCCGGAAGCGCTCCAGGCGCTGCCCGAGCTGCCGGAGCTGCTCCCGGGGGCGCTGGCTGGCCTGGCGGGCGCGGGCGTGCAAAGTGGCGCGGGCGGTATCGAGCTGCTGCCGGGCCGCGTACCGCCCGCGCCCGCTGAGCTGGTCGAGGCGGGCGTGCCGCTGGCTGAGCTGGCGGCGGGCCAGGGCAATAATCTGCTCTCCCAGCCCCAGCACGGCACCTTCGAGGCGGGCCAGGCGCTCGACCAGAAACGCGGCGACGGCTGTCGGCGTTTTCAGGGCGCGGTGGGCGGTGAGGTCCACCAGGGCTTCGTCGCGCTCGTGGCCGATGCCCGTGAGCACGGGCAGCGGAAACGCGCCCACGGCTGCGGCCAGCCCATATTCATCGAAGGCCAGCAAATCGGTGCGGCTGCCCCCGCCGCGAATAATCACCACGGCATCGAACTGCCCGCGGCGCTCGCGCACGGCCGCCAGCGCCGCCCGGATGCTCG
>JAYWCH010000159.1:0-20664 GCA_043780755.1 Hymenobacter sp.
AACGCCTTCTCAAAGAATGGTACTGACGCTTCGAAGTACTTTTTGCCCTCGGCTTCGAATTTCTTGCCCGTAGCCTGATACGTTTTCAGATCCATTTTACTGGCTTTGGTATAAGCATCGGCCGCGCGGTTATAGTTATAGACGCCCAGATTGAACTGTGCGTCAAAGTTATTCGGGTCAAGCTCAACAGCTTTGCGGTAATCCGCCAAAGCGAGTTCGCTCTTTTTTTGCTGATCGTACATAGAACCCCGTACCGCGTACAAATTCGAGTTACCCGGATCAGCAGCGATCGTTTTATTGATCTTGTTCAACGCATCCTCGCCTTTACCACTCGCCAGAGACATATTGAGATCCTCGAGCATAAAGACCCTGTTATTAGGATACGCTACCAAAGCCTGTTTCAGAACGGCTGCCGCGCCAGATTCGTCCTTCTGGACTTTAGCCATTTGGAGTAAGCGGGAATACAGCGTTACCGACTTGTAATTCATGCCCAGCAGTTGATTATAACTAGCTTTGGCACCGGCGTAATCCTGCTTGGCTTCCGAAGCGTAGGCGGAATAAAGTACGGCCGTGGTATCCTGAGGTTTAATCTGCGAAGCCAGCTTGTAGCTCGCAATCGCCTTATCGTACTCTTTGGCGTTGTAGCTGTTAACGGCCTCGTTGAAAGCCCGACCGTAGAGATTATCCAGGCGCGGGATAGCCTGTTTACCGAATTCTCCGATTTTGGTATCAAGCTCAATAGTTTTGGCGTAGGACTCATACGCTTTCTGCAACCCCTCGCCAGGTTGCAATTGCTTGCTGTAGATGGGGCTTTCCAGCATACCCTGGTAGATGTCGCCCCGGGTGTACCACGTTTTGGCCTTGGCGCTGGTCTTCTCGTTGACAATAGCTTTGTCAATATCGACCCGGGCTTTATCGAGCAGGCCGGTGCGCTGGTTCAGAATGGCGTTCGTGACGGCTGATTGCTGCGCCGAAACCAACGAAGGAATCCCGGCCGCCAGAGCGATGAGAGTGGCAAATGTCAAAAAAGTCTTCTTCATAAGAATTGGGGATGTGATCTCCGCCGTGCTGGGGTCGTTGACTACCCGCCGGAACGAGGAGAACGGGACAAAATGAAAAAATAAAGGTGAGTGAAAGTGACCGGTTGCCCGTTTTGAAATTGCGATGGATCCGGGATGGGATTCGCCAAAAATAAACGGGACGATCCAAATGGACCGCCCCGCGCACATTCAGCAATTATGCCAGATCGTCCGATTCCGGTTCATCAGGCGCGCCGGCGAGGTCTGCCGGGATTGTAGCCGCACCATTGACCGCCAACTGATCAGCCTCAACGAGCGCAACTAACGTGGCCTCGGTCCCGATTTCACCTTCTTCTTCCTTCTCGTCGGCCGCCACTTTAGCGACGGACGAAATTTCGTCGTTCGCGCTGATTTTAATCAGCCGAACGCCCTGGGTGGCGCGACCAATCGTACGCAAATCGCTCATCCGCAAACGAATGGTGATACCGGATTTGTTGATGATCATCAAATCATCAGTATCGTTAACATCCTTGATGGCGACCAGATTACCCGTCTTATCGGTAAGTTTCATGGCGCGAACGCCTTTACCACCCCGGTTCGTGACGCGGTATTCATCGAGCGCGCTGCGCTTACCGTAACCGTTCTCACTGACTACCAGCAGCTCCTGCGAAGGATCGGCCAGACAAACCATGCCAACTACCCGATCTCCGGGCGTATCGGACAGGCTGATCCCGCGCACTCCGGCGGCCGCCCGGCCCATGGAACGCACCTTCGACTCGTTGAAACGAACAGCCCGGCCGAAGCGCGAGGCCAGGACGACTTCCGAATTCGGCGCGAGCAGCTGCACGTCAAGAATCCGGTCGCCTTCGTGAATGGTGATGGCGTTGATGCCGGCGGTCCGGGGCCGGGAATAGGCTTCCAGAGGAGTTTTCTTCACCGTGCCCTGCTCGGTACAGAACATGAGGAAGGTATTTTCGAGGTAATCCGGGTCTTTGAGGCCGCGCACGTTGAGCACGGAGCGAACTTTGTCCTCGCGGGGAATCTCGATGAGGTTCTGAATGGGCAAGCCTTTGGTGGCCTTCCCTCCTTCCGGTACTTCGTAGACTTTAAGCCAGAAAACCCGACCTAACTCGGTAAAAAACAACAGGTATTCGTGCGTAGTGGCCACGAATAAATGCTCGGTAAAGTCGTCCTTCTTGGAAGTCGCGCCGCGCGAGCCGAGGCCGCCGCGACCCTGCGCCCGGTATTCTTCCAGATTGGTGCGCTTGATATAGCCTTCGCGGGAAATGGTGATCACCATGGCCTCATCGGCAATCATGTCCTCGGTCGAGAAATCACCACCGACGTAGTTGATTTCCGTGCGCCGGCCATCGCCGTAGCGCTCGCGGATATCTTCGAGCTCAGTTTTGATGATACCGCGCTGCATAACTTCCGAAGCCAGCACGGCATTCAGATGATCAATCAGACGCATCAGCTCCTCGTATTCAGCTACGATTTTATCGCGCTCCAGGCCGGTGAGGCGCTGCAGACGCATGTCGAGAATAGCGCGGGCCTGTACTTCGCTCAGTGCGAAACGGGCAATGAGCTGACCCCTGGCCACTTCCGCATCCCGCGAGCTGCGGATGAGCTTGATGACTTCATCCAAATGGTCGAGCGCGATAAGCAGACCTTCGAGGATGTGAGCGCGCTTCTGCGCTTCAGCCAACTCGTATTTGGTGCGGCGCACCACAACTTCGGCGCGGTGCTCAACAAAATACTGAATGAGCTGCTGCAGATTCAGCGTCATCGGCCGGCCCTTAACCAGACACACGTTGTTGACGCCGAACGAGCTTTGCAGCTGCGTGTACTTATAGAGATTATTGAGCACGACGCTGGGCATCGCATCCCGCTTCAGGTCGTACACAATGCGCATACCGTCGCGGTCCGACTCGTCGCGCATGTCCGAAATGCCTTCGATTTTCTTGTCGTTGATAAGCGCGGCGGTCTTTTCGATCATCGACGCCTTGTTCACCATGTAGGGAATTTCGGTGACGACAATCTGCTCCTTGCCGGTTTTCGACGTTTCAAACGTGGCTTTGGCGCGCATCACGACGCGGCCGCGACCGGTTTCAAAGGCCTGCTTCACGCCTTCGTAGCCGTAAATGATGCCGCCCGTCGGGAAGTCGGGCGCCGTCACGTACTGCATCAGCTCGGGAATCGTAATATCCGGATTATCGAGAAAGGCGATGATACCGTTGACCACTTCTGTCAGGTTGTGGGGCGCCATATTAGTAGCCATACCCACGGCGATGCCGGAAGTACCGTTCACCAGCAGGTTGGGGAATTTGGCGGGCATCACGCTGGGCTCTTCCAGCGAATCGTCGAAGTTGGCCTGGAAATCGACCGTGTCCTTGTCCAAGTCGTTGAGCATCTCGTCGGCAATGCGCTTGAGGCGGGCCTCGGTGTAGCGCATAGCGGCCGGCGAGTCGCCGTCGACGGAGCCAAAGTTGCCCTGGCCGTCCACCAGCGGGTAGCGCAGGCTCCAGTCCTGGGCCATGCGCACCATGGTGTCGTACACCGAAGAGTCGCCGTGCGGGTGATATTTACCCAGCACCTCACCCACGATCCGGGCCGATTTTTTGTAGGATTTATTGTAGCCAACGCCCAGCTCGCTCATGCCGTAGAGCACGCGGCGGTGCACGGGCTTCAGGCCATCGCGCACGTCGGGTAGCGCCCGGGAGATGATAACCGACATCGAGTAATCGATGTAGGCACCCCGCATCTCGTCTTCGATGTTAATCGGAATGATTTTTTCGCCTTCCGCCATTGAGGGGGTTGATAGGCGGCTCGCTAAACCCCGATAAAGGGGTCTTTAAGCCGCACGGTGAGTGGTTCTTATTACGCGTGCGAAGATACGCTAAAAAGGCCGCAACGGCAAGCGCTGCGGCCTTTTATGGACTTAACCAGCGGCTATTCCAGCGGCTTGCTCTTGTCGTTGGAATGCGTGCCGGCTTTGGGGTTATAGGTATCGATTTTTTCGCCAATGGCCGGGTTTTGCTTTTTCCACAACGGCTGGCCCCGATACTTCTTGCCGCTGTGCATGTGAGCCTTGCGCACGTGGCACGACGGAATGGGACAAGTGCGGCAACCGGGCAAAAGCAGCAGCAGCAGAAAACAGGGTATCAGGCGCAGAAACAGCTTCATAGAGCAAAGATAATGGCTGGGTAAGCCGTAAACGGCGGTTTGCGGGCGGCGGAGCACTCCGGCTTAGTCGACTCCCTCCCACTCGGCCAGGAACCGGACCACGTAGGTTTCCATAAAGGCGTGCCGGGCGTCGGCAATTTGCCGGGCACCGGGCGTGTGCAGGCGATCCTTGAGGTGCAGCAGCTTTTCGTAGAAGTGGTTGAGCGTCGGGGCCGTGTTTTGCTGGTAGCTGGCGAAGCTCTCGTGGGCCACGGGCGCAATCGCGGAATCGTGCAAAGGCCGCCCCTTGTGCCCGCCGTAGGCAAAGGCGCGGGCAATGCCAATGGCCCCGATGGCATCGAGCCGGTCGGCATCCTGCACCAGCGCAGCTTCGACGGAAGAGACGGGCGTTTCAACCCCCAGGCCCTTGAAAGACACTTCCCGAATAATGATTTCTACCCGGGCAATGAGCGTTTCCGGAGCGTGCTGGCTGCGCAGCCACTCGCGGGCAGCGCGGGGACCCGCCTCGTAGTCGCCGCCATGAAACTTCCAGTCGGCGATGTCGTGTAGCAGCGCGGCTAGCTCGGTGAGCTCGGCGTCCGCCTGGGGCGCGGCCAGCGCGAGCCGCCGGGCCATAAGCCACACCCGGCGAATGTGCGCCCAGTCGTGCCCGCTGCCTTCATCGGCAAATTTTTGTTCGATAAACTGAGCAGTGGCGGTAATTAAACTCAAGGCAAATAATGAAAAAGAATAAACGATAAGAGCCGGGGCCGCCGGTCCAACGAACGCCCCGCAAAGCGGCTTCCCTCAGCCATTGCAACCGATTTGGGCTGATCAAAGGAGCGACATTAACAAAAGTAGGGGCCCGCCGGAGACCAGCCCAATTCTACGACGGCGGACCAGACCCGTAACTTTGGCTACGAGAAGCGTTTCCGCTTCTGTTCGTTGTGCTCCTTGGTTATGATTTCCCGGTATCTGCTCTCCCTGGCCCTGCTCCTGCCGCTAGCCCCGCGACCCCAACCGGCCGCCGCCCAGACTCCCCGGGCCGCGGCGGCCCCGCCCGATACCGCCGTTCACAAGTATGAAAATCCCGGCGGAATGGCGGCACCCGGCAGGAAGCCGGTTTTCAAAAGTAAGCTGTTTCGGGCCAGCGTGGTGCCAGCGGTACTCATCGGCTACGGCATCAGCACGATAAACGGACACGGGTTTTATTCTTCCTATGATGCCCAACACGATTTGCAACGGCGCTTTTCGGGCTTCCGGACTACGATCGATAACTACCTGCAATTTGCGCCTTACGTTGAGCTGGGCGCCGTGCTGCTGGCCGGAGTAGACAGTCGCGACGACCGGATTAACCTCGCTCTGATCATCATCAAATCCGAAGCCATCATGCTGAGCTCGGTTTATCTGTTGAAAACCACGACCGGTATTTTGCGACCCGATGAGTCTAACCACCAGTCTTTTCCTTCGGGGCACACGGCCCAGGCCTTTCTGGCGGCCAGCATCGTGCACACCGAGCTGCGCGATAAAAGCCAGTGGTACGGTATCGGCGCCTACACCATCGCGACCAGCGTGGGCGCCTTCCGCATGCTCAATAATAAACACTGGGAGTCCGATGTATTTGCCGGGGCGGGCTTCGGCATTCTCTCGGCCCACCTGGCCTACCTGAGCCACCGCAACCGCTGGGGCCGCCGGCCCGTGGGTCGCGATCTCAGCCTGCTACCGCAGTGGAGCCCGGCAGGCGGCTCGGGACTGAGCCTGACCTGGCGACCCAAATAAAAGGCGCTTGAAGTGCTTGGGGGCCGTTTCCACCCAATCAGACTTCCACTAACGGAACGGGTTTTTTGGCGACCATCGTCGCCCCAACGCTGGCTATCACCACCAACGCGATGGCCAGCCACTGGCCGGGCGTCAGGTGCTCATGCAGGAAAATCAGGCCGCAGACTGCCGCAATCGCCGGTTCCACACTCATCAGGATGCTGAAGGTGCGGGCCGGTAACGTGCGGAGCGCATTCATTTCCAGGTTAAAAGGCAGCGCGCTCGAGAGCAGCGCCAGCGCCACACCCGCCGCCAGTAAGCGCGGCGTAAGCAGCGCCAACCCCCCGCTGGCGAGCGTAAACGGCAGGATGGCAAGCGCGGCAAAGATCATCCCCGTAGCTACCGCCACGCTGCCCGGCAGCACCCGCGACACCCGCCCGCCCAGGACGATGTAGGCCGCCCAACCGCCCCCCGCCAGCAGCGCGTAAAGGGCGCCCAGCAGATCGATGCCCTGCCCGTGCCAGGGAATGAGCAGCGCAATCCCGGCGCCGGCCAGCAGCACCCACACCAGATCCGAAACCCGGCGCGAGCCCGCCAGGGCCACCAGCAGCGGCCCCACAAATTCCAGCGTCACGGCCAGGCCCAGCGGGATGCGGGCCAGGGCCAGGTAAAACAGGAAGTTCATCGCCCCCAGCGCCACGCCGTAGGGAACCACCGCCCGCCAATGCGCCACCGTGAGCTGCCGCAGCGGCGGTCGAACGGCCAGCAGCAACATCACCGCCGAGAGCCCAATGCGCAGACCGGACGCCCCCGCCGCGCCCACCACCGGGAACAATCCTTTGGCAATGGCGGCCCCGCCCTGCACGCTCAGCACCGCCAGCAGGACCGACGGCACGGGCGGTAAAGCGCCGATCCGGAATTTGTTCATGGTGGAGGTTAAAAAAGATTTTCGTCGGGATGGAGCGGAAATTGTCCGAAAAATTAAAGCGGAAACCGACAATCAGACCGACAGTCAAAAATAGAAAAGGCCCTTTACAAAATCGTAAAGGGCCTTTTTTTACGTCTGGAGCCTCCTGCCGGGATCGAACCAGCGACCTACTGATTACAAGTCAGTTGCTCTACCAGCTGAGCTAAGGAGGCGTTGAGGTGGTGCAAAAGTACGCCACCAAGTCGTTTTGGCCAGCCTCGGCGGTCATTTTTAGCAAAAGAAGTCCGGCATCGAAGACACCGGACTTTTTTTGCTAGATGAAAACCAACGCGTTACCGCCTTAGCTCCGGACCACTTTAAGTTGCTTTTTCAGGGCCTCAATCCGCTTCTGGCCTTCGGCTATGCGGCCCTGGTACTCTTCGCGGAGCTGATTCGCGTTCTTGGAACGGGCGAAAAAGTCCAGGTTGGTTTGCAGGGTCGAATGGTCGTTTTCCAGCTCGTTGATTTCCTTGCGCAGCGCCATTTCCTTGCGGGTGAGCTGCTGCTGCGCCTGCGGCCGGGCCTTGAGACGGGCCACTTCGGCCTGAAACAAAAGCTCGCTCCGATCGGCGTAGCCCAGACCGGGGACGTGATCGAGGTACTTGCCCAACAGCGTCACCAGCTGCTCTTCGCTGCGGTCGGCCGTGCCCCGGCCGGGGGCGTCGGCCGTGCCGTCGAACTCCGCCACCCAGCCGGCGAGAATTTCGCGGAAGCATTCGAGCGTGCCCACATTATCCGCCGACAAGGCATTGACCTGATCGGATATTTTTTCGAGGTGAGCCGTTTGCTCCACCGACGAAGGCTGGACTTTGTCCTCACCGCGCTGTCGGGTTTCGTTGCGCGGACGCTCGAAAACGGTGTCGCAGGCGGCACGGAAGCGGTGCCAGAGCTTATCGGCGAGCTTATCGGGCACGCGGCCCACATCTTTCCACTCCTTCTGCACCCGGATGATAACCTGCCGGGCGGCGTCAGCATCGGCGTTGTTGGATGCTTCTTCGGCCTGCTCGATGAGAGCGACCTTGGCTTTCACGTTGGCCGACTTCTCGTTGTCGAGGGATTTGAAAAACTCGTTTTTACGGTTAAAGAAAGCCTTGTAAGCGGCCCAATACTGCTTGTTGAGGGCATCGGCCTGGGCGCGGGGCACGAGGCCGGCGGCTTCCCACTCAGTTTTGATTTCCTGCAGCTCATCGGTTTTCGAGCGCCACAGGTTCACCCGGTCAGTGTCGAACGTAGCGAAGGGCAGCACGCGCTCCAGCAAGACCTGCTTGACCAGCAGATTGGCTTTTTCCTGACCCGAACGCACGTCAACAAACTCCTTGCGGCGCTGATGCAACACGTCGGAAGCGGCGATGAAACGCTGCCAGAGCGGCTCGCGCTGGTCGTTGGGCACAGGGCCGATGTGCTTCCAGTCCTCGTGCAGCTTGGTCAGCTCATCGAGGGCTTTGTTGATGCCGGGCACCTGGGCCAGGGCCTCGGCGCGCTTGATCAGCCCTTCTTTGGCTTCCTGATTGCGGCGCCGGTCCAGGTCCTTCATCTCCAGGAACCGGCCTTGCTTGCTGTAATAGATGTCGAGCAGGCCGTGGTAAGTATCCCAGATGCCCTGGCTGTCGGTCTGCGGTACGGCGCCGGTGGACTTCCACTCGGCCTGCAGGGCTTTGAGCTTGCCCGAGCTGTCCTTGGTTTCGGCGGCTTCCACGAGCCCGCGGAGTTGGTCGAGGAGCTGGTTTTTCTTGATGAGGTTGTCGGCGCGGCTCGCGTCTTCGGACCGGGCGTCCTTGGCGCGGTTCTCGCGGAATTCCTGCATGGCCTTGTTCAGCTCCTGCTGGCCTTCGGGCTGCTGGAAGGCAAACGCTTCGGCTCCTTCGCCGCCTTCGGCAAACTTCTGGCGGGCAGCGCTGCGGGCCAGGCCCACGTTGGTTTCGTAGAGGCGGGTGAGGTCCTGAATCTGCTTGCGGTTGCGGCGGGCGTCGGCCCGACGGAGCAGCTCGACGAGGTAGCTGGCCTGGGCCGGCAGGTCGAGGGCCGTGAAGTCGGGCGCCACGGTTTCGGACACGTACGTTTCTTCGCCCTCGGCCGGCGCGGAGGCCAGCGGCGTTTCCGACGAAGTCGGCAGCGCGGCCAGCGGCTCGTCGGCCGTTTCCAGCTCAGCGGCAGCGTGCAGCTCCACCGTGGGCAGATCGGGCGCCTGGTCTTCGAGCGTAACAACGGCCGGGCCGCTCAGCGTCTCGGGATCGGCAATGAGCGCGGGCGTGGCGCTGGCAATGGATTCGGCGGCGGGCAACACTTCGGGCTCCACGGCGGGCGCCATTTCGGCGCCGTAGTGGGCCACGGCACGGGCCTGCGGGGCCGACATATCCGCCCCGTCCACGGTCACCTCATCGGGAACGTGATGGGCCGTTTCGACGGCCGCGGCCGCTTCAGGCGTACCCGGAGCGGGCGCCGATTCACTGGCCGGAGCTTCTGCCGTACCGGTGCCCGCGGGCTGACCGGCGGGACCTTCAATTTCGGCCAGACGGCGTTGCAAAATGGTCATCCGGTCCTCGGCGGCCGGATCGGTGCCGCCGGCGAGCGGGGCGGTGGGGTTTTCTTCAGCAGCCATAAATATTCGTAAAAGCCAGTCCCGCGAGTGGGGGACCAGAGGAGAGAGCAAAAAAGTGGAATGAAACAAAATGACGGCCCCGCGGCCGAATCAGTTGAGTCGGGGATCGAGCGGATAATTGGCCAGCACTTTAAATCGACCGCCTTTTTCCCGCAAAATCTCCCGCCAAAAGGCATCAGATGACAAAGTAAACACTTTCCCGGCGCTTCCGGGGTGCCGTATCCAACTCTGACCCTGCATTTCACCCGCCAGCTGCCCCGCCGACCAACCCGAGTACCCGGCAAACAGGCGCACGTCGGCCGCGACCACAGTCCCAATACTGATCAGGCCGAGCAGCAGATCAAAATTTCCGCCCCAGTACACGTCCTGCCCCAGGCTGGTGGCGCCGGGCAAATCGGCACGCCGGTGCAGGTAGTGCAGGGTATTGGGCTCGACGGGCCCACCCATGTAGATGGGCAGCACCGCCGCCGCCGGCCCCACCCGCCGCGAGCCGTCGAGCACATCGCCGAGGGTGAGCGCGGTCAGCCGGTTCAGCACCAAGCCAAAGCTGCCGGCGGCGGGCTCGTCGCGGCAGAGCAATACGACGCTGCGCTCAAAGTTGGGGTCGCCCAAAAAAGGCCGGGAAATAAGCAGAGTACCGGAGCGCATAGTCGTGTAAGTAAGGAGCCGGGAAAGTGTAGCCGGGGCGGGAACCGGGCTGCCGGGGCCGGACGGCAGCCCGACAAGCCTTGACGGATAGTAGTAACTTGCGCGCCAGGGATCATTTTGGCCGGCCGGACCGGGTAAATAAGACCGTAACCGGGCCCGGAATGTTCCCTCATTCAAATATAAGCGGCCTTGGGCCCGGGCCTTAGCCTAAACCGGCGGCCGGTTGTTGACTGGTAGCTAAACAACCGCTGATTATTCGTAAAAATGACCGATCCCCACCTCGCCGACCTGCGCAAGACCTACGCCCAGCACACGCTTTCTGAAACCGACGTACTGCCCGACGCCGTGCCGCAATTCCGCCGTTGGCTGGATGAAGCCATCGCCGCCCAGCTCGACGAACCCACGGCCCTCACCCTGAGCACGGTCGCGGCGAACGGCCAGCCATCGTCCCGCGTGGTGCTGCTCAAGGGTTTGCCCGATGATTCCGGCTTTCTGTTTTATTCCAACTACGACTCGCACAAAGGGCGGGAGCTGGCCGCTCAGCCGCTGGCGGCCCTGAATTTCTTCTGGCCCGGCCTGGAACGGCAGGTGCGGGTGGAAGGTCGGATTGAAAAAGCCCCGGCGCCGATGTCGGACGAGTATTTCCAGAGCCGGCCGCGCAGCAGCCAGCTCGGCGCCTGGACCTCACCCCAAAGTCAAATCATTGCCAGCCGCGAAGAGCTCGAAGCCCGCGAGGCCGAGCTGACCCGCGAATTTGCCGGCCAGGATCCGCTGCCCCGGCCCGCGAACTGGGGCGGCTACATTCTGCGGCCCCAGCGGGTCGAATTCTGGCAGGGCCGCCCCAGCCGCCTGCACGACCGGATTGTGTACGAGCTGACGGCCACCGGCTGGCAGCGCAGCCGCCTGGCACCCTGATTACCGGCGACAACACACCGACACTGATCCCTTTATTTTTGATGAGTTGATTGAGTTAATGGCTGAAATTCAACCCTTGCGCGGCTGGCGCTACAATCCGACGCTGAGTACGGAAATCGACGCCTACGTTTCGCCGCTGTTCGACGTGGTATCGGCCCGCCAGCGCGAAGCCCTGTACCGTAACCCGCTCAATTCCATTCACCTCTCGGTGCCCCGCGGAACTGACCCGGGCGCCAGCGCACGCCGACGCCTGAGCGAGTGGCAGGCCAGCGGAGTGCTGCGCCAGGATGAAATGCCCGGAATTTACGCCTATTACCAGTATTTCCGGCTGCCGGGCAACAACCGGGAATATTGCCGGAAGGGGTTCATGTGCCACATTCGGGCCTACGACTGGGCCGAGGAGTGCGTGCTCCGCCACGAAAACACCCTCCCCGCATCGGTCAGCGACCGGGCCGAACTGCTGGCGCGCACCGAGTTCCAAAGCAGCGCCACTCACGGGCTGTACCGCGACGAAGATTTTGAGCTGGAAACTTACCTCGATGAGGCCATGCAATCACCGCTCTGCGAAACCGAGGAAGATTACCAGGGCGCCCGCGACGTGCTGGCCGTGATTCAGGATGCGGCCATCATCCGCCGGTTTCAGGCCGTGCTGGCCGCCCGGCAGGTGATCCTGGCCGATGGGCACCACCGCTACGAAGGCTCGCTGGCTTACCGGCACGCCCGGCTCGCGACCCAGCCCCAGGCCACCGGCCGCGAGCCGTGGAACTACCACCTCATGTACCTGACCAACGCCGCCGCCGACGATCTGCGCATTCTGCCCACCCACCGCCTGCTACTCGAGTTGCCCGGCAACCTGAGCGACGCCGAGCTGCTGGACCGGCTCCTGCCCTATTTTACGGTGTTGCCGAAAGAAAATGCCGGCGATTTACCCGAGATCATTGCCGGTAAACCCTGGGCTTTTGGGCTCTACGTGGGCGGACAGGCGTATAAAATCCGCTTACGGCCCGAAGTCCACCACCAGTTGAGCTGGGTGACGACGGCCGAAGTAAAGGCGCTGGATCTGACGGTGCTCCACTTTTTTGTGCTGGAAAAAGTGCTGGGGCTGGCCGGGCCCGACGTGCAGCGGAGCTGGCCGGGGGTGGCGTACGTGCGCAGCTTTGCCGAGTGCCTGCAACGCGTGGACCGGGGCGAGGCCCGGGCCGCGTTCATCGTCAACGAAGTGCGCATGGCCGAAGTCGAGGCCGTGTGCCACTCCGGTGCGGTGATGCCCCCAAAATCAACTTTTTTCTACCCCAAAACCATAGGCGGCTTTCTTTTCAGCAGCATTGCCGACGACGAAGCCGGCAACCTGTTTGCCGTCCAATTTCAGGACAACCCCGCGTGAAACTCATTTTAGCCTCCAATTCTCCCCGCCGGCGCCAGCTGCTCACTGAGCTGGGTTTAAACTACGAAGTCCGCCTGCTGGAAGTGGCTGAAGACTTTCCCGCCCACCTGCGCCGGGCCGAGGTAGCCGAGTACCTGGCGGCCCACAAAGCCGCCGCCTACGTCGCCGGGCTGGCGCCGGACGAGGTGGTGCTCACCGCCGACACCATCGTGTGTCTGGGCGATGATGTCCTTAATAAACCCGCCGACGTGGCCGAGGCCACCGCCATGCTCACCCGCTTGCAGGGCCGCACTCACGAGGTCATCACCGGCGTGTGCCTGCGCTGCGGCGACGGCCGGCAGGTCGTGTTTTCGGACCAGACCACGGTTTATTTCCGGGCGCTGAGCCCAGCTGAAATCAGCCACTACATTGCCACAGCCAAGCCTTTTGATAAGGCCGGCGCCTACGGGGCGCAGGACTGGATTGGCATGGTGGGCATCACCCGGCTGGAAGGCTCGTATTTTACCGTCATGGGCCTGCCGGTGCACCGCGTGTGGGCCGAGCTGAATAAATTGGGCGCGCTCCCGGCTCACCCCTAAAATCGCTGCTCGACCATGCCCGGCCCCGCCCCGCCCGAATCACTCCCGCGTCGCGCTCCCACTTATTCCGGAATGGAAACCCGGCGCTACCTGCTCCTGCTAGGCGCCCTAAATCTGCTGATCGCCGCCACCGGACTGGGACTGGTGTTTGCCGGAACGGCTTATTCGCGGGTCAACGCCCTGGGGCAGATCACGTACCACGAGGAGGGTTTTACCAGACTGGAACTGGCCCTAACGCCGGCCCGGTACACGCTGCTGCGCGGGATCATCCTGGGCGCCGGCCTCGCCGGCCTGACGCTGGCCGGGACCATCCTGCTGACCACCCAACCTCTGGCCCGACTGAGCGCGGAGCTACGTCACGGCGCCGTCCGGTTCAGCAATTGGTGGCGGCGCCTGCCCCGCCCGTTGCGGCGGCTGATGGTCGGCATAGTGACGATGTTAACGGTGATTCGCGTCTGGTATCTAGTACGTTACCCACTCGGCACGGACGAAATCTCCTCTTATAATTATTTTATTTCGGGAGGACCGTTGGTCATTACCAGCTTCTACCCCATTCCGAATAACCACATCGGCTATAACCTACTGGCCTGGCCGCTGCTGAAACTGAGCCTCGCCCCCCGGCTCGTGATGCGGCTGCCCACGCTGGTGCTGGGGACGGTCGGGACCGTGACCGGATACGTGCTGCTGGCCCGGCTGACGGGCGTGCCCCGGGCTACGCTCGTGATCGGGCTGGTTAGCTTTTCCCCGCTCTGGGTGTACTACGCGGCGGCGGGTCGTGGCTATTTTTTGCAGATTTGCCTGTTGCAGATCGGTTTTTTTGCGGTGGTCGAGCAGTTGCGCCCCGCCCCAACTTACCGGCACCTGGCCTGGCTGGCATTCATCGGCAGCAGCGGGCTGGGCTTATATCTGATTCCGACCTATGCCTATCCGTTGGCCAGTCTGTTGCTGGGACTGGGCGCGGGTTTCGGGCTGCAACGACGCTGGCAGCAGCTGGGTGAGCTGGTGCTGGCCGCGGGAATTATCGGGCTGACCGCCTTCGTGCTCTACGCCCCGGTGGGGCTGATTTCGGGCTGGGACCGGCTGTTTGCGAACCGCTACGTGGTATCAGTAGCCAAGGGCGCGTTCTGGCCCGCGTACCGGGCCGTGCTCTACGAAAGAGCGGCCGAGTTATTCGGGCCCTCGCTGCGCCTGAGCGGGCCGGCCTGGCTGGCGGGAGCGCTGCTGGGCGGAGGCGTTGCCCACCGCTTTTTTCTCCCCGGCACCCGCCGCACGGTAGCCCTGCTGGCCTGGAGCCTGCTGGCCCTGCCCCTGCTGCTGATGGCCGCGCAGCGGGTTTACGCCCCCACCCGAGTGCTTCTTTACGTCTCGTTTTATGGGTATTTACTCGGCGGACTGTTGCTCCTGCGCCGGACCGGGCTACGGAACCGAATCGGCTGGCGGCTCATCACGGTAATCGGGCTGGGAATCGGCGGCTGGCGGCTGTATCATGATCAGGACCGGGTGCGGGCTTCCCGGTACGAAACCCTTCAGCTGGAACAAGCCTTCACCTGGCTGCAAGCCCACCCAACCGGAACCACGGCGCCCGCCCGGGTGTGGATTAACGCGCCCTTGCACGAGCTTTTCTTCGCTTACTATAACCACCTCGCCGCATCCGGATCACCCCTGAAACTGTATTCGGGCCCGACCGAGCGGCTAGCGGAGCCGTACGATTTTATCGTGCTCGGTCGGGGCAGACGGGCTACTGCGCCGGGGCCCGTACTGCGGGGTCCGTATCGCCGGGCTTACCAAGACGAGCTAGTGACCATCTATCGTTGGGATCCGCAGGCGCACCGACTGCCCTCCCCGCCGGCGCGGCCCTGAGGCGCGGCCGGTCTCGTTTCAAGTGATTTTTATAGCCTTTTTTATTCGTTTTGATAACGCCGTCTCCTTCATCCCGTTATTTTCTACTGTCCGGCCTGGTGCTGCTGGCCCTGGGCGCGGGCTACGCGGCCGTCGTCCTCGGCACTGCCACCGGATCCGAGGCGCGCCAGCTCGATCTGATATTTCCGTTTTATAACTGGCACATCCGGCCCTTCTCCACCGCCGCCTACGAGAGCCGCAGCAATGAATTCGCCCTCCTGGCCTTGCTTTTAACCGGAGCGTTTATCGGCCTGACCTGCGCCCGGCGCAGTCGTGCCGAGCTGGCCGCTCTCGGCCGCGAGCTACGACTAGCAGGCGCCGGACTAGCGGCGGGTTTGCTAAACCTGACCCGCCCGCAGCGCCGGGGTGCGCTGGCGGCCCTCGCCCTGCTCACCGGCCTGCGGTTATATCTGAGTATTTTCAATGCCGAATACGACGATGCCGCTTCCTACACCTTTTTCGTGAGCCGGGGGCTGCTGGCGGTGAGCGCGTATTATCCCGTGCCCAACAACCACGTGCTGAGCAACGCACTCAGCTGGCTATTTTACCAGGTTTATCCCGGCTTTTGGTGGACCATGCGCCTGCCGGTTTTGCTGATTGCCACGGCCACCACCGGGTTGCTCTTTGCGGGGCTGCTAAACGAGCGGGTGCGTTTTCGCCCCGCGCTGCTGACCGTGGTACTCTTCGGCGTGACCCAGCTCAGCCTCTACCACGCGGCCGTGGGCCGTGGCTACTGGCTGCTGACGGGTATGGCCGCAATCACCTTTTTCTGCACCCTGGCCCTGAGCAGCGGCACCAGCAGACCCCGCGCTGCCTGGGCCGGCATCCTGATTTCCGGTGTGCTGGGCGCTTATACCGTGCCCACGTTTGCCCTGGTGCTGGCGTCGGCCTTTTCCTGGCTGGGGCTGCACTACTGGCGCCGGCGCGACTGGCCCGGGCTGGCCCGCCTGAGCGCGACGGGCAGCCTCATCGTTACGAGCGCGCTGCTGCTTTATGCGCCGCTACTATTTGTATCGGGGCCCGGCATATTTTTTAGCAACGGCTTTGTTTCTCCTCATCCCATGGTCGAATTTGCCCAAATGCTGCCGCACTTCCTCTGGGAAACGGAAGGGTTTCTGGCCGGGCAAATCAAGATCGGAGCGTTACTGACGATTGCGGGGCTGGGCGCCGCAATCATCCTGCTGCGGCGGGCGCGACGGGGCCAGCTATCCGCCGCTTTGGTCGCGCCGTGGGAGCGCCTGGCGCCGGCGGCGCTGTGGTTCATGGCGCTGCCCTACGCCGTCATCATCATTCAGCGCGTGTATGCGCCCGGCCGCACGCTGATGTATAAGGCCTTTTTCTTTTACCTGCTGCTGGCACTGGTGGTGGAGTGGCTCCTGCAAATCCGGCCGGGCAGCCGCTTGCAGCGCGGGCTGCGCCCTGCTATGGGCGCCATCGCCCTGCTATGGGGCGCTTATCAGGTAAACTGCATTGTCCGCGATAACCGTCGGCCCAGCCAGGACAACGCCGACTTCCACGCCGCTTTCGCGTGGCTGGCCGGCCAACCCCAGGGCCGCGTCCTGGTGCCCGACCCCACGCACAACGTATTTCTGAACCTGTACTTCCGGGCCGAGCGCCCGGAACAGCGCTGGCAGCTGGCGGGCCGGCCCCAGCCCGGCACGTATTACGCGTACGTGGTCGCGTTTCCCGACCGCCGGGGGTACTTCCAGCCTCGCTTTACCTACCCGCCCGCCTACCACAACCGGGAAGTTGACATCTACCGGGTTCCGGCCACGGCGCCCGTCCCGGCCGGATTGCCGGCCTACTGGCACTTGGCCGACTGAAAGCGCCAGTACAGGTAATGAGGAGGCAGTTTGATGCCTGCTGTGCTCTGAACTATCTGATCGTGGGGAAACAGCCGCTGCTGAAATGGCAAAAGCTTCATCCCCACGTCCTGAGCTCCTCCCGGCGTTAGAGCAGTTGTTTACTGATGTTGCGCGCCCACAAGGGAGCTTGGAAACGGCAGTTTCAGCAGCGGCAAAAGCTGCTTTTAGCATCCTGAGCAACTTAGCTTCAATCCGAACAGAGAATCAGGAGGGGTCATGCAGAGCGCGGCGAAGCATCTCGCGTGATGCAGTAAATCGATCATTGCCAAGGATTACTGCGCCACGCGAGATGCTTCGTCTCTGCTTAATGCGCAGAATGCTCTGCATGACGCCTATTCGGATAGATTCATAATGCGTAACATCATTTGCTAATTAGAGCAATTAGTTGAACAATTGGTAATTACCCCCGAACCAACAACGCGATTCCCACCACAATCAGCAGCAGGCCGCCTACCTGCGGGAGGGTGAGGGCTTCGCGGAGCACCACCAGGCCCAGCCCAGCAGTGAGCAGCACCGAGCCGCCCACAATCACGGGCGTGCCCACGGAAGAATTCACGCCCCGCTGAAAAACCACGAACGTCAGCAGCTCGGCCAGGCCCACGCTCAGGCCGGCCAGCGCGGCCAGGCCCCGGCGCGTGACGGGCAGCGGCTGGCCCTGGAGCCAGAGCTTCAGCAGCCAAGCGGCGCCGATCGCGGCGGCCACCATCTGCAACACTACCGCGCCCACGGCCGGCGACAGGTGGTTGGAAGCCAGCTTGATAAAGAAATTATAAAGCGCCAGAGACAGAGCGGTGAGCAGGGCCAGCGAAATCCAGGGCATGGGCATGGGCGTGGGCTTAACAAAAAATCAGCAACGACCCGTCCTTAGCGCAGCTTATCGCGCAGCAGCTCCATTTCCACGGCCGGCGCGATGCGCTCGTAGAGCATGTTATAGGCGGCTTCGGTGATGGGCATGGTCACCTTGAGCTTCTTGTTGAGCTCGTGAATGGATTTCACGGCGTAGTAGCCTTCGGCTACCATGTTCATTTCCAGTTGGGCCGATTTCACGGAGTAGCCCCGACCCACCATGCCGCCGAAGGTACGGTTGCGCGAAAACTGCGAGTAGGCCGTCACCAGCAGATCACCGAGATAGGCCGAGGCCGATAGATCGCGCGGCTGGGGGTTGATGGCCTGCAAAAACCGGCGAATTTCCTGCACCGCATTACTCACCAGCACGGCCAGGAAGTTATCGCCGTAGCCCAGGCCGTGGGCAATGCCGCCGGTGAGGGCGATGATGTTTTTCATCACGGCGCAGTACTCGATGCCGTCGAGGTCGGCGGCCGGGTGGGCGCTCACGTAGCGGTTGCGCAGCAGCTCGCAAAAAGCCTGCGCCAGGGCCGGATCGGGCGAGCCGATGGTGAGGTAGCTCTGTTTTTCCAGGGCCACTTCCTCGGCGTGGCAGGGCCCGGCGATGACGCCGAGCTGGTGCCGGCCCAGCCGGAAACGCTCGGCCACATAGTCGGTCACGAGCTGGTTTTTACCCGGAATCATGCCCTTGATGGCCGAAACCACCCGCTTGTGCTTCAGCGCATCGCGGCCCAGCTTGTCGAGCACGGGCTGCACGAAGGCGGCGGGCACGGCCAGCACCAGCCAATCGGCCTCCTCCACCGCTTCTTCCAGATCGACGGTGGGAAACACCCGGCTCAGGTCGAACTGCACGGCCGAGAGATAGCGGGGATTGTGACGGGTGCGCAGCAGGTGCTGCACGTCGTCTTTGGACCGCAGCCACCAGTCGACCCGGGCGCCGTTTTCGCTGAGAATTTTGGTGAGCGCGGTGGCCCAGGAGCCGCCGCCGAGCATGGCTATTTTTTCCAAGGGAAGGAAGGTGAAAAGTAATCGGACGCAAGAACGGCAAACTCCCCTCCTTTTCAAGGACGAAAGTTTGCCGTTCGGGAATGGCGGGTGTGCCGGGCGGACTTATTTGCCCGCGTCGGCGTCTTCCTTGAGCGCTTCCTTGGACAGGGTTTTGGCGTCCTTGATTTCCACCAGCGAGCCGTCTTTCAGGGTCTTGGCCACGGCGCGGAACGGGCCGCTCACGATCTGATCGCCGGCCTTGACACCGCTGAGAATCTCAATGTTGTGGAAGTCGCTGATCCCGGTTTTAACCGGCGTGAGCACCGCTTTGCCATCGCGGACCACAAACACGACTTCCTGAATGGCGGCTTTGGCCCCCGTGCCCGGGGCCACGGCCGTAGCCGTGCCGTTGCCCCGGCTCGACCCGGTGCGCGGGGCGCTTTTGTCGGCCGCCTTCACGCTGGCCGAGTCAGAACGGGTCGTGACCGCCGCCAGTGGCACGCTCAGCACCCCGGCTTTGCGGTGAGTGATGATATCGACCGAAGCCGTCATGCCTGGGCGGAAGGGCACGATGGTCTGGCCGGCCACGGTGCGCAGCAGGTGGCGGTAGCTTTCAGGCAGCAGGCGAATGCGCACTTCAAATTCGGTCACGGCTTCGGCCGTCAGGGCGTCCTTGGCGGTATTAGCGATGTTGGTGACCAGGCCCCGGAACTTCTCTTCCTTGCTGGTGTAGGCGTCCACCTCTACCTCCACAGAGTCGCCGATGCTCACATTGTTCACGTCGTTCTCGTTCACGTTCACCCGCACTTCCATGTTGTTGAGGTTGGCGATGCGCATGATCTCGGTGCCCGCCATCTGGGTGGTGCCCACTACGCGCTCGCCTTTTTTCACGTTGAGCTTACTGATCGTACCGCTCACGGGGGCGTAAATCGTGGTTTTGTTGAGGTTCTTGCGGGCTTCCTCCAGCGAAGCCGACGCCGCGCTCACGGTACTTTGCGTGGCGCGGATGGACTGACGGGCGCTGTTTATTTCTTCCTGCGAAGCATTGTAAGCCGCCTGGCTGGCTTCATAGTCGGCCTGCGAAATCACCTTTTGCTTGTAGAGCGAGGCGTTGCGGCGGTACGTGAGCTCGGTTTGCTTGGCGCTGGCCTGCAGCTGCTGTAGGCGCGCCTGGGCCTGACCCACGTTGGCGCGCTGGGTGCCGACCTGGGCGCTCTGCATGTTCACCTGGGCCTGGTAGTTGTCGGGCCGGATGCGCAGCAGCAGCTGGCCTTTGCGCACGGAATCGCCCTCGTGCACGTACAGGGCAATGATTTCGCCGGAAACGTCGGGCGAAATTTTGACCTCCGTTTCGGGCTGCACCTTGCCCGAGGCACTGACTTTCTCCACAATATTTGCCGGCCCGGCCTTGGCGGCCAGAATTTCCACGCCGGCCGGCTTGCCCAGCCAGCCTTGTTTTTTCGCCACGGTGTAACCCACGACCAGCACCAGCACCAGGCCCAGCAGAATATAGAGTAGACGGTTGTTTTTCATGAGGAAGCCTGGCCCGGGCCCGGCCGGGAAAAAGAGGTAAAAGAATCAGTAATAAGTCAGCGGCCGGCCGGAATTAAAGCACCAGCGACTTGCCCTGGTAGAAATCGAGCACCTTGCGCCGGAAGAAGAATTCGTACTTGGCCTGAATCATGTCCGATTCGGCGGCGGTGAGGTTGTTGCGGGCAATGTTGAAGTCCGTACCGTTGAGCAGGCCGTTGTTAAAGCGAATTTCGGCGTTGCGAAAGGCCAGCCGGAGGGCCTCCGTCTGGCGGGCGCTGGCCGCAAACCGGCGCTGGGCGGCCAGCGCATCGGCGTAGCTCTGCTGAATGGTCTGGCGCAGCTGCAGCCGGGCTTGCTCGGCCCGCAATTCGGCCTGCTGAATATTAACCTGGGCGCGCTGCACACCCACGCGGGTTTGCAAACCATTGAGAATGGGCACCGTGAGACTAAACTGAATAAACTCCCCCCGGTTGTCGCGCAGCTGATCCAGAAACTTATAAGGCA
>JAYWCH010000160.1:0-5438 GCA_043780755.1 Hymenobacter sp.
CGCGCCCTCGACAACGGCCTGCCGCTACTCGGCGGCACTACCACGCCCACCATTATTCCAGTCAGCTTCGCCAATGCGGGCCGGCTGCTGCGCAACGCCCGCAATGGCGTGCAGCACCAGTTCGGGATCGGGCTGGGCTCGTATTCGGTGCTGCAGCATTTTAAGCTGACTCCTTCCCTTTCCTACAATGAAGTCTGGTACGCCCAGCGGCTCAATTACCAGTACCGCCCCACGGCCCAGGCCGTGCGCGTCGATACCACTTACGGCTTCAACCGCATTCACAACTATTCGGCTTCGCTGAGCCTGAATACCACGTTCTACGGCACGCTGGTGCGCAAGGGCACTCACAAGATTCAGGCCATCCGGCACAAGGTCACGCCGAGCCTGAACTACAATTTCTCCCCCGATTACACCCAGCAGAGCCGGCAGGCGGGCGCCGTGTATCCGGTGGTGGACCTCACGGGTTTGCGCGGGCCGTTTGGTCCCGTTAGCGATCCCAAAACCCTGAGCCGCTACGCTTTCAACAGCTACAATAACTTCCTGTACGGCACGCCCGGCGGCCCCAAACAGAGCCAGATCTCCCTCAGCCTACAAAATTCGGTGGAAATGAAGGTGCGCAACGCCGCCGACACCACCGGCGTGAATCCGTCGCGCAAAGTCAGCCTGATTGATGGTCTGGATTTTAACCTGGGCTACAACTTCGCGGCTGACTCGCTGCGACTCTCGCCGCTGGGCGTCAGCTTCCGCACCCAGATTGCCAAAAAGCTCAACCTCAACAGCAACGCCAGCTTCGAGCCCTACCAGCGCGACAGCCAGGGCCACGTCATCAATAAGTTTTTGGCGGAATCGAACCCATCTAAGCTGCTGCGCCTGGCCTCGGCCAGCTTCGGGGCCACCTACAGCTTCAACCCCTCCACGGGCAAGCGCAAGAGCGTGGTTCCCCGCCCGGTAGCGCTGAGCAACGACCCCACCCTGGGCACCGTCGGCCCGCCCAACTACTACGCCGACTATGTCGATTTCGACATTCCCTGGGAATTGGCCCTGACCTACGCCGCCGGCTACACCACCAGCGCCATCCCCCTAAAAACCACCGACCCGCGCCCGCCCATCCTCGCCCTGAACAACGTCGGCGTCACCGGCTCGGTGAAGCTCACCCCCAACCTGCGTCTGAGCTACAACCTGGGCTACGACCTGGTGCACCAGACCATCACTTACCCTAACCTGACCTTCTTCCGCGACCTGCACTGCTGGCAGGTCAACGGCACCTGGATTCCCTTCGGCCAGACCCGGGGCTACAATTTCACCATCGCCGCCAAGAGCAGCCTGCTACAGGACCTCAAGCTGAACCGCAACCGCTACGCCCAGTACCAGTAATCCCGGCCGGGCGGCCGGATAGCTTTCGGGGACATTCATGCCCTTCCCACCCCGGTTGGGCGTGATTAACCCCCAACTGATGAAAGGATTCGCTTCTTTTGAGAATCACTTATTTAAGTGGTAATATATATAATTCTCGAATGCGTATTCTATTAGTGACTCCCTCGCTTCAGCAACAGTCCGTTCTGGAGCATTATTTCCACGCCGCCGGCCACGAAATAATCGCTACCGAGGGCAACTGCCACGCGGCGCTGCGCACCGCCCGCTTCGCCCAGCCCGATCTGGTCGTGCTCAGCGGCGAACTGCCGGATGCCTTCGACGGCGTGGCGCTGGCCGCGGGCCTGCAGGCCGATACTCCCGATCCGATTCCCGTCATGCTCGTGGCCGACCTGGCCATCCTGCCGCCCTTGCTGCGGCCACTCTTCCAGTCGCCGCACGCCGGGTATCACATCGGCCGGGCCTGAGCCGGCACAGCCGCCTTGCGAAAGCCGAACCGCAATCGCCGGGCAGGGTATTCGCCGGCTTCGCCAATCGGCTTTAGGGCTCCGGCGGGCTGGGAAAGGGCTTTTGGGGGGGTCAGTCACGCGAGATAAAGAAATTGTTACCAGCTTTGCCCCGCCAACCGGCTTTTCCCCGCGCACCGTGCGCTCCCTCTCGCTCCGCCCCCCATGTCCCAGTACAAGGAAGTTAAACTCGTTACCACCCACCAAATGCTGGCCATGAAGCAGCGGGGGGAAAAAATTTCCATGCTCACGGCCTACGATTACTCGATGGCCCAGATTCTGGATGGGGCCGGCATCGACGTGCTGCTCGTCGGCGACTCGGCCTCCAACGTGATGGCCGGCCACGAAACCACGCTGCCCATCACCCTCGACCAGATGATCTACCACGCCGCCTCGGTAGTGCGGGCCGTGAAACGGGCGTTTGTAGTGGTCGATATGCCGTTTGGCTCCTACCAGGGAAATTCTTCGGAGGCCCTGCGCTCGGCCATCCGCATCATGAAGGAGAGCGGCGGCCACGGCGTGAAGCTCGAAGGCGGCGCCGAGATCAAGGAGAGTATTACCCGTATTCTCACGGCCGGCATTCCCGTCATGGGTCACTTGGGCCTCACGCCCCAGAGCATTTACAAGTTCGGCACCTACAGCGTGCGCGCCAAGGAAGACGGCGAGGCCCAGAAGCTGCTCGAAGATGCCCGCCTGTTGCAGGAGATCGGCTGCTTTGGCCTGGTGCTGGAAAAAATCCCCGCCGCCCTGGCCAAGCAGGTCGCCGACGAGCTCACGATTCCCGTCATCGGCATCGGGGCCGGCCCCGACGTGGACGGGCAGGTGCTGGTCGTGCACGATCTGCTCGGCATCACCAAGGAATTCAAACCCCGCTTCCTGCGCCGCTACGCCGAGCTGCACGACGTGATGACCGACGCCGTGGAACGCTACGTGGCCGACGTGAAAAGCCGCGATTTCCCCAGCGTAGAGGAAGGCTACTAAGACTGATTACGAATCCGCGCCGCAGCCCGGTCCGGCCGTCTTCGGCGCGAATTCGTATCTTCGTGCCAATTAAGAGCAAGAGCGGAGCGCCCGGAGAGTGTGGTCTGAATGACGTGCAGAAAGTCCCTTCGGGGCCCGGCCCGCTCCTGCTGCCAGCTTACTACCCCGCCCGCCCCCGCCGCGTGAATCGTCCCAATATCTGGTCCGAAGGCAGAGAAATTCTGTTTGAAGACAACCACTTGCTCGTCATCAATAAGCCCGCCGGCCTGCTCGTGCAGGGCGATGCCACCGGCGACGAGCCCCTCTCCAAAAAAGCGGCGGAATACCTGCGCTTCAAGTACAAGAAGCCCGGCGAAGCGTTCATCGGCGTGGCGCACCGCATCGACCGCCCGGTGAGCGGCGTGGTGGTGCTGGCCAAAACCAGCAAAGCCCTGAGCCGGCTCAACGAGATGTTCCGCGACTCGCTGATGACCAAGACCTACTGGGCCCTCACCGGCCGCCCGCCCGTGCCCGAAACCGGCAAGCTGGTGCATTGGCTGGTGAAGGATACCATTCGCAACGTCACCAAAGCCTACCCCGAAAAGCACACCCAGGGCCTGCGCTCCGAGCTGAACTACGAGCTGCTGGGAATGGCCGGCAACCGCTACCTGCTGAAGGTAAATCCCATCACGGGCCGCCCGCACCAGATCCGGACCCAGCTGGCTACCGGCCTGGGCACGCCCATTGTGGGCGATGTCAAGTACGGTTTCATCGCGCCCCTGCCCGACGTGAGCATTGCCCTGCACGCCCGCCAGCTCCAGCTGCAGCATCCCGTCACGAAAGAAGCCCTGACCTTCGTGGCTCCCCTACCCGACGCCCCGCACTGGGATGCCGCCCGGGCTTACTATCAGTAAGCTTCCCCGCCAACCGTCACCGCCGGGCGCCCACGTGCAACATTTTGGCCTTCCGAACCCCGAATAGCCGTCAGCGCCTCGACTGACCGTAATTTTGCGGCATATCCGCTGAACCTTCGCCTGGTCTTTGGGCTTGTGCGGACGAGTTCACCCAACCATCCTCATGGCTATCCTCGTTTTCTTCGTTGCCCACTACTACCTATCGCTGTTCACGCAGACATTTTACCTGCATCGCTACGCGGCGCACAAGATGTTCACGATGAATAAATTCTGGGAAAAATTCTTTTTCCTGCTCACTTACGTCTGCCAGGGCTCCAGCTTTCTCTCGCCCCGGGCGTATGCGCTGTTGCACCGTATGCACCACGCCTATTCCGACACGGCGCTCGATCCGCACTCGCCCCATTTCTCGAACAACGCATTCGATATGATGTGGAAGACCAAGGTGATTTACAACGACGTGGTGAACGACGTACACGAGGGCGCCAAACGTTTTGAAGGGGATATCCCGGAGTGGAAATCACTGGAGAAGTTCGGCGCCACGGTGTATTCACGCCTAGGCTGGGGCACGGTTTACGTGTTGTTCTACATCAACTTCGCCACGGCCTGGTGGCAGTATCTGCTCCTGCCCATTCACTTCCTGATGGGCCCCATCCACGGCGCCATCGTGAACTGGGGCGGCCATAAGTACGGCTACCAAAACTTCGATAACCACGATAAATCCCGCAATACGCTGGCGCTGGACTTTCTAGCTTTCGGCGAGCTTTTTCAGAATAACCACCACAAGCTGCCCATGCGCGTCAACTTCGGCGTGAAGTGGTGGGAGCTGGATCCCACCTACTCAGTAATCTGGACGCTGGACAAAGTCGGCGTCATCAAGCTGAAGCGGAAAGTGGCCAAGCGGTCGGCCATTCCGGCCTAAGCTCCGGTGCTGAGTAACATTCTGAAGCCCTGACGCCCGCGTCAGGGCTTTTTTTGAACCCTTGTTAGCTAATGCCCGGCCCACGGGCTACCTTTGCACTCCAAATTTTTGGATATTCACGAGACGGACGAGTTCCGTCGCACAACCCCCCCGGTTTATGGCAGTTAAGATCCGCCTCGCCCGCCGTGGCCGCAAAAAGGCCGCGACTTACGACATCGTAGTAGCCGACGCCCGCGCCCCACGCGATGGTCGTTTCATCGAGAAACTCGGTACCTACAACCCCAACACCAACCCCGCCACCATCAACTACAACGCCGACCGCGCGTTCTACTGGATGATGACCGGTGCTCAACCTACCGACACCGTGCGGGCCATGCTCAGCTACCGCGGCGTGCTCTACCGTCGTCACCTCCAGCTGGGCGTTGACAAAGGTGCCATCACGCAGGAAGTTGCCGATGAGCGTTTCAACGCCTGGAAAGAGGAGAAGGATGCCAAGATTGAAGGCAAGCGCGTTGTTTTGGGTGATGCCAAAGCCGATGCTCGTCAGCAAGCCATGGCCGCCGAAACCAAGGTGAAAGAAGCCCGTTCCGAAGGCCAGCGTCAGAAAGCCGCCGCGCTGCTGGCCGCCAACGCGCCCGCTCCGGTGGCCGAAGAAGCTGCCGAGGCTCCGGCCGAAGGCGAAGCAGCAGCCGAAGCTGCCGAATAGTTTTCAGATTTCTGAATCGAAAGAGTTTGGGAGTTGTGAGCCGGTCCGGCTGGCAACCCCCA
>JAYWCH010000161.1:0-23754 GCA_043780755.1 Hymenobacter sp.
AACAGGTGCGCGAAACACTCACCGCGCTCGGCTACACGGCCCACATTCGGCCCCGAGGCCAGGAAGTCCAAGCCAAAAAAGCCGGCCAAAAAGCCCGACGTTGGGTCGAGGAACGCACCCACTCCTGGCTCAACCGCTTCCGGCACTTGCTCATTCGGTGGGCCAAAAAAACCAAAAACTACCTCGCCATGCTTCATTTTGCCTGCGCCCGAATCACTTGGTATAACTGCCTATTTGGATAGCCTCTAAGTGCTCAGGTTAAATGGTTCTTTAGCAATAGATATGATGCAAGTACGCGAAATACATTGTTATAACTTAGTACTTAAATTAGTTGGATTCAAATTAGAGGTATGCCTGGTTTCGGTTGCAGATAACCTGTTGACCGACCATGATGCTTGAGCGCCTTTATTTCACGAGTGAGAAACGCCAGACCATGGGAGTTTGGCGCCAGAAATACAGGTTGTATTCGCCCAAACTACGCCAAATGCAGGTTCCGTTTGTACCCGTCACGAAGTGGCCTGCCAGCCCTGGATTGCCCTCACCCCCGGCACCATACAAGCGGCCGCGCCTGCACGAGAACGTTGACGCAGCTGAACTCCTCCTGACGCCGGACGACCTGATGCACCTGGAACAGGCAATCAATCAGCTCGCTATCCAGGGCGAGCGTTACCCCCTATTGATGCAGCAGGCGATTAATCGCCAAGACGAAACCGAATTTTAAGCAAAAGAGCCGCGGCAACTGCCGCGGCTCTTTTGCTTAAGGTTGGAAGAACAATGGCTTGGCCACTGACTCCGATTTCCGCGCTGGCTACTTCAATTTGATGCCTTGCGCCGCCATCTGCTTTTCCTGTTCGGCATGGTTGGCCAGGAACTGCGCGTGCTGCGCCGCCGTGCGCTGGGTGCCCATGCTGGCTAGTTGCTCTTGCAGTGCGGCGGCGGGCAAGTCAGCGCCGTAGGACGGGGTGCCGGGCTGCTGCCGCCACGACTCGTGCAGGCTGCCGCTGTCCACGGCGTCGAAACCTAACTCCTCGACCAGCGCCATCACTTTCTGCTTTGCAGCGGCATTGTCGCCGGCCACGGGCAGTGCGATGCGTCCGGGCGTGCCGGCGGGCTTACCCGATCCTTCGAGGTGGGCGGCGTAGATGTTGTTGAACACCTTCACTACCGGCCGGCCCAGGTGCTGCTGGACCCACTCGCTTTCGGTCAGCTCGCCGCTTTCCAGCTCGGGCATCTGGCCATCGCGCAGCAGCGGGTAGTAGTTGCTGGTGTCGATCACCGGCACCTCGGCGGGCACGTCGGCGAACAGGTCCCGGGGCAGATCGGGAATATTTTTCAGCGGGATGGTCACGACGATCAACTCGCCGTGGCGGGCGGCATCCCGGGCCGTGGCGGGGGTAGCCCCGGTTCGCTGGGCTACTTCCGTGAGGGTCTCGGGGCCGCGCGAATTAGCAATCAGCACGGAGTGACCGAGTTGCGTGAGCCGGATGGCGAGGGCACTGCCGATGTAGCCGGCCCCAATGATTCCAATATTCATGGTAGGTAAGATTAAAAAACGATTTACGGGCATCGGCCTCGTGCAACTGTATTTTCTAAGACGGATCCGGCCGGCCGTTTGTTTTCCGGGCCGCTATGGGACGACTTCGGCGACTGACGGCTGGACTTCCTCTCTGGTCCGCTTTGAACAACGGCGCTCTTTTAGGGCTGTTCCGTTGCCGAGGCGGTAGCGGACCCGGCGGGTGTCACGAGTTGGCGCTGACACTTGTCGCGGATGGGAGCACCCAACTCATCCTCACAAACGCTTAGCAGCTTCGACAATGCCAGTACCTCCTTTGGCGTGAAGGACTCGGGTTCCCGGATGCGGCGCTGGATGGTGCGGTGGTTGATCTCCAGGCTTTCCGGTAGCTGCCGGATTTTTTGGCCCGTCAGTTTCAGCAGTTCCGCCAGGGTGCTCACTTTTGAGGTGGGGTGGTTGGGCGGGGAGCTGGATGGGGATCGTGTGGACGGTCAGGGAGAATTCAGCAAGGCCTGGCGCCTGGGCTGCGTCATGTAGGTTTACCGCAATAAGTCCCTGGTCTTCAACGATCGGGTGATGACCTTGGCGTGGAGTAGTTGGAATTGGCATCTGACCAAAAAGAAAGGTGCTATTCAGGAACAGGACTCACACTAATGATTTGTATTGTTGGGGAATGATCAGGCACGCCAGGAATACAATGCAAAATATTCCTATATTATTGATATCTGGGTTTTTAGCTACATTGTAAAGCACAAATAATAATAAGACCAGCAGATAGTAAAGCCATTTCCATTTTTTCTCGGAAGGCAGTTCTTCGTTAAAAACCCCGGCACTGGAGTATGAATCCCCACTTTTGATGACGGATAATTAGGGCCATGGCCTAACCCGAAACTACGCGTTTGAGTTAATGTCCGGGATATTGCGGCTAACGCCAAAAGCCTGAAAAGGAACGTCTTGCTGGCCAGAAAGGCTATTTTTCGGACTGGCCAGCAAGGCGTGGAAACGGGCCGCCCCGGCGTACCATGGCGCTGCTCCAGGGCCTGTACGGAGCGGGTCTCGGCGGTCGGGGCCGGCTCGGGGCGCACCATGCGCGTGGTAGCCGGCGGAAAAACTACGGTTTCAGGCCACCGGATGCCTTGCTGCGGAACAGGGACAGCTCTCGATCTATTTCGCGGTGAAAACGGAGTTGCTCACGACGCTAAAAGCCGCCAGTGCACCCTCGCCTGAATCGTCCGGAGTGCATCGGCGTGATTCAGCGCGGTGCGGGAACGGTCGGGTGGGTGTCATCGAAGCCCACTTTACCGGCCTTCATCACCCATTTCACGTGGTCTATCACCACGTTGATGTCGGTGGTGGGATCGCCCTGCACGGCAACCAGATCGGCCAGGTAGCCGGGGGCGATGGCGCCCAGATTTTTTTCCTGGCCCAGCATCTCGGCCCCGATGGTGGTGGCGGTTTGCAGCGCCTGCGCGGGCGTCATGCCGGCCTTGACAAACCAGGCCAGCTCGCGGGTATTCTCCCCGAAGCCCGTGAAGACGGCATCGGAGCCCATGGCGATTTTCACTTTGGCTTTGATCGCCCGCTGCAGGGTGGCGAAGTTTTGCGCCACGTAGCCCGTCAGCGCCCGGACCACGCTCGTATCGTAGCCAAATTCGGCCCGGTGGGCGATGTAGTACTGGTTGTGCTCGACGGTAGGAACGTAGATAACGCCTCTTTTCGCCATCAAAGCCAGGGTCACGTCGTCGATGTTGATGGCGTGCTCCACGGTATTGGTGCCGGCCCGGACCGCGTCGCGGGCCCCGTCGGGGCCGTAGGAGTGAATGGCAATGCGCTTGCCGGCGAAGTGGGCCACGTCGGCGGCGGCTTTCATTTCTTCGTAGGTAAAGGTTTGAAAACCGGTCACATCCTTGTCGCTGCCGGTGGAGCCGTACAGCTTTATCCAGTCGGCCCCGGCGGCCAGCTGCTGGCGGGCCACGCGTTGCACCGCCTCGACTCCATCGCACTGGCCGGCATCGGGAATGGCCCCGGCCTTGTAAGGCGAGCTGCTGATGTGCAGGCCGTTGCCGGCCACGAACATGCGCGGCCCCACCATGGCCTCCCGGTTAATGAGCTCGCGCAGGGCGAAATCCATGTTATCGCTCGAACCCAGGTCGCGGACGGTGGTCACGCCGGTGGCCAGCGCTTTGCGCGCATTCTCCTGGGCCAGAAATACCGTCACGGCCGGCCCCAGAGTACCCAGCTGCGTCCAGGGATTGGTGCCCGGCGCCTTATCCCAGTAAAAACTCATGTGGGTATGCGCATCAATAAGGCCGGGAATAGCCGTGTAGGCCCGTAAGTCGATGGTCTGGGCGTCGGCAGGAATCACCACATCCCGGGCCGTGCCAACGACCACAATCCGGTCGGCGCGGATGATCACAACGGCATCGGTAAATACTTTTCCGCGCCCGTCCACGACTTTCCCAAAGCGCAGGGCCTGCACCTGCGCATACAACACCACGGGTGACACCGTCGAAAAAAGAACCAGGAGCAGCAGGGAGTACATTTTACGCATCAGAAGGGAATAATTGATGATGAAAAAGAGCCGGAAACGCGGCAATATGGCACAAAATGCGCCCGCGTCCCGCCTCCCCGGCGTGCCCCGCGCAGGAAAAGCGGTCAGGCGGCGGTCCGGTGGCGCGAGTGGCCCCCCACGCCGGGCGCCTGGCCGCTTTTGCCGGGGCCGAAAGCGGGGCGATCAGTTGAGCAAGGCCCTGCCGCCGAAGTCGGTCGTCGTGTCGGAATGGGGGTAAGCCCGCCCGTGTTTTTCGGGGCGCTGTTGATAATGTGGCGCTTCGGCGGGTACCTTTCGCTTCGATCATCAACGCCGTTCCCTAACGCCATGCCTTATCTACCGGACCCCGCTCGTTATCAGACCATGCCCTACCGGCGCTGCGGCCAGAGCGGCTTGCAGCTGCCGGCTGTTTCCCTGGGCCTGTGGCACAATTTCGGGGATGTTGACGCGCTGACCAATGGCCGCGATATCTTACGTCTGGCCTTCGACCGCGGCATCACGCATTTTGACCTGGCCAATAATTACGGCCCGCCGCCCGGCTCGGCGGAAATCAATTTTGGCCGGGTGCTGCGGGAGGATTTTCACGCTCACCGCGACGAGCTCATCATTTCCACTAAGGCCGGCTACCACATGTGGCCCGGCCCGTACGGCGAGTGGGGCTCCAAGAAATACCTCGTCTCCAGCCTCGATCAGAGCCTGCGGCGTCTGGGTCTGGACTACGTCGACATCTTCTACCACCACCGCCCGGACCCCGATACGCCCCTGGTCGAAACCATGGGCGCGCTCGATCTCATTGTGCGTCAGGGTAAAGCGCTGTACGTGGGTCTGTCGAACTACCAGCCCGCCGAAGCCGCCGAGGCCATCCGCCTGCTGCGGGAGCTGGGTACGCCCTGCCTGATTCATCAGCCCAAGTACTCGATGTTTGAGCGCTGGGTGGAAGAGGGCTTGCTCGATTTGCTGGAACAGGAGGGCGTGGGCTGCATTCCCTTTTCGCCTTTGGCCCAGGGCCTGCTCACTGATAAGTACCTGCACGGCATCCCCGCCGATTCGCGGGCGGCCAAGCCCAGCGGCTTTTTGCAGGAAGATCAGGTCACGCCCGAACGCCTGGCCCAGATCCGGCAGCTCCACGAGCTGGCCCGCGCCCGGGGCCAGAGCCTGGCCCAGCTGGCCCTGGCCTGGCTGCTGAAAGACCCCCGCGTGACATCGGTACTCATCGGCGCCAGCCGGCCGGCCCAGCTCACGGATTCGTTGCGCTGCCTGGAATCCGCCCCTTTCAGCCCCGAAGAGCTAGCGCAGGTGAACCGGATTCTGGCTTAAAAATGCTGTTTAGTTGGTAGCAAACATATTTATAATCAACATGAAAAGGATTTTTTGCAATGCGCTGCCGGGTATATTAATCGTCCTGAGCGGGGTCTGGACCTTTGCGGCCCCACTGTCGCCCGGGGTGAGCCATTTCGCGCTCTACGTGTACGACTTGCAGAAGAGCGCCGATTTTTACCGCAATGTGCTGGAGCTGCCGCAAATCCCCGACCCCTTCAAGGACGGCCGGCACGTCTGGTTTCGCACCGGGCCGCACAGTCAGCTGCACATCATTCAGGGCGCCGCGAAAGTGGAGCCGCACGATAAGAACAGCCACCTGGCCTTTAGCGTGAAGAACCTGGCGAAATTCACCGCGCACCTGGACCAGACCGGCGTGCGCTACGGCAGCTGGACCGGCGAGGACCGGCACACCACCGCTCGTCCCGATGGCGTCCGGCAAGTGTACTTGCAGGACCCGGATAATTTCTGGGTGGAAGTCAACGACGACCAATTTTAATCTGTTGACCAAGCAGTTGACGCGCAGTAATCCCCCCTACCAGCCCGTCCGGTAGTCGCGCTTAACAAACCGGTTGACCTCATCAAAATTGGTGACCCGCAGCTGCTGCGGGTCCCAGAGCAGCTCAATGCCCCGGCCGGGGTAGTCGACGCCCGGGCCGCTGGCTTTGGGCCGTTGCAGGTCGTAGCCGCGAATGGCGAGATTAGCCATGAGCAGCGCCTCGGTGAGCGGCCCGGCCAGCTCGAATGGGGAGCTCACGGGGCGGTTGCCGTGGCCGGCCAGGCAGGCCTCGACCCACTGGGCGTAGTGGCCGTCGGCGCCGCCCGGCACCCGGGCCAGGGTCGGTTTTAGGCGGACTTCCTGGGTGCGGGACGTGGGCAGGAGCCGGGGGTCGGCCGCGTAGGTGCTGGCCATCATTTTGCCCTTTTTGCCAATGAAGAGGATGCCGTTACCGCCGTCGCCGAACTTCTCGTTGGGGCCGAGCTCGGGTGGGCGCTCGGGCTGAATGCCGCCGTCCATCCAGTGCAGGGTCACGTCGTGTTTGGTTTTGGCCGTGCGGGGAAACGTCAGCGTAACGTGGCTGGAGGGCGGGCAGCTCTCGGGAAAGTAGCCCCGCTTAAACTCATCGACGTACACGCTGCCCACGCTGGCCTGCACGGCGCTCGCGTATTGCAGGCCCAGCACCCGGAAGGGCGCCTCCATCAGATGGCAGCCCATGTCGCCCAGGGCGCCCGTGCCATACTCCCACCACCCGCGCCAGTTGAAGGGCACCAGCTTATCGACGTAGGGCCGGGCCGGTGCCGTGCCCAGCCACAGATCCCAGTCCAGCCCGGCAGGAACCCCGCCGCCGGCCGGCCCCGGCCAGGCAATGCCCTGGGGCCAGACCGGCCGGTCGGTCCAGCAATACACGGTGTGTACCTCGCCGATCAGCCGGGCATCGTACCATTCCTGCAATTGCCGCACCCCGTCGCCGGAAGCGCCCTGATTGCCCATCTGGGTCACTACGTTGTACCGTTTGGCTGCTTCGGTCAGGGCGCGGGCTTCGTGAATATCGTGGGTGAGCGGCTTTTGCACGTACACGTGCTTGCCGAGCTCCATGGCTGCCAGCGTCACGATGGCGTGGTTGTGGTCGGGCGTGGCCACGGATACGGCGTCGAAGTTTCGGGCTTCTTTATCCAGCAGCTGCCGCCAGTCTTTATAGTACTTAGCCTGCGGAAAGGCCTGCACCGAACGGGCGGCGCGCCGGTCATCGACATCACACAAATAGCCGATGCGGACTTTGCCGGTGCGGGCGAACGCGGCCAGGTCACTTTCGCCTTTGCCCCCCACGCCCACGCCGGCGATCACCAGCTGGTCGCTGGGGGCGGTGTAGCCCCGGCCCCCCAGTACGAAACGCGGCACAATAAAAAAGGTCGCGGCCGCGAAGGTGCTCTTTTTCAGAAACTCACGCCGGGAAGCAGATTCGGGAGAAGCGCTCATGAGGAAGGATTGAAAGGCTTAGAAATCGAAGTCGCTGCTGCCGGCAAGTGCCCCGGCCGTTGGTTGGGATAAGCTGGTTTCCCCGGGTGCGGCTGGTCTGGCCCGTAGCGGGTAATAATCCGGCAATGGTAGCGAATCGGCCGCACTTCACAAAGCCAGCAGCGGCTCGTCCTTTAAGATGGGGTAAGAATCTTCCTTGTTGAAGCTGTAGAGAAAGGGCGAGCGGTGCGGCCCGATCTTGCGTTGCTCGGCCAGCTGCCGGATGAGGCCCAGGGCCAGCAGCCGCTTGCGAAAGTTGCGGCGGTCGAATTGCTGGCCCGTAATGGCTTCGTAGAGGGCGTGAATCTCGGGCAGCGTAAATTTTTCGGGGAGCAGATTGTGGCCGATCGGGAGGAGATAAATCTGCGAGCGCAGCGTCGTCAGGGCTTTGTCGATGATCTCGTTGTGGTCGTACTGCAAGGGCGGGATCTGATTGATATCGACCCAGCTGAAATCATCGACCAGAAACTCGGGGGTGATGCTGACATTTTCGTAGTCGACCAGCGCAAAATAACCCACCGATAAGGTGCGTTCCGCGAGCCAGTGATCTTCGCTGATTGCCACGTTGGCTTTGGCGTACACCGCGTTGTGGTTCTGCTGAATCTCGATGCGGTTCAGGCGGGTGGGGCTGTCGCCGAAGGTGTAAAACTGCTGGAGAAAGAGATCGGCGAGCTGGGTTTTTTCGCCGAGAATCCGGTGGGCGGCGGCGGTCAGGGCCTCGTCGCGCCGGACAAAGCCGCCGGGCAGGCTCCAGGTTTTCTGCGCGTAATAGTGAATGAGCAAAATTTTCAGCTGCTGCGCGTGATAGCCGAAAATCACGCAATCAATCGAAAGGTGGGGCAAAAAGTGCTTGTGGCCATTCTGCACAAAGTCAACGACGTCCTCGGAGCTATTCATAAAACCTAAAAAAAGTATTGCGTCAAGTATACGCATTAACAAATTGTGTTTACATTTACTCCCACAGTAGGCCGTCAGAAATCGATTGCGACACTCCGGTAGTCACTTGTGAGTGAAAATTAATCTCCATATATTCGCTTTCGAATCCCCGGCCTGACCGGTAAAATTAAGCTCCGCGCCCTTTGGCCGGCTGTAAGCTCTCCAAAGGGACCCGCGACCCGGGTTACTGTTCAACCGGCGGCCCGGCCGGTGTTCGGGGGCTGCTCCCCCGGCTATGTTGCCCGGCCATTTGTCATGGCCTACCGCCTGATTAGTTGGTTATTATCCCTAGCGTTGCCCGACTGACCCCCATCCCCTCGTCTTACCCGACGAAATAAGGCTCTAGCCAGCTGGTCTTTTAGCCAACGCCCGCTCCCTGCGTCATTTCCCCGATCCTTCCACTCCAATCCCCTTTCTCATGTTTCCACTCCTTTACAAGAATCTGCTGTTGCGGAGCGCGGTAGTGCTCGCTGCGGGTAGTCTGCAAACGATTGCAACTGGTGCCGAGGCCCGGCCGCGATCGGTCGCCGCCCGGGCTTTTGTCGACTGGCTTAGAGCGGCCGACGTCACGGTGGCGGGCCGCGTAACCCAGGCTAACGGCGAGGGCCTGCCCGGTGTCACGGTGCTCGTCAAGGGCACCAGCATTGGTACTTCTACCGGCAGCGACGGCAGTTTCAGCCTCAGCGTGCCCGAAAATAGCGTGCTGATTTTCAGTTCTATAGGCTTTGTGCGGCAGGAAGTGCCCGTGACGGGCGCCACCACGGCCCTGGCCGTCCGGCTGGTCGACGATGCGCAGTCGCTGAAAGAAATCGTCGTGGTGGGCTACGGCACCCAGGAGCGTCAGAGCGTGACCGGGGCCGTGGCCTCGGTTTCGGCCCGGGATATTGCCACCCAGCCCACGGCCGATCCGGCCCAGGCGATTCAGGGCCGGGCGGCCGGCGTGACGGTCGTTTCCAATTCCGGGGCGCCCGGCGGCATGGGCGGCACTTCCATCCGGGTGCGGGGCATCACCTCGGCCGGCAACAACAGTCCGCTTTTTGTGGTCGATGGCTTTCCGCTGCCGGCCGCCGTGGACGGCAACGGCAACTCGACCGGCACCGAGCTGAGCAATATCAACCCCAACGATATTGAGAGCATTGACATTCTGAAAGATGCTTCGGCCACCGCCATTTACGGGGTGCGGGCGGCCAATGGTGTCGTAATCGTGACCACCAAGCGCGGCAAGGCGGGGACGTCCAACATCAACGTCGATGCCTACGTGGGCACGCAAAGCGCCTGGCGCCTGGTGTCGCTGCTCAACGCCCAGCAGTACGCGCAGCTCAACAACGAGGCGCGGACCAACTACAACACCCAGTTTCCCAACAACTCGCCCCTGGCGCTGAACCCGCGCTTCGACTCGCCGGCCAAGGTCGCGGCCCTGCCCTCGACCAACTTCCTGAACGAGATCTTCCGGCCGGCGAAAATCCAGAACTATTCCGTGTCGGCCTCGGGCGGCAGCGAAAAAGCGCGGTACGCCGTCAGCGCCGGCTACTTTCAGCAGGACGGAACGATTATTAACTCCAACTTCCAGCGCTTTACGCTGCGCACCAACGGCGAAGTGCAGATTAGTAAGCGCCTCAAGATCGGGAGTACGCTGGGCCTCAGCCACCAGGATGAGCGGCCCCTGCCGGGTGAAAACCAGGAGGTGGGCGGGCCCATTCAGCTGGCTTTGCAGGCGCCGCCCTTCGTGCCGGCCCGTAACCCCGACGGCAGCCTGTACGAGTACACCAGCGCGGATAATTTCGGGGAAGAAAACCCCGTCACGGCCGCTACCCGGCCTATTCTAAAGAACAACCGCAACCGTCTGACCTCAACTTTCTACGCCGAGCTGGAAGTGCTCAAGGGCCTGCGCCTGCGCTCCAACGTCGGGGCCGATCTGCAGTTTTTGCAGAGCGATCAATTTTACCCCTCCATCGCCGGCTCGGCCAAGTATCAGCCCAAAAACGCCTCGGGTAACAGCAGCGCCAACTACAATCCCAGCTACCTGATCGAGAACACGGCCACGTACGACCGGCTTATTGGTAGCAAGCACCAGATCAATCTTCTGGTCGGGCAGTCGGCCCAGAACTTCGACTACTTCTACCTGGGCGGCAGCCGCACCGGCTACGAAAGCAACGCCCTGCAAATCCTGGATCGCGGCCCGATCAACGCCCAGATCAGCAACTACGGCGGCAACGGCCGCAGCCGGCTGCTCAGCTACTTCTCCCGCCTCAACTACGAATTTGCCGGCAAGTACCTGTTTTCGGTCACGGCCCGCTACGATGGTTCTTCGGCTTTTGCGCCGGGCAATAAGTTCGGCTTCTTCCCCGGGGCTTCGGCCGGCTGGCGCTTGTCGGAGGAAAGCTTCCTCAAGGAGGTATCTTACCTGAGCAACCTGAAGCTGCGCGTCGGCTACGGCCGGGTGGGCAATCCCCTCAACGCCGGGGCGTTCGGCTACCTGCCCACCGTCAATTCCAGCGCCAGCACGGCCTACGTATTCGGCGCGGCTGATCAGAGTCAGGTGATTGGCGGGGCTCCTTCGCGCCTGCCCAACAATGACTTACGCTGGGAAAACAACGAGCAGTACAACCTGGGTATTGACGTCGGCCTGTTTCAGAACCGCATTTCGGGCTCGGTGGATTTTTATCAGCGCACCTCCCCCAACCTGCTGCTCAACGTGCCGGTATCGTACGTGTCGGGTACCAGCGACGCTATTCCTACCAACGCTGCCAACGCCCGCAACCGTGGCGTAGACCTGGCCATTACCACCAATAACTTTGTGAGCGCGGACGGCGGCTTCAACTGGACGACCACGCTCAACGTGTCCGCTTACCGCAGCGAGATTACCTCGCTCGGCGTGGGCCGGCCGTTCAACGGGCAGGGCATTCGCGGCGGCCAGACCCTGGTGCGCTACGATGCCGGCCAGGCATTCGGCGCCTTCTACGGCTACGTCGCCGATGGCATCATCCAGAAGCAGGATGAGCTGGCTGCGCTCAATGCCAAGTCGCCCACCGGCTTCTACCAGAGCTCGGGCACGGCGCCCGGCGACATCAAGTTCAAGGATCTCAACGGCGACGGCGTGGTGAATGAAAACGACCGGGGCTTCATTGGCAATCCCAACCCCAAGTTCACCTACGGCCTGAACAACACTTTTACTTTCAAAGGCTTTGATCTGAACGTCTTTCTGCAAGGCTCGCAGGGCAACGACGTGTACAACCTGAACCGCTACTACCTGGAAGGTGGGCTGGCCGCCGCCACCAACGCCGGCACCATTGCCCTGGACCGCTGGACCGGCCCCGGCACCAGCAACTACGTGCCCCGGGCCGTCTCCAACGATCCCAACGAGAACAACCGCATTTCCAGCCACTACGTGGAAAACGGCTCTTACATGCGCATCAAGCTGCTCACGCTGGGCTACACCCTCCCCGCTGGCCTGCTGAGCACGCTCCACAGCCAGCGCGTGCGCCTGTACGTGACCGCCCAGAACCTGCTGACGGTCACCAAATACACCGGCTTTGATCCCGAGCTGGGCAATCAGGGCAACAGCTTCGGGGTCGACCGGGGCATCTACCCGCAGTCGCGCGTCTTCCTCGCCGGCATCAACCTGGGCTTTTAAGCGCCCCGGCGCGCCCATTCCTCACTCCTAACTTTCCATTCCCATGTTGATCAAACCTTTATTTGTGCTTAAAAAGCACGCCCTGGGCGGCGCTCTGCTCACCCTCGGGCTGCTGGGCAGCTGCAGCAAAGACTACCTGGACCTGCAACCCCGCGACGCTTTCTCCACCGAGTCTTTCTACAAGACCCAGACCGACGCCATTCAGGCCACCACCGCCGCCTACGCGCAGCTCCAGAAGCAGGGGCTGTACGGCCACTCGCTCTGGGCCATGGATATTATGGCCGATAACTCTTTCGTGGGCGGCGGCGGCGCGGCCGATGGCATTGAGTTTCAACAGCTTGATAACTTCGCCATCCCGGCCAGCAACCCGGTTATTACCGACCTCTGGCAGCGGACTTACCTGGGCATTGGCGCCTGCAATCAGGTGCTGCTGCGGGTGCCGGCCATTGACATGGACGCCAAGATCAAGGACCGCTGCCTGGGCGAGGCCGAATTTATGCGGGCGTTGTACTACTTCTACCTGGTGCGGGCCTACGGCGACGTGCCCCTGGTGCTGACCCCGGCTAAAAGTCCGGCCGAAGCCGCTGCCGTCGTCCGCGATCCCATGGCCAAGGTCTACCAGCAGATTGTGGCCGACCTGACCGACGCCATTACCAAACTCCCGCCCTCCTACACCGGCGATGATCTGGGCCGGGCCACCAAGTGGTCGGCCGCCGCACTGCTGGCGAAAGTATACCTCACCACCGGCGATCTGCCCAATGCCGCCGCGCAGGCCCGGGCCGTCATCGCCGGCTCCGGTAAAGTGCTGTGGCCTAACTACGGCGACAACTTCAACCTGACCAAGGAGAACGGGCAGGAGTCACTGTTCGAAGTGCAGTACAAGAGCGGGCTGAACGGCTACTCGCTCGACGGGCCGGGCTCGGCGATCAACGAATTCTGGGGCGCCCGCTTCTTCGGCAATCCCTACGTGGTGTCGTCGGGAGGCTACGGATTTAATATCCCCGAGAAAGAATTTGTGGATGGCTACGAGGCCGGCGACCTGCGCAAGCCGGTTTCGGTCTTCGTGCCCGGCGACAAATACCCCGACGGTCAGGTGCAGCCCGCCAAGCTGGAGGGCGATCCCAACGGCTTCAATGTCCGCAAGTTCTACGCCGGTACGGCTTCGACAATCTGGGATTCTCCGCTCAACGTGCCCGTGCTGCGTCTGGCTGAAGTGTACCTCATCCTGGCCGAAGCCGCCGGCCCCACGGCCGAGGGCGTGGCGGCGATCAACAAAGTGCGGGTGCGGGCGGGTTTGCTCCCGCTGGCTACCTTCACCCGGGAGGCCGTGCTCAAGGAGCGGCGCTACGAGCTGGCCTTCGAGATGGACCGCTGGTATGATCTGAAGCGCAGTAATACCCTGCTGACTAATCCGGAGCTGATCAAGAAAGGGATTAAGCCCTACAACAACGTGCTGCCCATCCCTCAGGCCGAGCGTGATGTCAATCCCAACCTGACGCAGAACCCCGGCTACTAAACCCCGCTCCGGCGGCGGGCCGGCGGAATCCTACTACTGAGCTACTTCCTGCGCCGGGGAGAGGCAACATCCGGTCCTGGATGCTGCTTTTTCCCGGCGTATTTCGGCAGGATAATCCTAAATAATTCTATTTTTCATTGGACAGTACGAACCTGTCCCTCCTGCGCCAACTACCCTTATGAAATCCCTCCAATCCTACCTGGCGCAGTCGGCGCGGGGCTCCGTCGGCTTCGGCCTGCTGACCCTGGCCGCGCTGGGAAGTAGCGGCCCGCCGGCCGCCGCCCAGACTCCCGCCCTGCCCCAACTCGGCAAAGCGCCGCTCAAAGCAGTGCTGGCGGCCCTCACGCCGACCGAAAAAGTGCGGCTGGTGCTGGGCATGGGCTTTTACCCGGCCGGCTTTCCGCCGGGCCTGCTGCCGCCCGGCCCCGAGGGCGATGCCAAAACGGTGGAGAAAGTGCCCGGCGCCGCCGGCCGCACTCACGCCGTGCCGCGCCTGGGCATTCCCTCGCTCACGCTTTCGGACGGTCCGGCGGGCGTCCGCATCGACCCAATCCGGAACGGCGACAGTACTAAAACCTTCTACGCCACGGCTTTCCCGGTGGCCACGCTGCTGGCCTCGACCTGGGATACGGCCATGGTGCGCAAAGTCGGAGTGGCGTTTGGGGGCGAGGTTCGGGCCTTCGGCATTGATGTGCTGCTGGCGCCGGGCATGAATATCCACCGTAACCCGCTGGGCGGGCGCAACTTCGAGTATTACTCTGAAGATCCCGTGGTGGCCGGCAACGTGGCCGCCGCGCTGGTCAACGGCGTGGAATCGAACGGCGTGGGGACTTCCATCAAACACTTCGCCGTTAACAACCAGGAATTTAACCGCATGCAGCTAAACTCCAAAGTGAGTGAGCGGGCGCTGCGGGAGGTATATCTCAAGGGTTTCCAGCTGGCCGTGCGCCAGTCGCAGCCCTGGACGGTGATGTCATCCTACAACCGCGTGAACGGGACGTATACATCCGAAAGTCACGACCTGCTCACCACCCTGCTGCGGGAAGAATGGGGTTTTAAAGGGCTGGTCATGACCGACTGGTACGGCGGTCACGACGCCCTGGCCCAGCTTAAGGCCGGCAATGATCTGCTCATGCCCGGTACCCGCACGCAGGAAGTGGCGCTATTAGCGGCCGTGAAAAGCGGCGCGCTGAGCCTGCCGCAATTGGATGCCAACGTGCGCCGCATCCTGGAGCTGGTGCTGAAATCGCCCACTTTCCAGGGCGCGGCCTACAACAGCCAGCCGGCCCTGAAGGCTAACGCCGCCGTGGCCCGGCAGGCCGCCGCCGAAGGCATGGTGCTGCTGCGCAACGAGGGCGGCACGCTGCCCCTGGCGCCGGCCCGCAAAATTGCGGCCTTTGGCAATACCTCCTACCAGCTCATTGCCGGCGGCACGGGCAGCGGCGACGTCAATAAAGCCTACACTATTTCGCTGGTGCAAGGGCTGGGAACCGCTGGCTTTGCCGTCGATGCCAGCCTGAGCCAGGCGTATCGCCAATACCTGAAGGAAGCCAAAGCGAAGCTGCCCAAAACCAAAGGCTTGCTGGATCCTGCGCCCGTGATCGCCGAAATGCCCGCGGCCGAAGCCCTGATTCAGCAGCAGGCGCAAACGGCCGATGTGGCCCTGATCACCCTCGGCCGCAGCGCCGGGGAGGGCAGCGACCGCAACGTGACCGATGACTTTACCCTCACCGCCACCGAGCAGGCGCTGCTCAGGCAGGTGGCCACGGCTTTCCACGCCCAGGGCAAGAAAGTAGTGGTGGTCCTCAACGTGGGCGGCGTGATGGAGGTAGCTAGCTGGCGTAATCAGGCCGACGCCGTGCTGCTGGCCTGGCAGCCCGGTCAGGAAGGCGGGCACGCCGTGGCCGACGTGCTCAGTGGTCGGGTCACGCCCTCGGGCAAGTTGGCCACGACCTTTCCCATGGCTTACGGCGACGTGCCCTACAGCAGCAGTTTCCCCGGCAAAGAGCTGCCCGGCGCCACGGGAACGACCAACTCACTGATGGGTAAGCCTTCGGAAAACACCTATTCGGAAGGCATTTACGTGGGCTACCGCTACTACAATACGTTCAAGGTGAAACCGGCTTACGAGTTTGGTTACGGCCTGTCCTACACCACTTTCACTTATGGCAAACCGGCCGTCAGTGCCGTCGTTGGCGGGCGGCTCACGACCAGCGTGACCGTGACCAACAGCGGCCGGGTGGCCGGCAAAGAAGTCGTGGAGCTGTACGTCAGCGCCCCGGCGGGCAAGCTCGACAAGCCGGAGAGTGAACTGCGGGCTTTCGCCAAAACCGCCCTGCTGCAACCCAGCCAGTCGCAGACCCTGATCTTCCCGCTCACGGTGGCCGAGCTGGCTTCGTACGATACGGCCGCCGCCGCCTGGGTCGCCGATGCGGGGACCTACACGGTGAAGCTAGGCGCGTCGTCGCTGGATATTAAACAGACCGCATCCTTCCAGCTCCCCAAGTCGGTGGTGGGGCCGAAAAGCCGTCCGCTCCTGGCTCCGCAAGCTCCGGTAACCGAGCTCAAGGCGCCTAAAATACCCAGCAAGAACTAGTTGATTTTCTCTGATCAAGCGCTGGTCAATTAACCCACATGAAACAATTCCTGGTGCTGATACTGCTGGCTGGCTTGCTTTCCCCCGCCGCCCGGGCCCAAACCACGGCGCCCACCCTGGCGGGCAGCCTCGTGCAGACGGCCAATGGTCCGCTCGCGGGCGGCGTGCTCGAAAGTGGAATCCGCGTGTTCAGGGGCGTGCCGTTTGCCGCGCCGCCCGTGGGGGCACGGCGGTGGCGGGCGCCGCAGCCGGTGGCGAGCTGGACGGCCGTGCGCCCGGCCACGGAGTTCGGGCCCCGCGCCATGCAGCAGGCGCTGTTTGCCGACATGAATTTTCGCTCCCGCGAAGTGAGCGAAGACTGCCTTTACCTCAACGTGTGGACGCCCGCCAAAACTGCCCGGGAACACCACCCCGTGTTGGTGTATTTCTACGGCGGGGGCTTCGTGGCTGGCGACGGCTCGGAACCCCGCTACGACGGCGAGGCCCTGGCCCGGCGCGGCATCGTGACCGTAACGGTGAACTACCGGCTCGGCATCTTCGGCTTCCTGGCCCATCCGGAGCTGACCCGGGAATCGCCGCAGCGGGCGTCGGGCAACTACGGTTTTCTGGACCAGACCGCCGCCCTGCGCTGGGTACGGCAGAACATCGCCGCCTTCGGGGGCGACCCCGGGCAGGTCACCATTGCCGGCGAATCGGCGGGCTCCATCTCGGTGAGCGCCCTGATGGCTTCGCCCGTGGCCAAAACGCTGTTTGCGCGGGCCATTGGCGAGAGCGGCTCGCTGCTCGGCTCCAGCCGCACGCCGGTTCCGCTGGCGGAAGCGGAGCGCGGCGGGTTGGCGTTTGCCGCCAGCATCGGGACGCCGACGCTGGCGGCGCTGCGGGCCCTGCCGGCGGCGCAGCTGCTGGCGCTGGCGGGTAAGTCCGGGGTGGCCCGGTTCAATCCGGTGCTCGACGGGTACTTTTTTACCGAGTCGCCGGTGGCCACGTTTGCGGCCGGGCGCCAGGCCCGGGTGCCCCTGCTGGTGGGCTGGAACTCGCAGGAAATGAACGCGCAGGCGATTCTGGGCGACGAGCCCGCCACGCCCGAAAACTACCGCCGGGCGGTGCAGAAGCTCTACGGCGACCGCACCGAAGCCGTGTTGGCCTTGTACCCCGGCGCCACGGCGGCGGCGGTCGGACAGTCGGCCACGGACCTGGCCAGCGACCGGTTTATCGCCCACAGTACCTGGAAATGGGCTGAGGCTCAGCGCCAGACCAGCGGTCAGCCGGTGTACCGCTACCTCTTCGCCCGGCCGCGCCCGGCGCTGGCGAATGCGCCGGCCGCCGCGCCGGACGCCCCGGCGCCGGGGGCCGTCCACTCGGCCGAGATTGAGTACGCGCTGGGTAACCTGGATACCAATAAAGTATACGCCTGGACGGCGGAGGACCGGGCGGTATCGGAAACGATGCAGCGCTATTTCGCCGCCTTCATCAAAACCGGCAATCCCAACGTGGCCGGCCGGCCCGTTTGGCCCGCCGGGGGTTCGGCGGGCCCCGCCCAGCTCCTGCGCCTCGACGTGAATTCCCGCGCCGAAGTGGATCCGCACCGGGACCGCTACTTGTTTTTAGACCAAATCCCGGCCAATTGAAAATCCCCGGCCGGGATTGCTAACGCATAATTTTCTCTTATTTTCTTCTGAACCCCGATGTCTTCCCATTCTCCCTACCGCTTCGTGGCGGTCCTTGGTACGGCCCTGTGCTGCGCCGCAACGAGCTTCTGCCTGGCTCAGAGCAAACCCGCTGCCGGCGGGAAAACACCCGTCGTGGCGGCCAACAAGCAGGTTAACCTGACCGTCAACGACGCCAAAATCAACGTCTTAATCAAGCAGCTGACGCTGGAAGAAAAGATCAAAATCATCCACGCCAACTCGGCGTTTGCCTCCGGCGGCATCAAGCGCCTGGGCATTCCCGAGCTGATGACCTCCGACGGTCCGCACGGCGTGCGGCCCGAGCAGGGCCGCGACTGGAAGGCGGTGGACGATGCCCGCAACGCCGGCACCTACCTGCCCACCAACAACACCCTGGCCGCCACCTGGAACCGTGAGTTGGGCTACGCCTACGGCTCGGTGCTGGGCAGCGAGGCCAGTTTTCGGGGGAAAGACGTGATTCTGGGACCCGGCATCAACATCATCCGGGCGCCGCTCAACGGCCGCAACTTTGAGTACCTCAGTGAAGATCCCTACCTGGTTTCGCAGATGGTGGTGGGCTACATCCGGGGCGTGCAGGACCAGGGCGTGTCGGCCTGCGTGAAGCACTACGCGGCCAATAACCAGGAAACCCACCGCGACGATATCGACGTGGAAATGAGCGAGCGGGCGCTGCGCGAGATCTACCTGCCCGGCTTTCGCGCTGCCGTGCAACAGGGCGGCGTGTACTCGCTGATGGGTTCCTACAACAAATTCCGGGGCACCTACGCCACCGAAAACGCCCACCTGATGAACGACATTCTGAAGCTGGAATGGGGGTTTAAAGGCGTGGTGATGAGCGACTGGGGTTCGGTCCACAACACGATGGAAGCGCTGCGCAACGGCACCGACCTGGAAATGGGGACCGACCTGGCCATCGCCTACAAAAGCACGGCGCAGACCGTGGAAGGCTTCAAGCCGGTCTTCAACAAAGCCATCTACGACCAGTTTTACCTGGGCGACGCGGCCCTGACCGCCGTGAAAAAAGACCCCACTCTGGTGCCGCTGGTCGATGACAAGGTGCGGCGTATTCTGCGGCTGATGTACGCCACTCACATGCTCGGCGGCACCAAGCGCCCGGCGGGCTCGCACAACACCAAAGCCCATCAGGCCACGGCCCTGAAGGTGGCGGAAGAAGGCATCGTGCTGCTCAAAAACGACAGTAACTTCCTGCCCTTGAAAAAGACCGTGAAAACTGTGGCCGTGATCGGGGCCAATGCGACCCGCGAAAATGCCGGCGGCGGCGGCAGCGCCCAGCTCCAGGCCAAGTACGAAATCACGGCTTTGCAGGGACTGAAGAATGAGCTGGGCAGCCAGGTCGCCATCACCTACGCGCCCGGCTACAAAATTGCCCGCAACCAGGGTGCTGATCCCCAGCTGATTGCCGAAGCCGTGGCCGCCGCCAAGGCCGCCGAAGTGGTCGTCTTCGTGGGCGGCTCTTTCCACGGCTACGACTACAAAAAGTGGGGCGATAACGCCTACGACGCCGAAGCGGTGGACAAGCCCGACCTGCACCTGCCCTTCGGTCAGGACGAGCTGGTGCAGGCCGTGCTGGCGGCCAACCCCAACACGGTGATCGTGCTGCTGGGCGGCGGGCCCATCGATGTATCGCCCTGGGCCAAACAGGCGCCCGCCATTCTGGAAGCCTGGTACCCCGGCATGGAAGGCGGTAATGCCCTGGCGCACATATTATTCGGCGATGTAAACCCTTCGGGCAAACTGCCCCTGACCTTTCCCGTGAAGCTGGAAGACTCGCCGACCTACGTGCTGGGCGAGTACCCCAGCAGCCCCGGTAATCCGCTGAAGGAAGTGTACAAAGACGATATTTTCGTGGGCTACCGCTACTACGATACCTACAAAGTAGCGCCGCAGTTCGCCTTCGGCCACGGCCTGAGCTACACCACGTTCCAGTACGATGAGCTGAAAGTGACGCCCGGCAAGCAGAGTGCCACCGTGACGCTTAAGGTGACCAATACCGGCAAAGTGGCCGGCGCCGAAGTAGTGCAGGCTTATATCAAGGACGGACACGCCGCCGTAAAGCGCCCCGAAAAGGAGCTGAAAGGCTTTGAAAAAGTATTCCTCCGGCCCGGCGAATCGGCGACGGTGACGCTTAAGCTGGACGCGGGAGCCTTTCAGTACTACGACGAAGGCCGCAAACAATGGGTGCTGGCCCCGGGCAAATTCGACGTGCTGGTCGGCAGCTCGTCCCGCGATATCCGCCTGACCGGCAGCGTGACGCTGTAGGGACGCCGGGGCGCCCGGATTGGGCGCGGGTGATTGCCGCGCTCAAAATGCCATAACCTGCTGTTTACTAAAGTCTTTGCGATGATATACTTCTTCCGCTCCGTGCTTTCGTCGATTGGAATCGCCCGGGGGCGCTGGTTTGCCCCCGGCGTTATCCTTCCCCAGCCGGGCATCGCCGGGCTGCTGTTGACGCTGCTGCTGACGCTGTTGCTGCTGGGCGGCGGGAGTTGTCAGTCGCAGCCGGCGGCGCCCCGGCCGGCGGCGGTGGTGGTGCCGGCGCAGCCGGCCGGCGGGGGCGTCGGGGTGGCTTTCTGGCTCACGAATCCGGACCAGTCGGTGCTGTTTCAGCCGCAGCCGGCCCGGTTGGCTTTTGGCCCGGCTCCCGCCGATGCGGGCACTATTCGGGTGAATGAGCAGGCGCTTTTCCAGACCATTGACGGCTTTGGCTACTGCCTCACCGGGGGCAGCGCCCAGCTTCTGCACCGCATGGCCGCGCCCGAGCGCACCCAGCTGCTGCGCGAGCTGTTCGGCACCGAGGGCGCGGCCATTGGCGTGAGCTACCTGCGCCTGAGCATCGGCGCGTCGGACCTGGACGAACGGGTTTTTTCCTACGACGACCTGCCCGCCGGCCAGACTGATCCGACCCTGGCCCGGTTCAGCCTCGCCCCCGACCGCGAGCATTTGATTCCGATCCTGAAAGAGATCCTGGCCATTAATCCGGCCCTCAAAATTATGGGTTCGCCCTGGTCGCCGCCCACCTGGATGAAAACCAACGGCAACTCCCGGGGCGGGAGTTTAAAAGCGGAATATTTCGATGCTTACGCCCAGTATTTCGTCCGTTATTTGCAGGGAATGCAGCAGGAAGGAATTCACGTTGAGGCCATTACTATTCAGAATGAGCCCCTGCACCCCGGCAACAACCCCAGCCTGCTGATGCAGCCGGAGCAGCAGGCCGAGTTCATCAAAAAGAGCCTGGGCCCCGCCTTCCGGGCCGCCGGGCTCGCTACCAAAATCATCATTTACGACCACAACGCGGACCGGCCCGATTATCCGCTGACCATCCTGAACGACCCGGCCGCCCGGGCTTACGTCGACGGCTCGGCCTTTCACCTTTACGGCGGTAAGATTGAGGCGCTGGCGGCCGTTCACGCCGCCTTTCCCGACAAAAACCTGTACTTCACCGAGCAGTGGGTGGGGTCGAATTCCCGGTTTGGGGACAACCTGGGCTGGCACGTTAAAAACCTGATTATCGGGGCCACCCGCAACTGGTGCCGGACGGTGCTGGAGTGGAATCTGGCCGCCGACCCGCAGCAGAATCCCCACACCCCCGGCGGCTGCACCGAGTGCCTGGGCGCCGTGACGCTGGCCGGCAATACCGTGGGGCGCAACCCGGCCTATTACATCATTGCCCACGCCAGCAAGTTCGTGCGGCCCGGCAGCGTGCGCATCGGCTCGGACGGCGCCGGGGCGCTGCCCAACGTGGCCTTCCGGACCCCGACGGGCGGCAAGGTGCTAATTGTACAAAACGACCAGCCCACCCGGCAGTCCTTCAGCGTGAGCTACGCGGGCCAAACGTTCCGCAGCAGCCTAAACGCCGGCGCCGTGGGCACTTACGTGTGGTAATATTTCTGCCTAAGCTGGGCAATAGGTGACTCATTGCTGATAAATAATCTTACATTGTGCCGGGATTCAGCCGTCCGCCCGGACGACGGTCCCGCCCGTTTTTTCGCTTGATGTACCCGGCTGATCCCGCCCTTTAATCCCACCTCATTTACTGGTTGACCATGGAAAAAAATACCTACGATGCCATCGTGATTGGCTCGGGAATTACGGGGGGCTGGGCGGCGAAGGAGCTGACCGAAAAAGGCCTGAAAACCATCATGCTCGAGCGAGGGCGCAACGTGGAGCACATCAAAGACTACGTGAACGCCAACAAGGCCCCCTGGGAGCTGGCCCATCGCGGCGGCAAAACCCAGCAGATGATTTCGGACTATCCCGTCCTCAAGCGCGATTACACCCTGAACGAGAGCAACCTGGACTTCTGGGTGAATGAAAAAGAAAGCCCTTACGTGGAGGTTAAGCCCTTCGACTGGTTCCGGGGCTACCAGGTGGGTGGGCGCTCGCTGACCTGGGGCCGGCAGTCGTACCGCTGGAGCGACTTTGACTTTGCCGCCAACGCCAAGGATGGCATCGCCGTCGACTGGCCCATTCGCTACAACGAGTTGGCGCCCTGGTACAGCCACGTCGAGAAGTTTGCCGGCATCAGTGGCTCGCGGGAGGGATTGGCGCAGCTGCCCGACGGCGAGTTTATGCCGCCCATGGAAATGAACTGCGTGGAAAAAGACGTGGCCGCCCGCCTCAAAAAGCACTACGAGCACCGGCGCATGGTCATCGGCCGGACGGCCAACATCACGATGGGGCACCACAACCGGGTGAGCTGCCAGTACCGGAATAAATGCTGGCTGGGCTGTCAGTTCGGGGCGTATTTCAGCACGCAGTCGGCTACGCTGCCGGCGGCCGTGGCCACCGGCAACCTCACGCTGCGGCCGTTTTCCATCGTCACCCGCATTCTGTACGACCCGGCCACCAAGCGGGCCAAGGGCGTGGAAGTGCTCGACGCCGAAACCAACCAGACCTACGAGTACTACGCCAAGGTCATCTTCCTCAATGCCTCGACCCTGAACTCGGCCTGGCTGCTGATGAACTCAGCCACCGACATCTGGCCCGGCGGGCTGGGTAGCAGCAGCGGCGAGCTGGGCCACAACCTGATGGATCATCACCTGCGGGTGGGCGCCAGCGGGGAGGCCGAAGGCTTTCAGGATCAATACGTTTACGGCCGGCGGGCCAACGGCATATACGTGCCGCGCTTCCGCAATCTCTTTGGCGACAAGCGCGATTACCTGCGGGGCTTCGGCTACCAGGGCGGGGCCGGGCGCGAAGGTTGGGCGCGGGAAATTCCGGAGATGAGCATCGGCGGCGACTTCAAAGACGCCCTGACCGAGCCCGGCGCGTGGACCATGGGCCTGGGCGGCTTCGGCGAAACGCTGCCCTACCACGCCAACTACGCTTACCTCGATAAAACCAAAAAGGATAAGTGGGGCCTGCCCGTGCTGGCCATCGACGCCATGCTGCGCGAAAACGAGCGGAAGATGCGCATCGACATGAAGCAGGACGCGATAGAGATGCTGGAAAAGGCGGGCATCAAAAACGTGAAAGGCTACGACACTGAAATGGCCCTGGGGGCCGGTATCCACGAAATGGGCACGGCCCGCATGGGCAAGGACCCCAAAACGTCGGTCCTCAACAAGTACAACCAGGTCTGGGACGCGCCGAACGTGTACGTGACCGACGGCGCCTGCATGACCTCGGCCGCCTGCCAGAATCCCTCCCTGACCTACATGGCCCTCACCGCCCGCGCCGTGGACCACGCCGTGAGTGAGCTCAAAAAACAAAACCTCTAACCGCCCCGCCGCATGAACAGAAGAGACGCCCTCGCCCGAGTTGCCATCCTGATGGGTGGCACCGTTATCGGCGCCGATTATTTCCTGACCAGCTGCTCCTCCCCCACCGAAAAGGGGAAGCGGGCGGCGCAGGCCGGGAAGCCGGCCGTCAAAGAAGTCGCTTTCCTGAGTCCGGATCAGGTTCATTTTCTGGATGAAGTGGGCGAAACCATCCTGCCCACCACCAAAACGCCGGGGGCCAAAGC
>JAYWCH010000162.1:0-25878 GCA_043780755.1 Hymenobacter sp.
AAAATGTCTTCGCCAGTTTCGTCGTTTTTGATGAAACCAAAGCCTTTGGTCTCATTAAAGAATTTTACCGTTCCGGTGGGCATGGTGGTTGTGTTGTGGAGTTTCCCTAAGCTTTTGGGCCACCGTGGCTTGGTTTCTTAGGTTGCATCAAAGATAGGTATAATTTTTAGATGACCAAATCCAGCGATGTTTTTTTATTCGGGATGGCGACCTTTGCCCGCTCCTACCTACTACTCAAATCCCCATGGCTGAAATCACGGCGCCCCGCTTCTCCCTCGAATTTCAAGTCCCGGAAAGCGCCATTGATGCGCTCGGACACGCGAATAACGTGGAATACGTGCGCTGGGTGCAGGACGTGGCCGGGGCCCACTGGCAGGCGATTTGCCCGGCCGCCGACCGCGAAAAATATATCTGGGTTGTGCGCGAGCACCGCATCCGCTACCGGCAGCCGGCCTTTGCGGGCCAGACGCTGCGGGCCACGACGTGGGTGGGCGAAACCAGCGGGGCTACGTCCCTGCGCCTCACCCGCCTCACCCGCGCCGACGACGGGGTCTTGCTCTGCGAAGCGGAAACGACCTGGGCGCTGCTCGATCCCCGGAGCGGCCGGCCGGTGCGGGTCGAAGCCAAAATGGTGGAGTGGCTGCAAAACAGCACAGACAGTTTACCCACTGATTTATAGTTGAATCCGGCGAGAAATAGCCGCCGGATTGAATTCCTGAAATTACTTTCCTAAGCTCTATGTCGGCTTCCTTCCGCATCTACTCTTCCTCCGCCGGCTCGGGCAAAACGTATCAATTGACCAAAGAATACCTGCTGCTGGCACTGCGAGCGGATGATCCGGCATACTTCAAGCGCATTCTCGCCATCACCTTTACCAATGATGCGGCGGGGGAAATGAAGGAGCGGATTATGGGCGCGCTGCGGCGGTTTGCCTACCCGGAAACCGATAAAGTGGACGGGCTGCTGGCGGAGGTGGCGGCGGAGTTAGCACTGCCGGCGGCAGAAGTGCGGCGGCGGGCGGCGGCCACGTTTCGGCTGGTGCTGTATCACTACGCCGACTTTGCGGTGAGCACTATCGACTCGTTTGTACAGCGGATCGTGACGGCTTTCACGCGGGAGCTGGACTTGCCGGCGACGTTTGAAGTAGAGCTGGATACGGAAAGCGTGCTGCAAAGCGCGGTGACGGCGCTGCTCGATAAAGTAAACCGCGACCCGAACAGCAAATTATTATCGCAGACCCTGGCCGAATACGCGCTGGGGCAGGCGGAAGAAGGCAAAAGCTGGAGCCGCCTGCCCGAGGAGCTGGCCAGTTTCGGCAAGGTGCTCTTTAATGAAACGGTGCAGGAAGCGGTGGCCCAGCTGAGCAAACTATCGCTGTCCGATTTCCGGCGCCTGGACCAGCAGATGCGCGCCCGGCGCATCGAGCTGGAGGAACAGGCGCGGGCAATCGGGCAGCAGGCCACGGACGCCATCGCGGGCGCCGGCCTCGAACCAACCCACCTGAGCGGGGGCAAAAACGGCATTTACACCCATTTTGCCAATCCTTTGCGGTGGCTGCAACCGGGCGATACACCCACCGCCACCGCCCGCAAGGTGGTCGAAACCGCTAAATGGAGCAGCGGCCAGGCCAAAACCGACCGCCTGCTCGACCAGGTAGAGGCCGTGCGCCCGGCACTGGAAGACGCCTTTCTGGCGCTGGCCGGGCTGCGGCTAGCGCACCTGTCGGCCTACGGGCTGCTGACGGCCATGCAGCCGTATCTGTTCCAGGCGTCGCTGCTCAGCGAGCTCAATAAGCTGGTGGAGCAGATTAGCCGGGAGCGCAATGTGGTGCTGATCTCGGAGTTTAACCGCCGCATTGCCAGCATTGTCCTCACCGAGCCGGTGCCGTTTTTGTACGAGCGGCTGGGTGAGCGCTACGAGCATATTCTGATTGATGAATTTCAGGATACCTCTGTTTTACAGTGGAATAACCTGCTGCCGCTTGTGGAAAACACGCTGGGCAACGGGCACTCCAGCCTGGCGGTGGGCGATGCCAAGCAGGCCATCTACCGCTGGCGCGGCGGCGAGATGGAACAGATCCTGCGCCTGCACCAGGGCGACACGGCAGCGCTGGTAGCCAAGGCCCGGGACGAAGAGATGCGCGAGCTGCTGCGCCTGCGCTACGAAACCCTGGGGCCGGTGCTGGAAGCGAAAGCGTTGCAGGTCAACTACCGGTCGGCCCGGGAAATAGTGGAATTCAACAACGCGTTTTTTGCGGCCGTGAGTTCGCGGCATGCGGATCTGAGTTTGGTGCAAAGCATTTATGACGAGGTCTTTGGACAGCAGGTACGGGCGACGCCGGGTGATTCGCAGCCCGGCCACGTCGAGCTGCTATTTACGGAAAAAGACGCCCCGGGCCGGCCCTACGACCCCGCCACGGGCACTTACGCCCCCGACCCGCTGCCCGGCCACGCCCCCGACGCCCTGCTCGGCTACGATGAAAGCACCTGCCAGCTGACGCTGCAATTGATTGAGCAGTCCCTGCGCGACGGCTACGACCTGGCCGACATCGCCGTGCTGTGCCGGACGCGCTACGCCAGTAAAATCATCGCTAAATTTCTGAAGGAAAGGGGCTACGCCATTATTTCGGCCGATTCGCTGGCCCTCGAATTTGCCGAGGTGGTGAATCTGCTGGTGAGCATCCTGCGGGTGCTGCACCAACCCGCCGATACGCTGGCCCGCGCCGAAGCGCTCCTGCTCGTGGACCGTGTAGTGCGCGGCCTCGCCCCCACCCCGGCCCGCGCCCGGCACATTGCCGAGATTGCCAATGCCAAGGATGGCGAGCTTTTTTTTGACGAGCTGCGGACGCTGGGCTACGATGTTAAGGAGAAAGAAACCGGCAACCTGGGCCTCTACGAGCTGACCGAGCGACTGCTGAATCTGTTCGATCTGCTGGGGCGCAACGGGGAAAGCGACTACCTATTCCGCTTCCTCGATCTGACGCTGGAATACAGCCTGAAATTCGGCAATAACCTGGGCAACTTCCTCACGCACTGGGCCGAGCGCAAGGGCCGCATCAGCATCAATGCGCCCGGCGGGCGGGCGGCCATCACCATCACCACGGTGCACAAGGCCAAGGGTTTGGCCTACGGGGTGGTCATCGTACCGTTTGCCGACTGGAGCCTGGAGCCGCACCGGGGCACGCTGCTCTGGGGGCAGCTGGCCGCGGGCGACAAGCCGCTGGAAACCATGCCCGACGTGGCCGTCGTGGGCCTGAGCAAAGGCATTCAGCAGACCGTACTGGCGGCGCAGTACGACGAGGAGCGCGAAAAAACTTTCCTCGAAGGGCTCAATACGCTCTACGTGGCCTTCACCCGGCCGCGCCACCGGCTCTACGTCATCAGTAAGCGGCCGGAGGAAAAGAAAACGAGTAAAACCAGCGATGAGCTGGCCGCGCCCAACGCGGCCCGCAACGTGGCCGACCTGCTCCACGGCTACCTCGCCGGGCGCGGCGAGTGGCAGAAAGAACAGGTTTCCTTCGTAATCTCCCCGGGCGGGCCGGCCCACAAGGAATCAGGTAATGAGCCGGTTACGACCAACAGCTACTACCTCACCAACCTGACGGCGGCCCCGTGGGAAGAGCGCCTGAAGCTGCGCCGCCACGCCCCGCTGCTCTTCGATTTTGACGAGCAGCAGGCCCGGGGCGAGTGGAACCGCAAGCTGCACTACGCCCTGCGCCGCCTCCTCACCGCCGCCGATGTGGGCCGCGTCGCCAGCCAGCTCGTGGCCGAGGGCATTCTCAGCGCCCGCGAGCGCCCGGCACTGGTACAAAGCCTGGAGCAGCTGGTGACCGATCCACGCCTGGCTCCCTACTTCGCCCCGCACCTGAGCGTGGAAACGGAGCGCGAAATTCTGGTGGGCGGGGTCAGGCTGCGCGACTACAAGCCCGACCGCGTGGTGCTCGAACCGTCGCTAACCGTTACCGACCGCACCGGCGGCCGGGTCACGCTCCTGGATTTCCGCCTGCCCCCACCCCAGGAAAAACACCGGCAGCAGCTGCGGAATTACGCCACCTTATTCGAACAGTTAGGCTACGCGGAGGTGCGGGGGCTAATTTATTATTTCGGCACGGGGGAAGTGGTGGCGATGTGAGGGGAGCACCCCCGATTATTTTCGGGGCTTCCGGCCCACTCCTGCCGAACTTTGGCCCATGCACACTCTGGAACAACTGCGCGCCGGGCAGCTCACCGGCACCCACCGCCTCGATCTGGCCGCCGGCCTGACGGAATTCCCCCCCGAAATATTTGACCTGGCCGATACCCTGGAAGTGCTCAACCTCTCGGGCAACGCCCTGAGCGCCCTGCCCGACGACCTGCACCGCCTGCACCGGCTGCGCGTGCTGTTTTGCTCGGATAATCAGTTTACCGCCGTGCCCGCCGGGCTGGGCAAATGCCCGCAGCTGAGCATGGTGGGCTTCAAGGCCAACCAGATCCGTACCCTGCCGGCCGCCGCCCTTCCGCCGGCCCTGCGTTGGCTGATTCTGACTGATAATCAACTCGAAACGCTGCCGCCGGAGATTGGGAATTGTAAAAATCTGCAAAAGCTGATGCTGTCCGGCAACCGGCTCCGGGCGCTGCCGGCCGCGCTGGCGGCGTGCACGGAGCTGGAGCTGCTGCGCATTGCGGCCAACCAGCTCCCGGAGTTGCCGGCGTGGCTGCTCACCATGCCACGGCTCGCGTGGCTGGCCTTCGCGGGCAACCCATTTTGTACGCTGGCCGAAGCGGCCGTCCACGATGGCATCGCCACCATCGGCTGGGAGCAATTGACGGTGGAGCAGCCGCTGGGCGAAGGGGCGTCCGGCGTGATCTACCGGGCGCAGTGGCGGCGGGAAAATGCCCCGCCGGCCGCCGTGGCCGTCAAACTATTCAAGGGGGCGCTAACCAGCGACGGGCTGCCGCACAGCGAGATGGCGGCCTGCATGAGCGCCGGCGCGCACCCGAATCTGATTGCCGTGGCGGGCAAAGTAAGCCACCATCCGACCGGGGCCGAAGGGCTGGTATTGGAATTAATCAGCCCGGCTTTTCACAACCTGGCCGGACCGCCCAGTTTGGCTTCCTGCACCCGCGATGTGTACGAGTCGGGTACCACTTTCCCGGTTGCCACGGCGCTCAGTATTGCTCTGGGCATTGCGGCGGCCACCGAGCACCTGCACGCCCGGGGGATTCTGCACGGCGATTTGTACGCCCACAATATCCTGTCCACGCCGGCCGGCGACGCGCTGCTGGGGGATTTTGGGGCCGCCTGCTTCTTCCCGCCGGCTAATGCAACCGCCGTCGCCCTGCAACGGCTGGAAGCCCGGGCTTTCGCCTGCCTGCTGGAAGAATTGGGGGCGCACTGTGCGGCCGATACTGCGCCGGCCGCACGCACGACGCTCACGGCCCTGCGGGAATTGCAGCAGCGCTGCGGGCAGCCGGCAGTGGCCGACCGGCCCTTGTTTGCGGAGATTCGGCAGACGCTGGCGCGGCTACGGGAGTCATGGCCGGCTGTTGTGAAATAAGTTGCTCCGGCGGCTGGAAGAAAGCTACAGCGGCGGCCGAAACTCCCGTTGCCCGGCTATCCGATAATCGGGTGCCTGGCCGCAGTTATTTCGTTAGCCAGCCGTTGGCGTCGAGCCAGTTTTTCAGGCGCTCGGTCCAGTCGTCTTTGGTGGTTTTATTGTGCAGGCCAAAGCCGTGGCCGCCCTGCGGGTAGAGGTGCATTTCGACGGGCACTTTGTGGCGCAGGCAGGCCTGGTAGAACACCAGGCTATTCTGCACGAGCACCGTCTGGTCGTCCTGGGCCTGCACGATGAAGGTGGGCGGCGTCTGGTTGGTCACCTGATTTTCGGGCGAAAACTGCCGGATCTGCTCCGCCGACGGATTAGTCCCGAGCAAATTCTGGCGGGAATTGGCGTGCTTCAAACTGTCGCGGAAGCTGATAACCGGGTAGAGCAGCACCAGAAAAGCGGGGCGTACCGACACCGGGCCGGGATTGGTGCCCACCGGCCGGGCAAACTGCGTACCGGCGCTGGCCGTGAGGTGCCCCCCGGCCGAGAAGCCCATGAGCCCGATGCGCTCGGGGTTGAGGCTGAATTTGGCGGCTTGCTGGCGCACGAGGCGCAGGGCCTGCTGGGCATCGAGCAGTGGGGCGATAGATTTATCGGGCTGGGTCTGGTCGTTGGGCAGGCGGTATTTGAGCACGAAAGCGGTGATTCCCATCTCGTTCAGGCGCTTAGCCACGTCGTAGCCTTCGGAATCGATGGAAAGCCGGGCGTAGCCGCCGCCGGGACAGATGATGATGGCCGTGCCATTGCCGGTGCCCGGCGCGGGCGAAAAGGCCGTGAGCGTGGGCTGCACTACGTTGGAAATGCGCACCCCGCCGTTGGCCAGCGTAGTGCTCGTTTCCTCCACCCGGCTGGGCTTCGAATCGGGCACCGTGCCGGTGTAGAGCGGGAAAGTCTGCTGCTGGGCGAGCAGGCGGCCGGCAGCCAGCACCACCAGGCTGAGCGTGCGAAACAGGACAGGGATTTTCATTAGGGCTGAGAATTATGAATAAAAAACCGGCCGCAATCAGCCGCCAACCGGCTCACGGGCAAGCCGTTTTGTTCCGCAAACATACTTCCGAACGCCAGCGGAAATGAACTTTGCCGCCACGGCGGGCGGTTCCGTGAGCCATGCGCAAGACCACTCTGCTGGCCGCCGCCGCTCTGCTGAGCCGCCCCGGCCTCACCCTGGCCCAGAACACGCCGGAGGAAAACAACCCCAACGTGGACGCCGCGTTCGTGCGAAACATCCGCGCCGACCGTCCGGGCCAGACCATCAGCGCCCAGGTGCTGCGCCCTGGCCGCTTTCAGCTCGAAACCGGGTTTCAGCGCCAGTTCGGCGGGCCTGATTTCGCCCAAAACCGCAGCGACGCCACACTGCGCATCGGCTTTTTCAACAGTATGGAGCTGCGCGTGAGCCAGCCCTATTTCCACTCCGGCCCGACGGGGACCAGTGAAGCAGGCAGCCGCCGCGCCGGCGGTTGGGCACCGGTGGTGGTGGGCGCCAAATTCATGCTTTCGCCCAATTACGACACCCGCACGCAGGTGGCTATTCTAGTCGAATCGGCGGTACCCAACACCGGCAGTGCGGACCGCCGCAACTTAAAATGGGCCCCCGGCAGCCGCCTGCTGGTGAGCGAGCAAATCGGCGAGCGCTACGGACTCGAAGCTAACCTGGGTTTCAACCAGCTTGGACTGACGGTGGCCGACATTGAAAAAGGGCAGTTTCTGGGCACACTGGCGCTGAATGGGCCGCTGAGTGCGCGCACCGGCTTTTTCGTGGAAGCGTACGGTACCGGCCGCACGGTCCTCAACACCGGCACCACGGCCGGGCTCTACTGGCGCCCCGCGCCCGCGCTGCGCCTCGACCTGACCGCCGGGCAGGCGCTGAGCGGCGGGGTCGCCGGCACCACGACCGTGGGCGCGGGCCTGATTCTGAAGCTGAGGAAATAAAAGTCTGGTGCTGACGGTAGAGGAATGAGCTATTCCACTGTCAGCACCAGGTCGTCGGCCGCGACGCGGCTGCCCTCGGCCAGGGTGATACCGACAACGGTGAGATCCTGCGGGGCGGTGATGGTCGTCTCCATTTTCATGGCTTCGATGACGAAAAGGGGCGTGTTTTTGGGCGCGGCCTGACCAGCTTTTACCAGCACTTTGCTCAGCATTCCCTGCAGCGGCGCGCCCATCTGGCGGGGGTTTGCTTTATCGGCTTTGGCGTTGCTGATTTTGGTGACGGCCACGGCCCGGTCGCGCACCTGCAGGTTGCGGGTCTGGCCGTTGAGAGTAAAGAAGATCGTCCGCATTCCTTCCTCGTTGAGTGTTCCCACCGATTCGAGCCGCACGATAACCGACTTACCCCGGGCAATCTCAATAATGGTTTCTTCGCCGGGTTTCAGGCCGTAGAAAAAGACCGAAGTCGGGATTTTACTGACTTCCCCGAAGCTCGCCCGGTGCGCCCAATACTCCTCGAACACTTTGGGATAGAGCAGCGACGAGAGCAGGTCGGTGAATTTGGCGCCGGGAAATTTCTTCTGAAAATCCGTCCATTCCTGATCGAAATCAATGGGCGCGAGGTGGTCGTTGGGACGGTCGGTGAAGGGTACTTCGTTCTTGAGAATCAGCTTCTGCAATTCGGCGGGCCAGCCGCCTTCGGGTTGGCCGATGTCGCCGCGAAACAGATCGCGCACCGATTCGGGGAAGTTCAGGGTTTCGCCTTTTTCCAGCACATCGGCGGGCATCAGGTTATTGGAAACCATGAACAAGGCCATGTCGCCCACCACTTTGCTGCTGGGCGTGACCTTCACGATGTCCCCGAACATGTCGTTCACGTCGGCAAAGCGCTCTTTCACCTCCTCGAATTTGTCGAGCAGGCCGAGCGAAGCCGCCTGCGGGCGCAGGTTGGAGTACTGGCCGCCGGGAATTTCGTGCTGAAATACCTCCGACGTGCCCGCTTTCAGGCCCGACTCGAACGGATAATACATTTCGCGCACCGCTTCCCAATAGTTACTGAATTCATTGAGCGACTGTTGGTTGAACTCGCGGTGGCGCGGCGTGTGGCGCAGCATTTCAACGATGGAGTTGAAGTTGGGCTGCGAGGTGAGGCCCGACAACGCCCCGAGCGCCACGTCGATTACGTTGACGCCCGCTTCCACGGCTTTGGCGTAGGTGGCGGCCTGCAGCGACGACGTGTCGTGGGTGTGCAGATGGATGGGCAGCTTCACCGTATCGCGCAGGCCGGCGATGAGCTCGGTGGCGGCGTAGGGCTTAAGCAAGCCGGCCATATCCTTGATGCAGAGGATGTGGGCGCCGGCGTCTTCGAGCTGCTTGGCCAGCTTCAGGTAATATTCGAGGCTGTATTTGGTCCGTTTCGGGTCGAGAATATCCCCGGTGTAGCAAATGCAGGCTTCGGCCAGCCGGTCGGTTTTGTTGCGCACGAAGCCAATGCAGGCCTCCATACCCTTGAGCCAGTTCAGCGAGTCGAAGATGCGAAAAATATCGACGCCGGTTTCGGCCGCCTGCTGCACAAAGCGCTCGGTGAGGTTGTCGGGATAAGCCTTGTAGCCCACGCCGTTGGCCCCGCGAATGAGCATTTGCAACAGAATATTGGGCACGGCTTCGCGTAGTTTGGCCAGCCGCTCCCACGGGTCTTCGTGCAGAAAGCGCAGGGCCACGTCGAACGTGGCGCCGCCCCAGACTTCGAGCGAGAACGTCTGGGGATGCTGGCGGGCGTAGGAATTGGCCACTTTCAGCATGTCCCAGGTGCGCATGCGGGTGGCGAGCAGGCTCTGGTGGGCGTCGCGTAGGGTGGTGTCGGTGTAGTGAATCAGGGGCTCGGCGCGCAGCCACTGAGCGAAGGCTTCGGGGCCCAGCTCCGTGAGCTTCTGCTTGGTGCCGGGCGCGGGCGCGGCGTGGTCGGAGTATGGCAGGCGGGGCCGGCGCGGATTATGGCGCGGGTCGAGCTGGTTTTTCACGTCGGCGCTGCCGTTTACCACCACTTCGCCGATGAAGCCGAGCAGGCGCGTGGCGCGGTCCTGCCGGGTTTCAAACTTGAACAGCTCGGGGTGATCCTTGATGAAATCGACGTTGGCCTGCCCGGTCTGAAACTCCTCGTTGCCAACAATATTCTTCAGAAACTGAATATTGGTCTGCACGCCGCGCACCCGGAACTCGTCGAGGCTGCGCAGCATTTTCTGGGCCGCCCCGTGCAGCGTGGGCGCGTGGGCCGACACCTTCACCAGCAGCGAATCGAAGAACGGCGACACCACCACGCCCTGGTACACCGAACCTTCATCGAGCCGGATGCCGAAACCGCCGGCCGCCCGGTAGGCCACAATGGTGCCGTAATCGGGCTTAAAGTCATTTTCGGGATTCTCGGTGGTCACCCGGCACTGAATGGCGTAGCCCGAGCGCAGCGGCACGACATCGGAGCCCAGCCCAATTTCCGGGTCGCTGAGCCGGTAGCCGGAAGCAATATAAATCTGGGTTTTAATCAGGTCCACGCCCGTAATCATCTCGGTCACGGTGTGTTCAACCTGAATTCGGGGATTGACCTCGATGAAATAGATCCGGTCGTGCTCGGGGTTGACCAGGAATTCCACGGTACCCACGTTGTCGTAGCCCACGGCCCGGCCGATGCGCAGGGCGTACTCGTAGAGCAGGTGGCGCTGGTGCTCGGGCAGGTTCAGGGCGGGCGCTACTTCCACTACTTTCTGGAAACGGCGCTGCACCGAGCAGTCACGCTCGTAGAGGTGTACGAGGTTGCCGTACTGATCGCCCACGAGCTGCACTTCGATGTGCTTGGGCTTCTCCACGAATTTCTCCAGGAACACCGTGTCGTCGCCGAAGGCATTGAGCGCCTCGTTGCGGGCCTCGAAAAAGCCTTTTTCCAGCTGCTCCTCGTCGCGGATGATGCGCATGCCGCGCCCCCCGCCGCCGGAAGCCGCCTTCAGCATCACGGGATAGCCGATGCGCTGAGCCTCACTCTTGGCAATTTCCACGTTTTCGAGCAGGGCTTCGCTGCTTTCAATCTGGGGGACCTGACAGCGCACGGCCACTTCCTTGGCGCGCACTTTATCGCCGAGGGCTTCCATCACTTCGGGCCGGGGGCCGACGAAGATGATGCCTTCTTCGGCGCAGCGCCGGGAGAGCGTGGCGTTTTCCGAGAGAAAACCGTAGCCGGGGTGGATAGCGTTGACCCCATTTTCTTTCGCCACCCGCAGCAGACCTTCAATATCGAGGTAAGGCTTGAGCGGCTCATCGTCGCGGCCAATCTGGTAGGCTTCGTCGGCCTTGTAGCGGTGCAGCGAGTAGCGGTCTTCGTAGGTGTAAACGGCCACCGTGGGAATATTGAGCTCGGTGGCGGCGCGCATCACGCGGATGGCAATTTCGCCGCGGTTAGCGACCAGGATCTTAGTGATCTTCATACGAAAAAAAATGGGCAAAATGAGCGGTGAGCGCCCATACGGCAAAGCTAATCAAACCGCCGGGCAATGCTATTCTTCGGCGGACTTTACCCGGATCAGCGGATCCAAACCAGACGGGCTGCCCGCCGGGCGGCTGGCATCTTAAGCCAAACCTTCCACCTTTGGCCGGGTTAGCTTGGTGGTACTGACCTAAACCGAACTCCTTATTCATATGGATTTTACTGACAAGAACATCCTCCTCATCGGCGCTTCGTCGGGCATGGGCCTGGCCACGGCGCAGCTGCTCAGCACGCTGCACGTGAATCTGTTCACGGCATCGCGGCACTTGTCGCCGGAGCTGGCGGCGCTCGGCACCACGCACCTAACTTACGACGCCAGCCAACCGGTGGGCACCGCGTTCGAAGGCTTGCCGGAAGTGCTGCACGGGGTGGCCTACTTTCCGGGCAGCATCAAGCTGCGGCCCTTCGAGCGGATTCCCACCGAGGATTTTCTGGCTGATTTCGACCTCAATGTCATGGGCGCCGTGCGGGTATTGCAGGCCACCATCAAGCGGCTGAAAAAGGCGGAAGGCGGCGCTTCGGTCATTCTTTTCAGCACCGTGGCGGCCGATATGGGCATGAGTTTTCACAGCAGCATTGCCACGGCCAAAGCGGCAGTGGAAGGCCTCACCCGCGCCCTGGCCGCCGAATACGCGGGTAGCGGCGTGCGGGTCAACTGCATTGCGCCCTCGCTCACCAATACGCCCCTGGCGGCCGCCCTACTCAACTCGCCCGAGAAAACCGAAGCCGGCGCCAAGCGCCATCCCTTGCAGCGCATCGGGCAGCCGCAGGACCTGGCGTACACGGCCGCTTTTCTGCTCTCCGACCACAGCTCCTTCGTCACCGGCCAGGTGCTGGCCGTGGATGGCGGCATGGGCAAGCTGAAGTAAACTGCTGGTTTTTAACGCTAATCAAGAATTCTACCTGCCTGACTTCCATGAAAATCTGCATCTTCTGGCACCGGCGCGACCTGCGGCTGCACGACAATGCCGGGCTGGCGGCGGCGCTGGCCAGCGACCTGCCGGTAGTCCCGCTCTTTATCTACGACGCCGATATCCTGAGCCGGCTGCCCGACAAGGCCGATGCCCGGCTCACCTTTATCTACGATGAAGTGGAGCGGCTGGCGGGGGAAACGGCCGCCGCCGGGGGTACTTTCCTCGCCCGCCACGGCCGGCCACTCGACGTACTCGCCGCCCTGCTCAGCGAGTTCGACGTGGCCGCCGTGCACACCAACGAGGATTACGAGCCTTACGCCACCGCCCGCGACGCCGCCGTGGGCGAGCTGCTGCAAAAGCACGGCGTGGATTTTCTGCTCTACAAGGATCAAGTCGTCTTTGCTAAGGATGAGATTCTAACTAAATCGGGCACCGTGCCCCGGGTGTTCGGCGCCTACCACAAAGCTTTCCTGGCCAAGCTCACCGACGAGATGCTGTTGCCCTACGGCTCGGCCACCGCTTTCAAGGAGGAAAACCTGCACCAGCTTGCCGACGAAGCCGCCGGCCCGCGCCCCACGCTCGCCAGCCTGGGATTTGAGCGCCGGGAGCAGCCGGTGCCCACCGCCGGCCTCCCGGCCGAGAACGTGGTGCGCAATTACCACCTCACCCGCAATACGCCCGCACTGATCAACGGCACGGCGCGTATCTCGGTGCAGCTACGCTTCGGTACGCTTAGTGTACGGCAGGTTATGCGGCAGGCAAAAACGCTGAACGATAAGCTCCTGGCGGAAATCATCTGGCGGGATTTCTTCATGATGCTACTCTGGAATTTCCCCTACACCGCCACCGAGAGCTACGATCCGAAGATGCGGCATCTGCCCTACCGCAACAATGAGGACGAGTTCCGGGCCTGGTGCGAAGGTCGCACCGGCTACCCGCTGGTGGATGCCGGCATGCGCGAGCTCAACCAGACCGGCTACCTACCCAACCGCGTGCGCATGACCGTGGCCGGCTTTCTGGTCAAGCACCTGTTCATCGACTGGCGCTGGGGCGAGCATTATTTTGCCGATAAGCTCCTCGACTACGAGCTGGCCAATAACGTGGGCAACTGGCAGTGGATGGCCGGCACGGGCGCCATCTCGGCGCCCTGGTTCCGGGTTTACAGCCCCGAAAGCCAGCTCGCGCAGGTCGATCCGGAGCTGAAATACGTGAAGCGCTGGGTACCCGAAGTGGGCACCCGGGCCTACCCGGCGCCCATGGTGGAGCACAAATTTGCCCGGGAACGGGCCGTGGAAACCATCCGGGCCACCCTGCAAGCCGCCAAATAAAACCGGCGCCCCGGTCGCCCCGGGCCCGCTGCCCCAACTGAACCTCAGCCCCGCCCGCCCGGTTGTATCACAATGGAAAAGGACCGCATCAAACACGCCTATCTCGCCTTTGTGCTCAACGAAGGCCACCCGCCCGCCTCGGTTTTTAAGCTGACGAACCAGCTGGGGCTGCCGGAACAGGAGTTCTACAAGTACTATCCCCATTTCGAGGCGATTGACCGCGAGCTGTGGGCTGATTTCGGCCGCCAGGCCCGCGAGACGGCCGCCGCCGAGCCCGTCTGGGCCGGCTACGGCAGCCGCGAAAAGCTGCTGGCGTTCTATTATACGCTGCTCGAAATCCTCAAAAATAACCGCTCCTATGCCCTGATGAGCCTGCGCCGCTCCATGCAACGCATGCCCGCGCTCACCCCCCGCGTGCTCGACGACTTCCGCCAGGACTTTGAATTGTTCGTGGGTGATTTGCTGCGCGACGGCCGGGCCAGCGGCGAGATTGCCAACCGCCCGCTGGTGGAAGATGGCTACCCGCGTTTTTTCTGGCAGCAGGTTCTGTTCGTGCTGGGCTTCTTTGCCAAAGACAACACTGTGAACTTCGAGCGCACCGACGCCGCCGTGGAAAAAGCCGTCACCCTGAGCTTCGACCTCGTGGGCCGCAATACGCTGGATTCCGCCGTTGATTTCGTGCGCTTCCTGGTGCGCCGCGAAGGCCGCTAACTGCCACCGGTCGCTGCTCCGGCCGCTGGAGAACAGGCATTTACTACCCCTCGTTATTCTTACTTTACGGTAAGCGCAGGCTTGCCTTGCTATGTCCGACGAACCCCAGACTTCCATTCCCACCACCAAAGTTGCGCGCGCGGCGCGCTTCGCCAAGACCGGCTTCAACGTCGGCGCCAACTACGTCAAGCACTACGCCAAGCGCGCCGTCGGCGCCAAATCGACCACCGAGGACCTGCACGCGGCCAACGCTGCCGAGCTCTACGGCACGCTCAGCGAGATGAAAGGCTCCGTGCTGAAAGTGGCCCAGATGCTGGCCATGGAAAAAAACATGATGCCCACGGCCTACGCCGAGCAGTTTGCCAAGGCCCAGTACCAGACGCCGCCGCTGTCCGGTCCGTTGGTAATCAAGGCGTTCCGGGATGCGTTTGGACGGTCGCCGTTTCAGGTTTTTGATGAGTTTGAGCCCGAGGCGCGGCAGGCGGCCAGCATCGGACAGGTGCATTTTGCCCGCCAGAACGGCCGGGAGCTCGCCGTGAAAGTGCAGTACCCCGGCGTGGCGGCCAGTATCAAGTCGGATATCCGTCTGGTGAAGCCGATTGCTTTGCGGGTGATGGGGTTGAATGAGGCCCAGGTCCGCCCCTACCTGGAGGAAGTAGAAACCCGGCTGCTGGAAGAGACCGATTACGCGCTGGAGCTGAGGCGCGGCCAGGAAATCGCGGCCAGCTGCCGGGCACTGGCCAACCTGGAGTTCCCCGCCTACTACCCCGAGCTTTCCACCGCCCGCATCCTGACCATGGACTGGCTCACGGGTCAGCACCTGAAGGAGTTCCTGGCCACTAATCCTACGCCGGAAGTCCGCAACCAGATCGGGCAGGCGCTGTGGGACTTCTACCAGTTCCAGTTCAACGAGCTGCACCAGCTGCACGCCGACCCGCACCCCGGCAATTTCCTGATGCGCGCCGAGCACGGTGGCACGCTGGGCGTCCTCGATTTTGGCTGCGTCAAAGACGTGCCCGTTGATGTCTACCTGCTCTTTACCGCCCTGCTGGCCCGCGAAACCTTCGCCGATGAAACCCGGCTGGCGGCGCTGCTCACCGAGGCCGGCGTGCTTCGCCCTACCGATACCCCCGCGCTGCGGGCGCTATACCTGCGCACCATGCACGTCTCGCTGGAGCTGGTGGGCCGGCCCTTCCGCCAGGCTACGTTCGACTTTGGCGACCCCGCCTACATGGCCTCGCTCTACGCGCTGGGCGACGACCTCATGGCCGACCCTGAGCTGCGCAAACAGCGCGAGCCTCGCGGCTCCGAGCACTTTATCTACCTCAACCGCACCTACGTGGGCCTTTTCGCTCTGCTCACCGAGCTGGGGGCCGTGGTCGAAACGCACATACCGATGGCGCCGCTGTAAGCTCGTTTTTTCATTCGGCAACCGACTGGTTATCAACTTATTTCAGCTAATAGACACAAAATCATCCGGTTTATTCACTATTATCCGGGACGTTTCACCCAATTAGCTGTTGGTACATCGATCAGTTTTCACATTACCTTTCACACCTTCTCTTTCCAATGAAAAGTATTCTCTCTCTCAGCGCCTTATTCCTGGGGCTGACCTTCTCGACCTCGGCTCAAAAAATGGCCAGCTGCTGCTCGCGGCCCGCGGGCAACCTGTCGGCTTCGGCCACGGAATCGTTTGCCATGCTGGCCAGCGACAAAGATTTTTCGGGCGGCCATGAGGCGCCCCTGCCCTTCTCCTACAAGGGCGAAGGCGAAATGATTGAATTCAAAACCCCGGACGGCACCGCCGGCCACGGCTTCGAAATCAAGAGCGCCACGCCCAGCAACAAATTTCTGTTCGTTATCCACGAGTGGTGGGGGCTGAACGATTACATCAAGAAAGAGGCCGCCACGTTCGCCACCGAAATGCCCGGGGTCAACATCATCGCCCTGGATCTATACGATGGCAAAATTGCCACCACTCCCGACGAGGCCGGCAAATACATGGGCGAAGTGAAGTCCGAGCGCGCTGTGGCTATCCTCAAAGGTGCCCAGATGTTCGCCGGACCAAAGGCCCAGCTGGCCAGCATCGGCTGGTGCTTCGGCGGTGGCTGGAGCTTACAGGAGGCCTTGCTTGGCGGCAAGCAAACCGTTGGTTGCGTGATGTACTACGGCATGCCCGAGAAGGACGTGGCCAAACTCAAAACGCTGAATACCGACGTGCTGGGCATTTTCGCCAGCCAGGATAAGTGGATCAACCCCGAGGTTGTGGGGCAGTTCAAGAAGGACATGGCCGCCGCCGGCAAAAAAGTAACCGTGGAAAGCTACGACGCCGACCACGCCTTTGCCAACCCTTCCAACCCCAAATTCAACAAGGAAGACGCCGCCAAAGCCCACAGCCAGGCGCTAGCCTACCTGCGGGGTAAATTCAAAGTGAAAGCCAAGGTGAAAGCTTAATTCGCTCACCATCGAACGTCAAAAAGCCTTTCCATTCGGGAAGGCTTTTTTTGTGCTAATTCGGTAGCTGCGGTTCCGCCGGGCGTGGCGCCGGAGCATTAGCGGCTTGAGAAACTGCCGTTTCCAGGCTACCAGATGGGTTGTCGTGTAACATCCGTTAGTGAAACTGCCGGCCTGTTGGCTACTTCAGTAGCGGCTGATACCCCCCCGGCCGGCTATTCTCAGGCGGCCAGCAGGCCGGTCAGTTCGGCGACGCACTCGTTGAGCTGCTCCCAGGCGGGGAGCACGAAATACTGGTTCTGGAAACGGGTGCCCGTGACCGGTGTCTGCAAGACCGTGGCCAGGTCGAAAGCCGGGCGCGGCGTGTACTCATTCACGCAGTGGTGAATTTCGCCGGCCGACGAGAGCAGCCCCGCGCCGTAGAGCCGGGGCTGGCCGTCGTGCTGCACGAGGCCAAACTCGGCCGTGAAAAAGTAGAGTGCCCAGAGCTGCTCCCGCGCCGGCGAGCCCAGCGGCTGCGCCCGGAATGCCTGCCCCAGCATCTGCAGAAAATCGGCCAGGTTCTCATCCAGCAGCATGGGTACGTGCCCGAACAAATCGTGAAACAGGTCCGGCTCGGGGTTGAAATCGAACGCGCGCATTGGCCGGATGCGGGTGACGAGCGGAAACTTCCGCTCGGCCAGCAGTTCGAAAAAGGCCGCGGGCTCGAACGGCCGGCCCACCGGGGCCAGCTGCCAGCCGGTCTGGTCGAACACAGTGGCGCTGAGCTCGCCGATGTCGGGGATGACCTCACGCCGGAAACCCAGCCGGGCGAGGCCCTGGCTGAAAGCCGGGGCCGCCCGCCGGTGCAGCAGCGCGGTCTGGCGGTCGAAAAGCATTTTCCAGATCAGCGGATCCTGGCCGGTAGTTTGAGCGAGCGGGTTAAACATAGCAGTTGGGGCAAAAAAAAGCCCGATATCCTGGCGGATTCGGGCTTTCGAAGGTTTCTAAAGAAGTTCGGGCATCATGCCTCGTTTTCCTGTAGCGCCAATCGTAGCCCGTCCTTCCCCAGTTTGGGGCAGGTCGCTAGCATAATACGATTGACGAATTGGTGGCGCATGAGTGAAACGAAGTTAAGGGCCGAATTTGAAAACCCAAGCATTCCGGCAGATTAATTTTTAGTTATTCCAGCTCGCCCCGCAGCTCGTAGACGCGGCGCAGGTTACGAATCAAACGGGCCGACTCGTCGAAGTCCAGCGTCTGCGCGCCGTCGGAGGCGGCCGTTTCGGGCGTTTCGTGGGTTTCAAATACGATACCGTCGGCGCCGGCCAGCACACCGGCCAGGGCCATGGCTGGCACGTACTCCCGGATGCCGATGCCGTGCGACGGATCGACCAGCACCGGCAAGTGGCTTTTGGCCTTGAGAATGGGAACTGCGTTCAGGTCCAGGGTATTGCGGCTGGCCGTTTCGAAGGTGCGAATGCCGCGCTCGCAGAGAATCAGCTTCTCATTACCCCCCGAAAATACGTACTCCGCCGACGAGAGCAGTTCCTCAATGGTCCCCGAAATGCCGCGCTTCAGCAGCACCGGCTTATCCACGCCGCCCAGAGCGTCGAGCAGGTTATAATTCTGGGTGTTGCGGGCGCCGACCTGGAAAACGTCCACGAAGTCGTGCATTTCTTCCACTTGCGATACCTGCATGACTTCAGTCACGATTTTAATACCCCGGGTCCGGGCCAGGCGGTGAAAATCCCGCAGCCCGTCCATACCCAAACCGCGAAAAGCGTAGGGCGACGAGCGGGGCTTGAACACGCCGCCGCGCATGAGCCGCACGCCGTTGGCGAGCAGATGGTCCATCACGCGTTCCATCTGGCTTTCGCTCTCGATGCTGCACGGGCCGGCGCACAGCGCCAGGGTGCCTTCGCCGATGGTCACGCCGTCGCCGAGGTCGAGTACGGTGGGCTTCACGCGCCACTTGCGGGAAACGAGCTTATAGTCGTCAGAAACGCGGTGCACGTCCCGCACGCCCGGCAGCTGGCCGATTGTGCGGATATCAAAATCCTTTTTGCCGATGGCCACCAGGTAGTGCGCGTGTTGGGTCGTTACCTCGGTACTTTTGTAGCCCTGCTGGCGCAGGTGCTCGGTGATGGCAGTAACCGGAGCAGCTTTTTCTAGTTGAATGATCACGGATTAGCAGATTTTAGGCGAAACAGAAAGGAGCAGAAAAACGGCTTAGTTGGCCGAGGGCTTGATGCTGCGCACGAATTTGGCGGCGGCGGCGGGCGCGTCGTCCACATTTTTCAGGGCCTGAATGAGGGCCGAGCCGATGATGGCACCGTCGGCATAGCCGCAGGCCCGGTCAAAACCGGGCTTATCGCCGATGCCGAAACCGATGAGGCGCGGGTTGCGCAGCTTCATGGCCGCGATGCGCTCGAAATACTCGTGCTGCGCGGACGTATCGGTGGGCGTGGTGCCGCCCGTGGTGCCGGGGCCCGAAACGAGGTATAAGAAGGCCTCCGACAAATTGTCGAGCCGGCGGATGCGCTCCTCCGAAGTCTGCGGCGTGATGAGGAAAACCGCTTTCAGACCGTGCTTTTTGAAAATATGGTGGTACGTTTCTTCGTACTCATCGAGTGGCAGGTCAGGCAGGATCAGCCCATCCACGCCCACGGCAGCGGCCTGCCGGCAGAATTCATCCACGCCAAATTGCAGCACCGGATTGAGGTAGCCCATGAGCAGGACCGGCGTGGTGGGTACCGCCGCCCGCAGTCCGGCCAGCTGGGTGAAGAGCACGGGCAGGTTCATACCGTTGGCCAAAGCCACCGAGCTGCTGCCCTGAATGACCGGCCCATCGGCCAGCGGATCGGAAAACGGCATGCCGATTTCGAGGATGTCCGCCCCGGCGGCGACCAGCGCCTCGGCCAGCGGCAGGGTATCGTGCAGCGACGGGTAGCCGGCCGTAAAATAGGTATTGAGCAGATTCTGCTTGTCGGCGAAGGCCTGCGCTATTCGGTTGTTCATAAACGATTTACCGCTGAAAAAGCGGCCGGTTTTGCCCGGGTACCCGCCCCGCCTGCCCGCCTGGGCGGCGGCAGCGGCAGGCACCCGGGCAGTGAAAAAATTACACCAGCTTGTCCATGTGCTTGAGGTAGGTGTCGAGGTCCTTATCGCCACGACCCGAGAGGTTGACCACCACGACATCGTCGGGACCAGCGCCGAGCCGGCCGAGGGCGGCTAGGGCGTGCGCCGTTTCCAGGGCCGGAATGATGCCTTCGAGCTGGCTCAGCTCGCGGACGGCTTCCAGGGCCTCGTCGTCGGTGATGGACAGGAATTCGGCGCGGCCCACGGCGCCCAAGTGGGCGTGCAGCGGCCCGATGCCCGGGTAGTCGAGGCCGGCGCTCAACGAGTAAGGCTCCGTGATCTGGCCGTGCTCATCCTGCATGAGCAGCGTGCGGCTGCCGTGGATGATGCCCGGCGTGCCCAGCACCGAGGTGGCCGCCGAGTGCCCGGAATGAATGCCGTGCCCGGCCGCTTCCACCGAAATCAGGCGAACCGAGGGCTCGTCCAGGAAATGGTAGAACGCGCCGGCGGCATTGGAGCCGCCGCCCACGCAGGCCACCACGAAATCGGGCAGCTCGGTGCCGGTTTTTTCCAGCAGCTGCTTGCGCATTTCCTCGCTGATAACGGCCTGCAGGCGCGCCACCAGGTCGGGGTACGGGTGCGGGCCGACCACCGAGCCGATGATGTAGTGCGTATCGATGGGGTTGGCAATCCAGTCGCGGATGGCCTCGTTAGTAGCGTCTTTCAGGGTCTGGCTGCCGCTGGTTACGGCCCGCACTTCGGCGCCGAGAATGCGCATCCGGGCCACGTTGGGGCTCTGGCGCTCGATGTCGGTTGCACCCATGTACACCACGCAGGGCAGGCCCACCAGGGCGCAGACCGTGGCGGTGGCCACGCCGTGCTGCCCGGCGCCGGTTTCGGCGATGATGCGGGTTTTGCCCAGCCGCTGAGCCAGCAGAATCTGCCCCACGGTGTTGTTGATTTTGTGGGCGCCGGTGTGGCAGAGATCCTCACGCTTCAGGTAGATACGCGTGTTGTAGCGGGCCGACAGGCGCTTGGCTTCGAACAGCGGCGTGGGCCGGCCCACGTAGTCGCGCAGCAAGTGCTGGAGGTCAATCTGAAAATCCGGATCGGCCAGAATATCGACGTAGCACTGCCGCAGCGCCTCCACGTTGGGATGGAGCATTTCGGGAATAAAAGCGCCGCCGAATTCACCGTAGTAGCCGCGGGAGGTGGGCTGTTGATAGGATGGGGTCATGAGATAAGTGAGGATGCGCCAGCGCGCGGTTGAAGTTGGGTTAGCATCTGCCCGAGGCGGCCGGCATCTTTCACGCCCGGCGCCGTTTCGAAGCAGCTATTTAGATCGACCCCGGCCAGTCCGGGCAACCGCAAAGCGGCCAGCTCGGCGGCGTGTTCGAGGCCCAGGCCACCGGCCAGCAGGTAGGGCACGGGCAGATTGTAGGTGCTTAACAAATTCCAGTCGAAAACGGCTCCGTTGCCGCCGGGCGCGGCTCCTTTGGTGTCGAAAAGAAAGAAGTCGCAGAACGGCACGTACGGCAGGAAGCGGGCCAGGTCCAGCGCCGCCCCGACCGAGAAGGCTTTGATTACCAGCATTCCGGCTTCGCTCAGCTCCTCGCACTGAGCGGGCGTTTCCTGGCCGTGCAGCTGCACGGCCGCCAGCCCAAATTTTTCCGCCGTGGCCAGAATGACCGCCGTGGTTTCATTCACAAAAACGCCCACTTTCCAGATTGTCGGCGGCAGGGCCCGCACCAGCTCGGGCGCCAGCACCTCCCCCACAAAGCGCGGCGAAGCGGACGCGAAAATGAAACCCAGGAAATCCGGCGCCAGCGCGGCTACTTCGGCCAGGGCCGCCGCGTCGCGCATACCGCATACTTTCACCAGCAGGCGCGACGGCCCCGCTGCGGGCCGGGGCAGGCCGGCCGCGCCGGGCAGTCCGGCGGCAAGCGCCAGATCAGCTAATTGAGAAGGACGAGGCGTTTTCATAACCTGATAATCAGCAATTAAGCAATAACGGCCACCTTTTTAGGCAGGGCCGCTATTTCCTGCACCAGCGTGGCGCAGGCGCGCTCTGGCCGGGCGTGGCGCATAAAAGCTTCCCCAAGTAAAAAGCCCTGGTAACCCACTTCGCGCAGCTGCCCGATGACCTGAGCACTGGAAATCCCGCTCTCCGATACCTTCACAAACTCGGGGGGAATGGCTTCGGCCAGACTCAGGGACGTATCCAGGTTCAGGCTGAAATCGTGCAGGTTGCGGTTGTTGACGCCGATCAGATCCACGGCTTCGGCATTGAGCGAGCGCGCCAGCTCTTCCCCATCGTGGACTTCGAGCAGCACTTCCAGGCCCAGCGACCGGGCCAGCCGGCCCAAGCGGTCAATCTCCGCCGGCGTGAGTACGGCGGCGATGAGCAGCACAGCATCGGCCCCGATGCTCTTGGCTTCGATAATCTGATACTCATCCACCACGAAATCCTTGCGGATAATGGGGCAGAAATTGAAGCGGCGGGCCGTGGTCAGGTCCTCGCTTTTGCCGCCAAAAAACTCCCCGTCGGTGAGGATGGACAGGGCTGCCGCGCCGGCCTGCATGTAGCCGAGCGTGGTGCGCTCCACCGGCGCATACTGGTTGATCCAGCCTTTGGAAGGAGACTTCCGCTTGAATTCGGCAATGAGCCCGCTCCCGCCTTCGCGCAGCAGATACCGCCGCAAAGACAACGGCTGCGACTTGAAATACAGGCTGGTTTCGAGCAGCTTGACAGGCACCAGCTCGCGGCGCGCGGCAACTTCCTGGCGCTTGTGCGCCACGATGGTTTGAAGAATAGTGGGCTGAGACATAATTAGCAGGGAATGAAAACCGACCAGCGGGCGCCGGCAAAACAAATAGATTAGTGCGTGGCCAGCATGGTGCGGAAGGCCCGCAGCGCGGCACCCGAATCGAGCGATTCGCGGCTTTGCGCCAGGGCCGTTTCCCAACTCAGGCCGGGGCGGGCGCATTGCAGGGCCAGGGCCGCGTTGGCCGTCACCACATTGCGCTGGGCGGGCGTGCTCTGGCCGGCCAGTACTTGCTGGAACAATTCGGCGGCGGCGGCGGCCGTGCTGCCGCCCGAGAGGTCATCGGCAGCGCAGGTAGCCAGGCCCAGCGTGTCGGCGGTTAGCAGACGCTCGCCTTCGAAGGAGGATACGACTTTGGCCGGGCCGGTGAGGGCCAGCTCGTCGTAGCCGTCGAGGGAGTGAACCACGGCGTAGCGGGTGCCGGTGGCCTGCATCAGGTAGTGGTAGATGCGCTGCAATTCCAGGTTGAACACGCCCAGCAGCTGCGCGGCGGGCCTGGCCGGATTCACCAGCGGACCGAGGATGTTGAAGAATGTGCGCAGGCCCAGCTCGCGGCGCACCGGCCCGGCGTGGCGCATGGCCGGGTGAAACGCCGGGGCGTGCAGGAAACAAATACCGGCCGCATCCAGCTGCCGCCGCAGCTGGTCGGAGCCGGCCTCGAAATTATACCCGAAATGCGCCAGCACATTAGACGCTCCGGATACCGACGACACGCCGAAATTACCGTGCTTGGCCACGAGCACGCCCGCCCCAGCCACCACAAAACACGCCAGGGTGGAGATATTGAGGGTGTTTTTGCCATCGCCGCCCGTGCCCACAATGTCGAGCAGCTCGGTGGTGCCCAGCTCCGGATCGCGGCTCAGATCGAGCAGGGCCTGCCGGAAACCGGCCAGCTCCACTACCGTGATGGGCCGCATCCGGTACACGGCCAGGAAGGCGGCCGTTTCGGCGGGATTCGCGCCGCCCTCGCCCAGCTGGCGCATGGTGGCGTGGGCCTCGGCGTGCGTCAGGGGCTGATGATCAAATAGCTTGGTGAGAATCTGTTTCAAAATCGCTGGTTGACGGTAGTTTGGTGGGGTGATAAGCGTGAAAAGCCGGTTCTGGTTAGCTCAACCAGTTTTTCAGCATCTGCGCGCCGTGCTCCGTCAGAATGCTTTCCGGATGAAACTGCACGCCGCGCACGTCGAACTCGCGGTGCCGGAAGGCCAGCACCTCGCCGTTGGCGTCGCGGGCGGTGACTTCCAGCGCGGCCGGCATCGACTCGGGCCGCACGGCCCAGGAATGGTACCGCCCCACCTGAAACCGGGTGGGCAGACCGGCGAACAGCCGCTCATCGGGCCGGGTCACTTCGGCTTCATTAGCCACGCCGTGCAGCACGGCGGGGATGTTGTAGAGCTCCGCCCCGAAGCTCTCGGCCAGCCCCTGATGGCCCAGGCACACGCCCAGAATCCGCTTGGTAGCCGCGTATTCCTTAATGATGGCGGGCATGAGACCCGCCTCCGAGGGCAGGCCGGGACCGGGGGAAAGCAGAATGGCATCGTAGGCCGCCACCGCCGCCAGCGGGAGCTGGTCGTTGCGGGTCACGGTGAGGGCAGGACCGTGGCCCAGCTCACGCAGCAAATGCACCAGGTTGTAAGTAAACGAATCGTAGTTATCCAGAACCAGAATTTTCATCGATGACCCCCGACTTCCCGCCGGGTGAATGGTAGCAGCCCGAAGACTACGGTTGAAAAAATAAACCTCCGCCAGCTTGCCCGGCCCTATGCCTCTACCGCCGCCAGCAGCGCGGCCCGCAGCGCGCCCAGCTTGTGGTGCACTTCCTCCAGCTCCGACTGCACATTGGAAGCGGCCACCACGCCCGCGCCGGCCTGAAAATAGAGCTGGTTGCCGGTGCTCAGAAAGGAGCGGATCATGATGGCGTGGTTGAAGCTGCCGTCGAACCCCAGGTGGCCCAGGCAGCCGCCGTAGTAGCCCCGGGCGGTGGGTTCCAGGCCGTCGATGAGCTGCATGGCGCGGTGCTTGGGGGCGCCCGAGAGCGTGCCGGCGGGGAAGGTATCGGCCACCACTTGCAGGGTGTCGGTGCCGGGATCGAGCTCGGCCGTGACGTGGCTCACCAAGTGGATGACGTGCGAGTAGAACTGAATTTCGCGCAGCGTCCGCACCTGCACCTGGGTACCGTGGCGAGCCAGGTCGTTGCGGGCCAGATCGACGAGCATGACGTGCTCGGCATTTTCCTTGGGATCGGCGGCCAGGCGCTGGGCGGCGGCGGCATCGGCGGCATCGTCGCCGGTGCGGCGGTAGGTGCCGGCAATGGGGTACAGACTGGCTTCGCGCCCCTGCACCAGCACCTGCGCCTCGGGCGAGGAGCCGAAGATTTTGTAATCGCCGTAGTCGAAATAAAACAGGTAAGGCGAAGGGTTGATGGACCGCAGGGCGCGGTAGACATTAAATTCATCCCCCTCAAAGCCCTGCTGAAAGCGCCGCGAGAGCACAATCTGAAAGACGTCGCCCCGCAGGCAGTGGGCCTGGCCCTGCGCGAGCCGGACCAGGAACTCGGCGTCGGTCTGGTTGCTGACTTCCGCGCCCACCGTGGCAAAATCGAAGGCCGGCACGCTCGGGTTGCGCACCAGATTTTCGAGGCGCCCGAGGCCGTCCGCCTACGCCGGGGCGGCGCCGGCCACGCCGTGCTCGAACAGGTGCAGCTCCTGCCGGAAATGGTTGAAGGCAATCACAAACCGGTACACGGCGTAGCGGATGAGCGGAATATCGCCGGCCGGCACTTTAGCCGGGTCCAGGGCCAGGTCCTCAAAGCTTTGCACCGCCTCGTAGCCCATGTAGCCAAACAGACCGGTGCTGATGAAGGAGAACTTCGCGGCCGTAGCATCGGGCGCGAAAGCGGCGGCGAACTCGCGCAGCCGGACCAGCGCCTCGCGCGGGTGGGCCAGGGTTTCGCTGGTGGCCGTGCCGTCGGGAAACAACTGGCGCAACTCCCCGCCGCGCCGCAGCTCAAACGTGCCCAGCGGCTCGCACACCAGGTAGCTGAAGGCGTTTTGCTGGCCGTGATAGTCAGCACTTTCCAGGAGCAGGCAGTTGGCGTACTGGTCGCGCAGCCGCAGGTAGAGTCCCACGGGAGTTACGGTGTCGGCCAGCAGGCGGCGGTGGCGGGTGGTGAGTTGGTAAGACACGGAAGCGGGGAGTGACAAACGAGGCGGCAGAACGACCTCAGCGGAAAAATTAAAATGCAAAAAGCCCGGCGGGCGGCCGGGCTTTTGTGGTCAAAAGCAAAATCAGAGCTGACTTCACTAGGCGCACAGGCAGGCCGGTCCGAGGTTTCGGAACTGCCACCACCAAGCCTGGGAAGTACAATGGGAGATCATGTTAAAAGGGCGCTTTTAGGAAACGCGTTGCAAAGGTATGGTTTCGTTTTTAAAAATCCCGCGATCAGAGCCGAAATTTACTGCGAGATCGGTAATCGGATCAGGCCTGAATCCAGCCTGGTCGAGGATTTTTCAACCCGTCCGCTTCGCAATTGTTTCCCGCCGGG
>JAYWCH010000163.1:0-20718 GCA_043780755.1 Hymenobacter sp.
TCATTCCCCGCCACTTTTTTAGCAGGAGGACCAAACCATAGCAGCTCCGAATCGTCGGTACGTGCCCCGCCAGCAGGTGGAAGAGCCGTTCAAAATCAATCAGAAAATCCTGGCGCGCGAAGTGCGTCTGGTCGGCGACAACGTCGAGCAGGGTGTTTATCCGACCGATCAGGCGCGGAAAATGGCTCAGGATCAGAACCTCGACCTCGTCGAGATTTCGCCCACGGCTACCCCGCCCGTCTGTCGCGTCATCGACTACTCGAAATTCAAGTACGAGCAGAAGAAGAAAACCCGCGAGCTGAAGGCCAAGCAGACCAAGGTCGTTCTCAAGGAAATTCGCTTCGGTCCCAACACCGATGAGCACGACTTTGCCTTTAAGGTGAAGCACGCCCAGGATTTTTTGCGCGAAGGCGCGAAGATCAAGAGCTACGTGCATTTCGTGGGCCGCAGTATCGTTTTCAAGGAGCGCGGTGAAATCCTGTTGCTCAAGTTTGCCCAGGCCCTTGAGGATCTGGCCAAAGTGGAGCAGTTGCCCAAACTTGAAGGCAAGCGCATGTTTCTCTACCTCGCGCCCAAAGCGGCGGCCGTAGTGAAGCCCACCGCCAAGCCCGCGACGACGGACAAACCCGAAAAGAAAGCCGCCAAGCCGGCCGCCGAAACCGGTAAAGCTGAGCCGACCGATAAGGCCGTGGAAGTTGCGCCGGCCACCACCGACGCCGAATAGATTTTACCCGGTTGCTGATGACTTCCCGACCACTGGTCGGTCAGTAATCAACAATCAACAACCAACCCCCAATCCTACTACAATGCCAAAAGTTAAGACGAAATCCGGTGCCAAGAAGCGCTTTGCGCTCACCGGAACGGGCAAGGTGAAGCGGAAGCACGCCTTCAAATCACACATTCTCACGAAGAAGACGACCAAGCAGAAGCGTGGTCTGACTCGCACCGGCCTCGTGAGCAGCGCCGACATGAACCGCGTGCGCCAGATGCTCAACATCTGATCAGAAACCGGGAATTAAGCCCTTTGCTGTTGTCGCCCGTTGCGGTCAACATCACCAACTCTCTTTCCCCGCTTCTACGTTTTCATTCCCATTAACCAGGCTTCCGGCCCACAAGACCTTCACCCGTCGCCGGCTGCCAAAAACTCTCTAGGTTATGCCAAGAAGTGTAAACCACGTGGCCTCGCGCCACCGTCGTAAGAAAATCATGCGTTTGGCGAAAGGCTATTACGGCCGTCGCAAAAACGTTTGGACCGTAGCCAAGAACGCCGTTGAAAAAGGCCTCTTATACGCTTACCGGGACCGGAAAGTCAAGAAGCGCGAATTCCGCGCCCTTTGGATTCAGCGGATCAACGCCGGCGCGCGTGAGCACGGCCTTTCGTACTCGCAGCTCATGGGCGGCCTGAAGAAAGTCGGTATCGAGCTCAACCGCAAAGTGCTGGCTGATCTGGCCCTGAACCACCCTGCCGCATTCAAGGGCATCGTGGAGAAGGTGAAATAATCACCCTTTCGTACTGATAACCAAGAAAACGCTGGCCCTTGGGTTCAGCGTTTTCTTGTTTCTGGTCCTTACGGCCCAGCTTCGGCCGCTCCTGCTTTTCCCGTTAGCCCCCGCATGACTTTCTCCCTGGTCCCGCCAAATGGTTCTGAACCAAAAAAACCGCTTCGGCAGGGCCGAAACGGTTTGAAAAGTAGCGGGGACGAGAGTTGAACTCGTGACCTCAGGGTTATGAATCCTGTGCTCTAACCAACTGAGCTACCCCGCCGGGGGTTTTTGTGGGTGCAAAGGTAGCGTTATAAATGGCCCCGGAGCAAGTTCCGCGCCCAAATACCCTGTATTTCTTCCGTGTCCGGCGGGCTTTCTCCCCGGGCTACGGCGCTTTTCTCGTTCTAACTACTATGGCTTTGCCTGATACTCAAACCAAAACGCGTTTCACGGTGGAATTTCCCATCAACGCTTCGCCCAAAATTCTTTTCCCTTACCTGGCGACTGCCTCCGGCCTGACGCAGTGGTTTTGTGACGATGTTCGTTATGTTGACGGGCAACGCCTCAATTTTATCTGGGATCAGGAGAACCATTACGCCGAGATTTCGGGTCAGCGCCTGAATCGCGCCGTGCGCTTCGTCTTCCTCAGCGAGCAGCGACAGCCGGTGGCGGACGCCAACTTCCTCGAGTTCACCCTCGACTCCTCGTTGGTCACCGACGAGGTGTACTTGCGCGTGATTGACTACTCCCTGGGGCACGATGCCGAGGAGAAGCAGGAGATGTGGGAAGGACTGGTCAGCAAGCTGCGCGAGCAGGTTGGCGGGTAGTTGCAGGAGCCGCTTGCGCCGCGGGAGGAATCCGGCGGCGGTACTTTTTTGCCCGAACAACCGTTCCCTGCGGCGGTGGCCGCCAATTGCGCAGTGCCGTCTTTTCCATGATTAAAAAGCTCGACAAGCTGATTCTCAAGGCCTTTGCCGGGCCCTTTCTACTCACTTTCGCGGTGGTGCAGTTCATTCTGCTGACCCACACGCTGCTCAAGTACCTCGATGATATTATCGGGAAGGACCTGGGAATGTCCGTTTTATTGCAGCTGCTGTTTTACTTCAGCGTGCTCATCGTGCCCATCTCGCTGCCGCTGGCCGTGCTGCTCTCCTCGCTCATGACCTATGGCAACCTGGGCGAGCACCACGAGCTGACGGCCATCAAGGCCTCGGGCATTGCCCTGACGCGTATTTTGCGGCCCATCCTGCTGCTGACCACGGGACTGGCGGTAGGAGCCTTCTGGTTCAACGAAACTATCGTGCCCCGCGCCAACCTGAAAGCCTATAGTCTGCTCTGGGATGTGCGGCAGCAAAAGCTGGCCCTGGATATCCGGGAGGGCGTTTTTTACAACGGCATTCCAGGTTATACTATTAAGGTTGATAAGAAAACAGGGGTGAATGGCGACCGCCTGCACGGGGTGATGATCTACGATCACACCCAAAAATCGGGCAACGCCACGGTGATGCTGGCCGATTCGGGCCGGATGTTTACCCGCTTCAACGGCGCGTATCTGGGCCTGGAGCTGTTTCACGGCCACAACTACGTGGAGCAGCCCGACGCCCGGGACCGGGCCGGGGCCAGCTTTTTCCGGCAGGGCTTCGACCATAACTTGGTCACGTTCTCATTATCGTCCTTTGATCTGGGCCGCACTAAGGAGGATCTCTTCAAAGAAAACCGGATGATGCTCAACATCCCGCAGCTGCACACGGCCACTGATTCGGTCCAGAAAAAACTCCGCACCGAACAGCGCCTGCTGCCGCGGCAGATGAACGCCTACTACACGTTCATGCGCTTCGACACGGTGGGTCGGGCCGCCAACCGCCGCGTGGCGGGCTGGCAGGTGCCGCCCGCGCGCCTGGTTGCGACCTCGGTGCCGATCATTCAGCAGGCCACCAACCGCGCCCGAAATCTGCGGGCCTTCGCCAGCTCCACCACCGGGCGGCTGGATGAGCTGGCCCGCAGCTCAGCCCTGTTCCGGATTGAGATTTACCGCAAGTACTCGCAGTCGGTAGCCGTGCTACTGATGTTTCTGATCGGCGCGCCACTGGGCGCCATCATCAAAAAGGGCGGGCTGGGAGTGCCGATTCTGGTGTCGATTCTCTTTTTCATCATCTACTACGTGCTCAGCATCATGGGCGAGAAGTACGGCCGCGAGTTCGTGATGCCGGTGGGCGTGGGCATGTGGATGTCTAATCTGGTACTGCTGCCCGCCGGGCTGTTCTTTCTTTATCAGGCCTACAACGACTCGGGGTTGCTGGAGCTGGACTTCTGGCGTCGGCTGCCGCAGCGGCTGGGCATTCCAGGCCTGCGGAAAATTACGGAGCCGGAAGAAGAATAGGCGGCGTCCGGGGCCACTGAAAAAATCCCGGCATCGCACTTTTATCCTGTTTTTAAATTGCGTACCTTTGCGGCACCCCATTGTGTGGGGTACTCGTTTATCTTTTTTTCACCTTTAATCCAAGACGGGGTAATCCCTATCAGCCGATGAAACTCACCACCGAATCCAAACAGGCCATCTTCGAGAAGAACAGCCTGCAAAAAGTGAACACTGATACCGGCTCGGCCGAATCGCAGATTGGTTTGTTCACCCACCGCATCAACCACCTCACCGAGCACCTCAAAATCAACAAGAAGGACCACAGCACTCGTCTGGGCCTGTTGAAGCTGGTCGGCAAGCGTCGCCGGATGTTGGATTTCCTCCAGCACCGCGAAATCAACCGCTACCGCGCGATTATCAAGGAGCTGGGTATCCGTAAGTAATTTCGGAATCCGGAGAGTAGGGAGTCTTCCAACGAAGGTTCCCTACTCTTTTTTTGTTCGGGTCGGTTGGTGCCGAGGCTGACCCCGGATGTTGTCGTTCTTGGCGCGCCGTTGTTGCGTTTTTAGAGTAACGGTTGCCGCTGGCGGCAATCGTTTTTGGCTGCTCGCCCGCTGTCGCTTTTCCAAGCAAATCCCGCTGATGTCTCATCCTCACGCCATTATTAAATCCGTAACGCTGCCCGACGGCCGCGTTATCACCATCGAAACCGGTAAGCTGGCCAAATTTGCCGATGGGGCCGTTGTGGTCCGGCTCGGTGATACCATGTTGCTCGCCACGGTTGTCTCGGCCCCGAGCCAGCGCGACGGCGTTGATTTCCTGCCCTTGTCGGTGGATTATCAGGAGAAATTCGGTTCGGCCGGCAAGATTCCCGGTTCGTTTCAGCGCCGCGAAGGCCGTCTGTCGGACTACGAGATCCTGGTCTGCCGCCTCGTCGACCGCATCCTGCGGCCGATGTTCCCCAAAGACTACCACTACGAAGTGCAGGTGATGATTACGCTCATCTCCGCCGACAAAGAAGTGCAGCCCGACGCCCTGGCGGCGCTGGCGGCTTCGGCGGCCCTGTCGATTTCCGATATTCCATTCGCCGGTCCGATCTCGGAAGTGCGCGTGGCCCGCATCGACGGGCAGTTTCAGATTAATCCCAAAACCTCGGACCTGGCCCGGGCCGATATGGACCTGATGGTGGGCGCAACCGCCGACTCCGTAGCCATGGTGGAAGGCGCCATGAAGGAAGTGAGCGAAGAGGAAATGGTGGCGGCCATTGCCTTCGGTCACGAAGCGATCAAAGCGCAGTGCCGCGTGCAGCGCGAGCTGGCCGAGGCCGTGGGCCGCACCGCCGACTCGCCGACCCGCGACTACCCGAAATACGAAGAGAACGAGGAGCTGAAAAAGCGCATTCACGCCGGTATCTATCAGGGTGCTTACGACGTGGCCCGCACGGGCAACGCCAGCAAAGGCGGCCGCAAAGCGGGTTTCTCGCTGGTGAAAAAAGCGTTCCTTGAGCAGCTCATCGCCGAGCAGCCCGACCTCGATATGAAGATGTTCAGCCGCTACTATGGCGTGGCCGAGAAGAAAGCGATCCGGGACATGATGGTGAAAGAGCGGGTGCGCCTCGATGGCCGTCAGCTCACCGAAATCCGCCCGATCTGGTCGGAAATTAACTATTTGCCCGGGGCTCACGGCTCGGCAATCTTCACCCGCGGCGAAACTCAGAGCCTGACCACGGCTACGCTCGGCACCAAGCTCGATGAGCAGATCGTTGATCAGCCGCTGGCCAAGGGGTACTCCAAGTTCATGCTGCACTACAACTTCCCCGGTTTCTCGACCGGTGAGGTGAAGCCCAACCGGGGCGCCGGCCGCCGCGAAATCGGCCACGGTAACCTGGCGCTGCGCTCGCTGAAGCAGGTGCTGCCGCCCGACGACGAAAACCCCTACACCATCCGTATCGTGTCGGACATTCTGGAGTCGAACGGCTCGAGCTCGATGGCCACCGTTTGCGCCGGCTCGCTGGCGCTGATGGATGCCGGCGTGAAGATCTCGGCCGCCGTGGCCGGTATCGCCATGGGCCTGGTGCAGGATAAGGAAACCGGCGAATACGCCGTGTTGAGCGATATTCTGGGCGACGAGGATCACCTCGGCGACATGGACTTCAAAGTAACCGGCACCGAGAAAGGGATTTGCGCCTGCCAGATGGATATCAAAATCCAGGGCCTGAGCAATGAGATTCTGACCGCCGCGCTGCACCAGGCCCGCGAAGGCCGGCTGCACATTCTGGGCGAGATGGCCAAGACTATTTCCGCTCCCGCCGCCGAGCTGAAGGCCCACACGCCGCGCTCGCACAAGATGCTGATCGACAAAGAATTCATCGGGGCCATCATTGGGCCGGGCGGCAAAGTCATCCAGCAGATCCAGAAGGATACCAACGCGACGGTTATCATCGAAGAGAAGGACGAGAAGGGTCACGTGAGCATCTACGCCTCCAACCAGGAGGACATGCAGGGTGCCATCGATCGGATCCGGGCCATTGCGGCGCAGCCGGAAGTGGGCGAAGTTTACAAGGGCAAGGTTCGCAGCATTCAGCCCTACGGCGCGTTTGTGGAGATCATGCCGGGTAAAGACGGCCTGCTGCACATCTCGGAAGTGACGCACGAGCGCATTCAAACCCTGGAGGGCTTGCTGGAAGTGGGACAGGAAATTGACGTGAAACTGGTGGAAATTGATAAGAAAACCGGCAAGTACCGGCTCTCGCGCAAGGTGCTCCTGCCCAAGCCCGAAGCCGAGACGGCCAGCAACGGCGAAGCCCAAGCGTAAGGCCGGCTAAGGTCCCGAACTTAAGTAGGAGGGAGCCTGTTGGCTTTTCCTGAGCTAGGGACTGCCGCCACGGCCTTTTCTTTTCGTACCACCAACTCAGATATCGTTCTTACTCAGTCCCATGAGACAGTTAAAAATCAGCAAGCAGATTACCAACCGTGAAAGCCAGTCGCTGGATAAATATCTCCAGGAAATTGGTAAGGTAGATTTGCTCACGCCCGACGAAGAGGTGACGCTCGCGCAGCGGATCCGCGACGGGGACCAGCAGGCGCTGGAAAAGCTGACCAAAGCCAACCTGCGCTTCGTGGTGTCGGTGGCCAAGCAATACCAGAACCAGGGCCTCTCGCTCGGCGACCTGATCAACGAAGGCAACCTGGGTCTGATCAAAGCCGCCAAGCGTTTTGACGAAACCCGGGGCTTTAAATTCATCTCCTACGCCGTTTGGTGGATTCGCCAGTCCATTCTGCAGGCCCTGGCCGAGCAGAGCCGCATCGTGCGGCTGCCCCTGAACCGGGTGGGTTCGCTCAATAAAATCAGCAAATCCTTCTCCGAGCTGGAGCAGAAATTCGAGCGTGAGCCTTCGCCCGAAGAGATCGCCGAAGTACTGGAGCTGACGACTTCTGAAGTCGTGGATACGCTGAAAATCAGCGGGCGCCACGTATCGGTGGATGCGCCCTTTGTGCAGGGCGAAGAAAACCGCTTGCTCGACGTGCTCGAAAACGAGGACGAAGACTCGCCGGACATGGCCCTGATGAACGACTCGCTCCGCAAGGAAGTGCAGCGCGCCCTGAGCACGCTCACCAAGCGCGAAGCCGACGTGATTACGCTCTACTTTGGGCTAAACGGCGAATCGGCGTTGACGCTGGAGGAAATCGGAGAGAAGTTCAACCTGACCCGCGAGCGCGTCCGTCAGATCAAGGAAAAGGCTATCCGGCGCCTGCGGCACACGTCGCGCTCGAAGGCCCTGAAGCCTTATCTGGGCTAATCTGCGGTTAGATTTGTTATAGAATGACCCCGGCTGTAAGGTTGGGGTTTTTTGTAGAGTTAACATCGGGCTCCAGCCCGGTGAGTCAGCCAAACCGGGCGTAAACGTACGCCGCGCCCCAAGCTGGAGCTTGGAGTTACTCCCTATGGAACACCTTAAATGCCTGATAATAGGCTCCGGCCCGGCCGGCTACACGGCGGCCATCTACGCGGCCCGGGCCAACATGAACCCCGTCATGTATATGGGCTTGCAGCCCGGCGGGCAGTTGACCATTACCAATGACGTGGAAAATTTCCCCGGCTACGCCGACGGCGTGAACGGCCCGCAAATGATGGAGGACCTGAAAAAGCAGGCTAGCCGCTTCGGGACCGACATCCGCTACGGCATTGCCACGGCGGTTGATTTCTCGGTGCATCCGCGCAAAATCACCATCGATGAGTCGCTGGAGCTGACGGCCGACACCGTCATTATCGCCACCGGGGCTTCGGCGCGGTGGCTGGGGCTGCCTTCGGAAGCCCGGCTGAATGGTTCGGGTGTTTCGGCCTGCGCCGTGTGCGACGGATTTTTCTACCGGGGTCAGGAGGTCGCCATCGTGGGCGCCGGCGACACGGCCGCCGAAGAGGCCACTTACCTGGCCAACATGTGCAGCAAGGTGACCATGATCGTTCGCAAGGGCGAGATGAAAGCCTCGAAAATCATGCAGCAGCGCGTGCTCGACAACCCCAAGATTGAGGTGCTGTTCGACACCGTGACCGACGAAATTCTGGGTGAGCACACCGTGGAAGGCGTGCGGGTGAAAAATATGCTGACCCACGAAACCCGCGAGATTCCGATCACGGGTTTCTTCGTGGCCATTGGGCACGATCCTAACTCCAAAATTTTCCAGCCCTATCTGCATCATGACGAGCAGGGCTACCTCAAAACCCTGCCCGGCACGAGCAAAACCAATATCGACGGCATCTTTGCCTGCGGGGACGTGCAGGACTATACCTATCGGCAGGCCGTCACGGCGGCCGGGACCGGCTGCATGGCCGCGCTCGACGCCGAACGCTACCTGGCGGCGCTGGGCGTACACTAAATTTCGGTCATCAACGTGTTAGGGAAGGCGGCTTTGGTAGCCGCCTTCCCTATTTCGAGGGTGTACTAATGAACGGTGCGGGTGGAAGGGAGTACCTTTATCACTGGCTTTTTCCGTCTGCTTTTGACTTTTCTGCAAACAACTCCCTGGCGCTCAACTCTGCGGTTGCTGGCGCTGCTACTGTTCCTGGCGGGCCTGGGCCCGGCCTGGGCGCAGCGTACCAAGGTGCCCCGCCCCAAGGCCCGGCCCGGTAACACCACGGGCAAGTCCGATTTCTTCCGCATCAAGACGCCCAAAATGCGTTACGTGCGGCCGGACACGACCACGGTTATCGAAACCGAGGATATGCCCGACGACAACTCCGACGCCGCGAAATCCATCTATTTTAACCCGGCCAAAAAGCTCAGTATCGTGAGCGAGGATACCACGACGCTCAACGAGGGCGGGCAGCAGATCGTGGAGATGTCGGAGGAAGTGCTCATCGATTCGTCCTGGGTGAAAGTGGCCGGCTATTATTCCATCTGGGATACCCACCGCGTGAATCCCTACCGGGTGGACGGCCGCAGCTACCGCGACTCGCTGAAGCTGAAGCTGAGTGATTTGCCCCGGCAGCGGTACGCCAAAATGCCGTTGTCGGCCACGCCCGTTACCTCGGGCTTTGCCTTTCGGGGCTACCGCTGGCACTACGGAACGGACCTGGACCTGGAAACCGGCGACTCGGTAAAGTCGGCTTTCGATGGTGTGGTGCGCATCTGCGCCTGGGACGGCGGCGGCTACGGCAACTACATTCTGGTGCGGCACTACAACGGCCTGGAAACGGTATACGGCCACCTGAGCAAGATTCTGGTGACGGTGGGCACGTTTGTGAAGGCGGGTCAGCTCATTGGCTACGGCGGCAGCACGGGGCACAGCTCGGGCTCGCACCTGCACTTTGAAGTCCGCTACCAGGGCAACCCCATCAACCCGGCGCTGATGTATGACTTTCCCGGCTACAAGCTGCGGCAGGATAATTTCACCATCACCTCGCACCTGTTCAATTATTACAGTCGGTCGCTGCGGTACCGGGGGGGCAGCGTGGGGCGCAGCAGCGGCGGGGGGCGGCCGTCGGCGGCCCGGCAGGTAGTCACGCACCGGGTCCGGGCGGGCGATACACTCTCGGAAGTGGCCGAAAAATACGGCGTGCGGGTGAGCGCGCTCAAAAGACTCAATCCCGGCGTCCGCACGCTGCAACCCGGCCACAAGCTGCGCATTAAATAGCAAATATGAAAATTGATGTCCTGGCCCTGGGGGCGCACCCCGACGACGTAGAAATGTCGTGTTCCGGTACGCTGCTCGCCGCCGCCGCCGCCGGCAAAAAAATCGCCGTGGTTGATTTCACACGCGGCGAGCTGGGCACCCGCGGGACGCCCGCTACCCGGGCGACGGAAGCGGCCGCCGCCAGCCTGGTGCTGGGCCTGAGCGCCCGGGAAAACCTGGGGCTGCCCGATGGTTTTTTTCGCAACGACCGGGAGCACCAGTTGCCCCTGATCGCCGCCATCCGCCGTTACCAGCCCGACGTGGTGCTCTGCAATGCCATTCACGACCGGCATCCCGATCACGGCCGGGCCGCCCAGCTGGCGGCCGATGCTTGTTTTCTGGCCGGCCTGCGCATGATTGAAACCCGTGGCGCCGACGGCCAGCCGCAGGCGCCGTGGCGACCTAAAAACGTGTACCACTATATTCAGGATCGGGCCATTGCACCGGCTTTTGTGGTGGATATAACCGCGCATTGGCCGCAGAAGTGGGCCAGTATTCAGGCGTACGGGACGCAGTTTTTTAACCCCGCCAGCTCCGGTCCCGCCACGTATTTATCGAACCTGGAATTTTCTAAATTCATGGAAGCCCGGGCCCGCGAATTTGGGCACATGATCGGCGTGGAGTTTGGCGAAGGGTTTACGGTGCCCCGGCCGGTGGGCGTGCGCGGGGTGAGCGAGTTACTATAGCGGCGGCGCACCGAGAGGAACAAAGGGGAATATTTTCCGGTTGATGCGGAAAATATTCCCATCTTTGGAATCAGATCTTTTGTCCGTGCTCATGGCCATTGCCGTTGTTTCTCATCCCGCCGCCGTTTACTCGCCCGCTCTATTGGGATTGCAGGCGACGGTGGCCGACTCTTTTGCCCTGGTGATGGAAGCCCGCACCGGCGTGCTGGCCAAAACGGCGTTCGACGTTGCTGCGCTCTTGCAGCTGCACGCCGACGAGCTGGCTGATCTGCTGCACACCACCACCAAAACGCTGCGTACCTACCGCCAGGGCAAGAAACGCCTCGGGCCGGCCGCCAGCGAGCAGGTGCTGAAACTCCTGTCGCTGGCCCGGCAGGGCGAGGAAGTCTTCGGCTCGGCGTCGGCTTTCCGGCGCTGGCTCGGCAAGCCCGCCTACGGCCTCGACGAGCAGGCGCCGCTGGCGCTGCTCGAAACCAGCGGCGGCATCGATCTGGTGGCCGACGAGATCAGCCGCATCGCCCACGGTGATTTTGCCTGAAGCCCCACCCGTGGAAGTTTACCGCATCTGCCTGGCCAAATACGCCGGCGAGTTGGTGGCCTCCGGTAACCCCGGGCGCTGGAATCGGCGCGGGCAGCTGGTGATTTACGCCGCCGGCAGCCGGGCGCTGGCTTGCCTCGAAAACGTCGTTCACCGCAGCGGCGAAGGACTCAGCAGCCTCTTCAAAGTGGTGCGCATTGCCATTCCGGACACCCTGGCGGTGGACACGCTGACGCTGGATCAGCTGCCGCCCGAGTGGCAGCTGCCGCGCCACTACGCCCGCTGCCAGCCGCTGGGCGCCGCCTGGTACCAGCGCCAGACGGCGGCCGTGCTGCGGGTGCCGTCCTCCATCATCGCCCACGAGCAGAACTACGTGCTCAACACCCGCCACCCGGATTTCGGGCAGGTGCGCATCGCCGGCTGGGAGGATTTCAGCTTCGACCCGCGCATTAAAAAGGATGATCTGGGTTGATTACTCCGGGTCAATTATGCGGCGAAGCTGTTTGGCTGCTGCCGCTCGGGCTGAGAAGCGCGCTGAAAAAAGGCTTTTGAAACCAGCTTTAATGTAAAGGATCCCCTCCAAGCAACTGGCGAGGCTCTTTGTGTCGGTAGTGGCTTAAGCCACCGGACTTGTTCCGAAATTAAAAACCGCTATGCAGAGCCCAGCAAAGCACCTCGCGTGGACGACTAACTCAATCGTTGCAATCGTTTTCATTACTCGTCGAGCGAGATGCTTTGCTGGGCTCTGCAAGACTCGTCGTTATTGATATTTAAGAACAGGTTTATGCTTCTAATCTTCCGCTAATCGCCTCTCACCTCCTGCTAATCGCTTCTCACCTCCTGCTAATCGTTTCTGAACTCCCGCCAATCGTTTCTGACCTCTCGCCAATCGTTTCGGATGCCCAAACTTTGCTCTAACTCGCTCGCCAACCGTTTCGAAGGTGCCGCCAGACACTCTGGAGGTACAAACCCGGGCTCCACACCACAAACCTTCTGCTAAAGCGCGAACCTTGGTTCTTTACGACTAACCTTGCGGCCGTTGGAAAAGTAAAGACCCGCGCCAGGGCGCGGGTCTTTACCTGTTGATTGCCTGAAAAAAGGTTTTACTCCACGACCAGCCGCTGACTGAGCACGCCGCAGCGCACCACGTACAGCCCGGCCGGGAGGCCGCGCAGGGGGATTTTCAGGGTTGTGCCGGCCGGGGGAGCCGGGGCGTGGCGCACCTCGCGGCCCAGCGCATCGATTACCTGCACCGGGGCGTTGGCCGGCCCGGGGCCGTTGAGCTGCACGAAGGCGGTCTGCCGTGCCGGATTGGGATAGACCAGCAGGGGTTCGGCGGCGGCGCTGGCGGCGGCGTCCACCGCGATGACGGGGGAGAATTCGGGCTGGCCGCCCTGGTTCACCTGCCGCAGCCGGTAGTAGAGGACGCCGGCCGGTGCCGGGCGATCGAGGTAGCTGTAGGCCCGGCCGGCGCTGCTGGTGCCCAGGCTGGGAATCAAAGGCGAGAGCAATTGGAACACCTGCCCGTCGCCGCTGCGCTCGACTTCGAAGCCGGCATTGCGCACCTCACTGGTGGTGCGCCAGGTCAGGGCCACAGCTTCGGGAGTGCGGCGCTCGGCGGCGAAGCTGAGCAGCTCCACCGGGAGCGCCGTGCCGCCGGGGGTGGTCAGCGACACGCTCAGGGTGGCGGCCGAGGGGTTGGCGGTGACAAAGTCCAGCGTCCGGTCGTTGTTGAGATCGGCCACGGCCACGTAGCGCGGGCCATTGCCAAAGCCCAGGCTGTTGACGATGGTGGGCCCGGTAAATGCGCTGGTGCTGCTATTGTAGGTGAAAACATCCACGCCGGCATTGGCCCCGAAACCACTGCGGGGCGCCACCAGGTCAATGATCCCGTCGCCGTCGTAGTCGCCCGTGCTCAGGGTGTAGGCAAAGCCACCGCCCGAGGGCGTGAGCGTAAATACATTGGAGCCGGAGAACGAGCCGGTGCCCGTGCCGGGCCACACATTGAAGACGGCGGTGCTGGCGTAGGGATTCGAAGAAGCCAGATCCACGTGGCCGTCACTGGTCAGGTCGGTGGCGATGAGGGAAGCGGCCCCGCTCGCCGGCAGGTTGGTGCTGCCGGTAAACGAGCCCGCGCCATCGCCGAGCCGGAAGCTGACGCTGCCGGTGCCGGCGCTGCCAGTAAAGTTGGCCGAAGCCAGATCGAGTAGACCGTCCTCGTTGAAATCGGCCAGAGTCACGGCCCGGGGCGCGAGGTCCAGGCCGCCGTAAATGCTGAAGTTGAAGCCGCTGGTGCCGGAGCTAAAGCTGCCGGTGCCCAGGCCAATCAACGCCCGTCCGACGTTGGTGTACAGTTGCGGGGCCACCAGGTCGAGCAGGCCATCCCCGTTGAGATCGCCGACGGCAATCATCTGCACGGGCCCGGCGCCAGTGATATTGGTCACGGAGGAGAACGAGCCGGTGCCGGCGCCGGGCAAGACGCTAATCGTGCCCGAGCCCCCGGAGCAAGCCACGAGCAAATCCAGCTTGCCATCGTTGTTCAGATCGGCCAGCACGGCCCCCGTCGGATTAGCTCCCACCGTGACGGGGCTCCCCGGCGCTTCCGTGAACCCCGTGCCGGTCCCGTTATTGAGCAGTACCGTAATGGTGCCCGCGCTGGTATTCACCGCTACCAGATCAAGCAGATTGTCGCCGTTGAGATCACCGGTCACGACCTGATTCGGCTGGGTGCCCGTGGCGGGATTGATGGCCGGGTTCTGCACCGTGCGGGCCCGGGTGCGCACCGTAAACTGACTCACGTAGCTCTGGGTCAGGGTGGCGCCGGCACTGGAAGTGGCCGCCGGCGTGACGCTCAGCTGCACGACTTCGCCGGCGTGGAAACTGGTGCCGGGGGTAAAAATAACGCTGTTGGCACTGGTGGTGGTGGTGCCCGCCCGGTTGCCGCCGGCCTGGAGGCTGGTTACTTTCACGGGGGCCGCGCTAGTGTTGCCGGCGCTGGTGGCCGCATTAAAATTCACCGTGATGGGCGTCGATTCCAGGGCCGCGCTGGCGTTCAGGGCGGGGGTAATACTGGTGACGGCGAAGGGCACGACGGTGAAAATAACGTCGCTGTTGCTGGCCCCGCCGGCCGTGTACACGACCACCGCCCCGGTGCTGGCACCGCCCGGTACGGTGCTGGTCAGGGTGTTGGGGCTCAAGCTGGTATTGAGCATAAAAGTCGTGGTTTCCGTGCCGTTGAAGCTCACCCGCGTGGCGCCGCCGAAGGAATTGCCCGCGATGGTGACCGTTGCCCCCACCGGCCCGGTGGTCGGGCTTACGCTCGTCACCACCGGCGTTACCTGAAACACCCCGCCGCTGGCCGTACCACTACTGGCTACGGTAACGACCACGTTGCCGGTCAGGGCCGTTGCCGGCACGATTAATGCAAAGCTGGTATTGGTCACCGTCCCGGTGATGGTGGCCGCTACGCCGCCCACCGTTGGGCTCAGTTGACTGGCGTCCGTGCCGAAGCCCGTGCCGTTGATGGTCAGCGTGGTCCCGGCCGGTCCGCTCGGCGGGCTGAGGCTGGTGATGGCCGGCTGGGCCGGATTATTGGTGATGCTGAAGCTGTTGTCGGAAATATCGAAGAAGTAGTTATCGGCCGCTTCCACCATTACGCGGGCCGCGCTGGTGGCCACGTTGGGCACGGTGAAGCTGACGGTGCCCGTGTTGTCGTCCACGTTGGCGCTGCCGGCGGCCAGCAAAGTGGGGTAAGTAAGGCCGCCGTCGGTGGAGAGGCGCACGTTCACCGTCTGGCAGTTAACGGCCGAGCTTTTGGTGCCCACCCCGTTCCAGCTCACGCTTTGGGTGGAGCCGGCGGCCCAGCTCACGCCGGTAGCCGAGGGCGCCAGCACGGCGAAGGGCGTGGCGTTGGCCGCGCTTACGGTCAGGGCCACGAGGCGGCTCAGCGTCACCCCGCCCACGATTCCCGACGTGGTATTGGCCGCCACCGCGCCGCTCACGGCGTGGTAGTCGCGGGCGGTGCAGCGCAGGCTCAGCGTGCGGGCCACGCTGGGGAGCTGCTCCCCGGCGTAAGTGCTGGCCGTGGGCGTGCCGCCGAGATTGCTCAGACTCGGGAAGTAGCGCGTGGCGCCCCCGGGGTCAGGCAGCACGGAGCGAAACAGCGGCACGTTGCTGTTGGTTGCCTGCGCCGTGTTCAGGTTGGCGGTTCCGCCCAGATCCAGCTCTTCCCAGTTGTAGCGCAGCACGTCGGCCGCGTTGGCGTCGGTGCCGGTGGCGGTGAGCTTGAACGGCGTGCCCTGCGGAATGGTCCGGTTGATGGGCACCGTCACCACCGGCGCGGTATTGCCCGAGCTAACCTGCGTGCCAATGGCCGGAATCGACTCAATATATGAACGCATCTGATCCACCGAGCCGCTGTGGTAGTAAGGATCGGAGCGGGTCTGGAGGGTGTTGTTGTTCGGCGAATCGCAGCCGCCATCGGTGTAGGCCATCACCGTCGAGCCCTTGCCCGGCTCCCAGGCCGAGGCGCCACTGTAGGCGCTGCCGCCGCAGGCGCTCTCCGACGTATTGAACGTGTGGGTAGCCGAAAACTGGTGGCCCATCTCGTGGGTAATCACGCTGGTCGAATAGTAGGAAGCCGGCGTGGTGCGGTTGAGGTTGCCCGACACCGCCCCGGCCTTGTACGTGGAGGCGGTGCCGCCATTGGCCGTTGTGCCCACCACGCCGGTATAGGCCAGGCCGGTGCCCGAGGTGGCAAAAAGGTGGCCCAGATCGAACGCCGCCGCGCCAAACTCCGTCTCCACGTTCGTGCGGTTCTGGTCGATCATCTGCGTGGCGTTGGTCTGATCGTAGCTGCCATCGGCGCCCACCTGGTAGAAGTGGGTGTTCACCAGCGTCATCGTCACGGCCAGATCGCGTTCCTGAATGGTGCGCACGTTGTTAACCAGCGCGGTCACGTCGGCCATCACGGCCGCGTTGGTGCGCAGGTTGGTGTATTCTTTCGTCGTCGTCACAATGAGCCGATACACGCTCAGCGTCGGCCCGACGGGGTTGGCAAAGCTGCTGGATCGGCCCTGCGGACTGCCCGGCCCGCTGCCCCGGCGCGCCGGAGTGGGCCGGGGCACGCTGGGCAGGGTGCCCGCCCCGCAGCCGCCCAGGCCGCCCCCCGGCAGGAGTACGTCGTGGGCGTAATACCCCAGGTAATGGAGGGCATCGCCCTGCGCCGCCGCTTCCAGATAAGCCGCTCCCTTGGGCTGGTCCGTCAGAATCTGCACCTGGAAGCTCTCGGGGCTGGCCGTGAGGCTGATGCGGGCGCTGAGGTCGTCCAGCCCCTGGCCGCCGTAGGTGTGCAGCTCGGGGTAGCGGGCCGCCAGGGCGGGGGCCAGCAGGGGCGCTTCCCACAGGGCGAAGCGCTGGGTCGTCCCATCGGGCATGGGCAGGCTCAGGACGACGGGGGGCGCCGTCGCGTCGTCGCGCCGCGGGGCCGCGGCCAGCGCCGTTCTGACTCCCGCCAGATCAATGGTAAACGCCTGGTAGCGTTTGAGTCGGGGCGTTAAGCGCGAAGCCGCAGCCGCCCGCGTCGCGGCGGCATCGGCCCGGAAATAGCGCGGGGGTTGGGGCCGGCCCGCCACCTGGGCCGCCGCCGGTCGCAGGGCTACGCTGCTGAGCAAAAGCACACCCAACAAAAGCCGCTGCGGACCGGCCAGTAGCCAGCGGGTAAACGACTGCCCGGGCAGCCGGGACGAACCCGGCCGTGCGGACAAGGGTAGCAAAAATTGGATCATAGGTATTTTGGGGAAGATTATAGAGCAGGAGTAAATAAGGTCAGAGGACCACTGCCGGCGCCGGTCGTGATGGCGCACACGGGCGCAGACCCGGTCATTACGGGCTTAATATTCTGGCCAATAAAGCGGTTAATAGCTTGGTAAACAGTCGGTAGTATGATTAGGAAATAAGGATTATCAAAAATTGTTTTATAGTAAAATTACGGAATATAACTCTTAGCTACGGGCTGGCGGGTAAATATTTCTTCCCGATTGCTACCAGCCCCCGGATCCCGCAGGAATAACGGCTCCCGAATGCGCGGGCAACCGGCCTGGCTCAGGACTGGAAAAAAGCCCGGAGCTGGGCCAGCACCGCCACGGGCTGCTCCTCAGGCAGAAAGTGCCCGCAGTCCAGTGCCTGGCCGGTAACGGGGCCGTCGGCTTTTGCCCGCCAGGTGGCCAGTACGTCCCAGCGTTGGCCAACGGTGCCCCGGCCGCCCCAGAGCACCAGCAGGGGCGCGCTGATCCGGCGCCCGGCCGCGTCGTCGGCCCGGTCATGGTCGAGGTCGATGGTGGCGGCGGCGCGGTAGTCCTCGCAAACCGCCCGGATAGTACCCTGGCAGCAGAAGCAGCGCAGGTATTCGGCCAGCGCGGCCGGCGTCACGCTGCCCGGCGTTTTGCCCAGCACGGCCAGGCTGTTTTTCAGGTAATAAACCGGATCGAGCCCAATCATATGTTCCGGCATGGGCGCGGGCTGAATATGAAAAAACCACCAGACGTATCGCGTCGCAAAATCCTGATTGGTATCGGTATACATGGTCAGCGTGGGGGCAATATCCATCACGCAGACTTTGCGCACCAAGTCGGGATAATCCAGGCTGAGGCGATGGGCCACCCGCCCGCCGCGATCGTGGCCGGCCACGTAAAATGTGTCGAATCCGAAGTGCCGCATCATTTCAACCTGATCCTGGGCCAGGCTGCGAAAGGAATAATTGACGTGGTTTACGCCACCCTCCGGTTTGTCCGAATCGCCGTAGCCGCGCAGATCGGGCAGCACCACGGTGTAGTGCTGGGCCAGCTCGCCGGCAATTTTATGCCACATAACGTGCGTCTGCGGGTAGCCGTGCAGCAAGAGCAGCGGCGGGCCGTCTCCGCACGTGAGCACGTGAATGGTGGCGCCGGTCGTCGGCACCGAGTGGGCCTGAAAGCCCGGAAAGAAGGCCGCTTCCCCGCCCGTCGGGGGCGGCGCCGGCAGCAGGGGCAGGGCGGGGGCGGGGAGCCAGAGCGGGGCTTCGTTCCCGGCCGCGCGGGTCGCAGCTGCCGTTTCCGGTTGCCCCGATTCTGGCAGATTCAGTTGTTCAGCTTCAGAAGTCATATTTACAAATAGTTGGGCAGTAGTTCCGGTTGCTTTCGCCGGTAAATTGAATTTAAACCGGAAGTTTTCCCCCCACCCCGCCGCCCTGCAACAGCCGGCCCAGCAACTGTCCTTGGGTTTCAAGTAGTTCCGGGGTGCGGCGCAGGGCCTCGGCGAGGGAAAGCGGCTCGGTAATGATCGAGCTGGCGTAAAGGACATTAGGATCGGACAGAACCGCGTCGGCGTCGAGCAGCGTCCCGCAAACCAGCACTACGGGCACCCGGTGCCGGGCGGCCCGCGCCAGCAGCCGGCCCAGAAGCTTGCCCTGCCAAGTCTGGGCATCGACGCGGCCTTCGCCCGTGATGAGCAGATCCGCATCCCGGAGCAGCTCGTCGGCGCCCGTCAGCTCCAGCACCCAGTCGGCGGCTGAGCTGATCTCGGCCCCCAGAAAACCGGCCGCACCCCCGGCAATGCCCCCGCCGGCCCCGCTGCCCGGCAGCCGTTGCACATCGAGTCCGAAGGTGGTGCCCAGCACGGCGGCAAAGGCTTGCAGGCCGGCATCGAGCCGGGCAATGGCGGCGGCATCGGAGCCTTTCTGGGCCGCAAAGATCCGGGCGGCGCCGGTCGGGCCGTAGAAGGGATTGGTAACGTCGGTGGCAATGCGGCAGGACGCCGCCGCCAGCCGCGGGTGAACCCGCACCGCATCGATGCGCCGGACGCGGCCCAGGTTCGCGCCGATGGGCGGCACTGGCTGGTCAGCTTCGTCGTAAAATTCGTAGCCCAGGGCCGTTGCCAGGCCCAGACCGGCATCGTTGGTGGCGCTGCCGCCCACGGTGAGCACCAGGTGGCGGGCCCCGCGATCGAGGGCGTGGGCCAGCAGCTCGCCGGTGCCCAGGGTGGTTGTGCGCTCGGCGTCGCGCTCGGCCGCCGGGAGTCGTTCCAGGCCGGAAGCGCGGGCCATTTCAACGATTGCCGTGGCCGTTTCGGGCAGCCACAGGTAAGCGGCGGTGATGGGGCGAAACAGCGGATCACGCACCGCGACGCTCACCAGCTCGCCCCCGAGCACAGCGGCCAGGGTTTCCAGGGTGCCTTCGCCGCCATCGGCCAGGGGCAGCAGCCGGCAGCGGGCCGCCGGGAAGGAGCGGAGCAGCCCGCGGCGCAGGTGCTCGCAGACCAGCGGCGCGGCGAGGGCATCCTTGAATGAATCCGGGGCAATTAGAATATTCATATCCCGGAAGGTACGCCGGGGCGCTTATTCCGGGCGCGGGTAGCCCGCCCGGGGCCGTTTTTTCGCGCCGGGGCCGGCGGCTGATTCCGGCTTTCAGGCTACCCAGCCTTCGCGTACCGCCTGCGCGGCCAGGGCGGCAAACGTGCGGGTGCCGGCCTTTTGCAGCAGCATGCGCCGGTGGCTTTCCACGGTGCGGACGCTCAAAAACAGCCGGTTGGCGATTTCCTCGTTGTAATAATCGGCCACGACCAGCCGCAGGACTTCCAGCTCCCGGGGGCTAAAGCCGGCGGCTCCCGTCGGTGGTTGCGGAGCCCGGCCCGGGGCTGGTTCAGTCCGGGTTTCCAGCCAGGGAGCCAGGGCGGTGATCAGGGATTGGGGAGGGATTTGATTGGAAACCACCAGCGAACCGGGTCCGGCCGGGGAGGCGCGAAATTGAGCCAGCTGGCGCGGATTGGCGAGCACCATCAGCCGTTGCGGCGGGCACTGGCGGATTCGCGCCAGCAAACCAGGTAAGGCCAGGCCCGGCAAGGCCGCATCCAGCACCATAAAACGAAAGGAACGGTGGGCGATCAGCTCCGCCACCTGGGTGGCATCGGCGGTCAGGGTGAGGACGAGCTGGGGCCACTGCTCCCGCAAGAGCGTCAGCAGTCCCTGCCGCAGGAGCGTGGGCGCGGCCGCAATCAGCGCGTTGAAGACAGCGTAGCTCATGGCAATAGTTCAGCGCGTTTTTACGGGAGTGCCGGGCACCCGTAGCCCCCTAAAAAGATCGTTTCCGCCGCCGCTGCCCGGGTCGGGCACCGCGCTGGTCACTCATTAAATTCAGTACCGGCAATAATACATAATTATTTATAGAAAAAATAGATTAACCCAAAATAATGAACGGATTTCATCCCTTCCGGCGCGCCGGGCCGGAACATTGTCCGCCGAATCGGCCCCGGCGCCGGCAGCAGACCCGTGAGTGCCCGGCCCGGCTCAGCGCCCGAGCAGCGTAAACGCCGCTTCCTGAACATCCCGCGAGTTGCCGCCTACGAAGACCCGGAATTCGCCGGGCTCGGCGGCAAAAACGAGGTTGCTGTTGTAGAATTTCAGGTCGTTGGCCGTGAGGTGGAAGGTGAGGGTGCGCTGCTCGC
>JAYWCH010000164.1:0-3987 GCA_043780755.1 Hymenobacter sp.
ATGAGCGAAGAAACCATTTCGGAGGGCGACGCCAAAGCCTTTGCGGGAAAGTAGCCGGCTTTATTCCGCCGGCATTATCAAAAAAGCAGCGCCCGAATCAATTGATTCGGGCGCTGCTTTTTTGCGTGATTATTTTCAACGAACAGGACTTGATGCAGTCGAAATACTGAAGCGCTTTAAGCAGTCAAAACGTCTGTCATCCTGAGCAGAGCGAAGGACCTTATCACGGCATAGCGGTCATTGGTCACGCGCGATATGGTCCTTCGCTCTGCTCAGGATGACAGATAAGGATAATAGTTGCCGCTGATGCGGCAAGGGGAGGCACAGCCTCCCCGCGTAAACAGTCACGAGTTACGCTGCGCTAAACTCGCACCAGTGAGGGGCGTTAGCGTTTGTCGTACACGTCTTTGAATCGAAGCATCTCCCATATTCTTCGTTCATTGTTATTGGGAAAGCCGCAGGCGGGGGCAAAATCATCGGCTTCTTTGAAGGTCCCGAACAATCTATCCCACCACGTGATATCACCATAATTATATTGGTGCACATCCAGTTGATGATGAATGGAATGATGTTCCGGTCTTTGCAAAAAATAACCAAACCATTTAGGCGTCCTGAAATTCGAATGGTAAAAGTATTCACCCGTCGCCCCAAAAAAAGAAGTCCAGGCGGCGGCTTCTGCGGTTGCCCCAAATATAAAAAAGAGGAAAAAACTTGTGATCACTGAATCGGCCAGTATTTCGATCGGGTGTTTGTAAAATGATGTCAATAGCTCGATCCGGGTTGGACTGTGGTGAATTTGATGAAATACCAGCCAAAAACCATTCGCATGCCTTAAACGATGCCACCAATAAAAGACAAAGGTGCCAAAAAACCAATAAGTTAACCCTTCTGTAACAGCATGATGCCAACTCCCAAGGTGGATCAATGAATACTGTCTGAAATAAGCATTCCAGGTCAAACCACCCAGTGCGATAAGGGTGATCTGGAGAATGTTCATAATTATGGAGCGGCCATACCACCCCTTGGTTTCGGGAAGCTCTCTACCGGGAAATTTCCGTTCTAAAACAAAAAAAGCCAGCGTTACCAAGCAAATTAAAAATGCCTGAATACCCTGCGTTGCTAAAAGGATTCTGAGATTCATTTCCAAGGTAAATGAGGTGCTTAAAAAGCGTTATTTACAACAGCAGGATTCCCGAAACTTATGTTTCAATAAGCTTCGCAAGCCGGCTATCATAAGCCGGGGCTACCAGATCAAGCAATGCAATATACGCTTATTAGCAACTAAGCCAGCTGATTACACCCGCGCACGTCAGAATTATCCATCCGGCCCAGCACTTCGAACGAGCCGTCCGGGTGCATGCGGGCCAGATCTTTGGTTTCGATGAAGGCGCAGGAATCCACGTTGGCCAGGTCGATGATGTTGATGGCTCCGTCGGGCCGGTAGTCGGCCACGGAAAACGGGTCGGACGGGTCGCGCAGCAGCACCCGCAGCGGGGCGGGCGCGTGGAAGCGCCCGTCGCCCAGCGAGTACGCCTGGCTGAGTAGTTCCGTCATCCCGTATTCGGAATGAATGCCCGCCGGGCCGAAGGCGAGCTGCAATTCCTGGTGTAATTCTTCGCGGATCATCTCGCGGCGGCGGCCCTTCATGCCCCCGGTTTCGAGCACGGTGAGGCCCTGTAACTCCAGCGCCGGACCGGTTTCGGCCACGAAATCCAGCAGTGCATAGCTCACCCCGATGAGCAGCACGCGGCGGCCGGGCACCCGGTGGGCCGCCACCAGTGCGGCGCGCAGGGCGGCGTGATCGCGCAGGAAAAAGGCGGGCTGGGTCTGGCCCGATTGCCGGGCAAAGTAATCCACCATCGCCACCAGCGACGACTGGCCCTGTTCCAGATAAGAAGGCAAAAGTGCCAGGAATATCCAGCCGGGGAGCGGGCCGTACTCCTGCTCGAAGATGCGGGCGGCATTTTCGCGGTAGAGCGCCGGGTCGCGCACGAGGTGGCGGCTGCGCTGCTGCAGCGTGGTGCCGCTGCTCAGAAAGACTTCCTGCGGCTCCCACTCCGCCGAATCAGTGACGACGAAGTGGGTTTTAAAAAACTCAATGGGCAAGAAGGGAATATCCACCAGCCGGGCGACGGCGGCGGGGTTGCGCCCCAGCCGCGCCAGGTATTCGGCGTAGGGCGGGCAGTGAACGGCCTGATGGCGAAACAGCGCTAACGCCGCCGCTTCAAAAGTGGCGGCCGTGACGGCGGGTAGCCCGCGTAAAAATTCAGCCCGAAAACTCATGACTGAATCAAGGGGTTAGCATAGCGGGCCGAACCAACAAACCGCACCTTTCGTTGGGAAAAACGTACTTTGGGGCCGCTTCGGCCGTTATGCTCCTGTATTTTCACTTTCTATCCTTATGAACCTGTTTCGTATCCTGAGCGGCGGCGCTTTTCTTGGCCTGGTGGGAACGGGCCTCAGCGGCTGCCTCAACGCGCCGAGCTACTCTATTACCCCGGCCATCGACTTTAAAGATCTGCAGGTCGTTCACGTGCCGCGCAGCAGCAGCCAGACGGCCGTCGATACCATCAAATTTGCGTTGAACTTCCGCGACGGCGACGGCGACCTGGGCTTAAGTCCCGACGACCTCAAAATGGCGCCGTTCAACACCAGCACCGGCGGCCACAACAACCGCGGCTACGGCTACAACTATTTCATTCAGCCTTTTATAAAAGACGCCAGCGGCAACTTTGTTCCGTTCGTCACACCCGGCGGCACGGTGGGCGAGTACGACAGCTACTTTCCGCGCCTCGACGGCACCGACGCCAAACCCGCGCCCCTGAAAGGCGTGCTCAACTACAAATTCTTCCTCAACATCGACGGGGTGTTATTTCAGCCGGGCCAGGTTTTTCGGTTTGAAATCAGCATTCTGGACCGGGCGCTGCACGAGAGCAACAAAATCACGACCTCCGAAGTAACGCTGGGCAAATAGCCCGGCGTTACTTTTTTGGGGTCTTTTTAGTAAATCTCCGGGAAGCGGTCGGCCGCCGTTTCGCCCATCAGCTCGTACACCGTGTCGAAAACGTCTTCGGCATTGGGCTTGCTGAAATAGTCGCCGTCGGAGCTGTAGGCCGGACGGTGGGGCTGGGCTGAAAGGCAGCGCGGCTGCGCATCGAGGAAACGGTAGGCCTGCTGCTCGTCGAGCACGTGCTGCATCATGAAGGCGGTGGCTCCGCCGGGCACGTCCTCATCGGCAAAAACCACGCGGCTGGTCTTTTGCAGACTGTCGGCGATCATATGATCAAGGTCGAATGGCAACAGGGTCTGCACGTCGATTACCTCGACGGAAATCCCCACTTCGGCTAGCTGCCGGGCTGCGTCCATGACGATGCGGCACATGGAGCCGTAGGTTACGATTGTGACATCGGTGCCGGCCTGCAATACTTCGGGCCGGCCCAGGGGCAGGGTGAATTCGCCCACGTTGGTCGGGATTGCCTCTTTCAGACGGTAGCCGTTCAGGCATTCGACCACCAGGGCCGGCTCGTCGCTGCGCAGGAGCGTGTTGTAGAAACCGGCCGCCTGCACCATGTTGCGGGGCACGCAGACGTGCATGCCCCGCAGGCTGCCGAGCACCATGCTCATGGGCGAGCCGGAGTGCCACACGCCCTCCAGCCGGTGGCCCCGGGTGCGCACGATGAGGGGCGCCTTCTGCCCGCCCTTGGTACGGTATTGCAGGCAGGCGAGGTCGTCGCTCAGAATCTGAATGGCGTACAGCAGGTAATCCAGGTACTGAATTTCGGTAATGGGCCGCAGGCCGCGCAACGCGGCCCCGATGCCCTGCCCCACGATGGTGCATTCGCGAATGCCGGTATCGGTCACGCGCAGCTCGCCGAATTTCTCCTGCAAACCGGCAAACGCCTGGTTCACATCGCCAATCCGGCCCACGTCCTCCCCAATGGCGAAGATGAGCGGATCGCGCCGAAAGTTGGCATCGAAGCAGGCTTG
>JAYWCH010000165.1:0-14654 GCA_043780755.1 Hymenobacter sp.
CCCATCGCCGCCGGTAGGACCTGCACTTGGTAGCAAAGGCTTGAACATCATGGAGTTTTGCAAGCAGTTTAACGCTCGCACCCAAGATAAAGCCGGCCAGGTTTGTCCTGTACTAATCACCATGTACACCGATAAGTCGTTTGACTTTGTGGTGAAGACGGCGCCCGCCCCGGTGTTGCTCATGGAAGCAGCTAAGATCACGAGCGGTTCGAAAGAGCCTAACCGGAACAAAGTTGGTTCGGTGACCTGGGATCAGGTGCGTACGATCGCTGAAACGAAAATGGTTGACCTCAACGCCTTTAAGGTGGAGTCGGCTATGAAGTCAGTGGCTGGCACGGCCCGCAGCATGGGTTTGACCATCAGTGGCAATTCTCCTTTTGCTGAATAACTAAACGGAGAAACGACAGATGGCAAAAATCAGCAAAAAGCGCAAGGAATCCCTTGCCAAGCACGATCTGACGCAAGTGCGCAGCCTCGTGGAAGCCGCTAAAGTGGTGAAGGACATTACCTACACCAAGTTTGACGCTTCGGTCGATATTGACGTGCGCCTCGGCGTAGATCCCCGCAAAGCGGACCAGATGGTTCGTGGCGTGGCCACCCTGCCCCACGGCACCGGCAAAACCGTTCGCGTTCTGGCGCTCGTGACTCCCGACAAGGAGGCTGAAGCCCTGGCCGCCGGCGCCGACTTCGTGGGTCTGGACGACTATATCGCCAAAATTGAAAAAGGCTGGACCGACATTGATGTCATCATCACCATGCCGGCTGTAATGGCCAAAGTGGGTCGTCTGGGCCGGGTACTCGGTCCCCGTGGTCTGATGCCAAACCCGAAGTCGGGTACGGTAACGACCGACGTGGCCAAGGCCGTGCGGGAAGTGAAAGCTGGTAAAATCGACTTCAAAGTTGATAAAACCGGTATCATTCACTGCTCCGTGGGTAAAGTATCGTTCGACGAGAGCATGCTGGCTGAGAACGCCCTGGAGATCATCCAGACGCTGAACCGCCTGAAGCCTTCTTCTTCGAAAGGCACTTACATTCGCAGCATCACGCTCAGCAGCACGATGTCGCCCGCCGTTCCGGTGGACAGCCAAGCCAACTCCGCTAACTAATTAACCCAACCAAACATGACCAGGGAAGAAAAACAAACCCTCGTGGATGAGTTGAGCGGAAAATTTCAATCGCACAACTCGTTCTACATTGTCGATGCTTCGGTAATGTCGGTAGCGAAAATCAACGACTTCCGTCGCCTGTGCTTCAACCGCGGTATGGAATATAAGGTGTACAAAAACACCTTTATCCGTAAGGCGCTGGACACCCTCGGCCACGATACTTCGGAGATGGATGCCGCCCTGCAAGGGGCGTCGGGCGTGTTGTTCTCGCAAGAGAGCGGCTCGGCTCCCGCCAAGCTGCTGCGTGACTTTTACAAGTCGCAGGCCTACGGCCGTGGGGTTACTCCTAAGCCGGTGCTGAAAGGCGCTTATGTTGATGCCAGCATCTACATCGGCTCCACCCAGCTCGAAGGTCTGATTACCCTCAAGGGCAAGCAGGAACTGCTCGGTGAACTCATCGGCCTGTTGCAATCGCCCGCCAAAAATGTTATCTCGGCGCTGCAAAGCGGCGGTAACAAGCTGGCCGGCATCCTCAAAACGCTTTCCGAGAAAGAAGCGGCTTAATTGCCCTGATCTCTTTCGGACTCCAATATTAAATTTTCAACAACACCTTTTTTTTAACAATCTACAGAAATGGCAGATTTGAAAGCATTCGCTGAGCAGCTCGTAAACCTGACGGTGAAAGAAGTAAACGAATTGGCAACCATCCTGAAGGACGAGTACGGCATCGAGCCCGCTGCTGCTGCTCCCGTGATGATGGCCGGCGGCGGCGCTGCTGCTGCTGACGAGGCTCCCGAGGAGAAGACGTCGTTCGACGTGATCCTGAAGGCTGCCGGCGGCGCTAAACTGGCCGTTGTGAAGCTGGTGAAGGACCTGACCGGTCTGGGCCTGAAAGAAGCCAAAGAACTCGTTGACGGTGCTCCTAAGGCCGTGAAAGAAGGCGTAACCAAGGACGAGGCTGAGTCGCTGAAGAAGCAGCTCGAAGAAGCCGGTGCTGAAGTAGAGGTTAAGTAATTTCTGCTCCTGAAGCATTCCTGGACTCGCTTCAAATAAGGGTTAGACCTGGCAACTTAGCCAGGTCTTTTCCTGTTTGTAGTCTGGTAGTTACTTCAGGCCTTCCTTGGAAGAGTTAACGGCGCCACTTGGGCGCTTTTTTGGACTGTGCCCAAGCCTAAGCAATCAGCTCAGGATGTGCACTTTCCGCTTGCCAGCGTTTACCTGGTGATATAGTACGCTTCCGTGTCCATCTTTTAATCCCCCACGCATTGGCTACACCGAAAGCAAAAACGGCCGCGCTGAAAAAGGCCGCCGTCGCGCGAATTAATTTCGCCAAGATTAGAAAGGTTATTGAGTACCCGGACTTCCTGGACGTGCAGGTACGCTCGTTCCAGGAATTCTTTCAGTTGGAAACGGCTGCCGAGCGCCGTTCTAACGAAGGATTGTTCAAAGTGTTTGCGGAGAACTTCCCGATCTCCGACTCGCGCGAAAACTTCGTGCTCAACTTTATTGATTATCACGTCGACCCGCCGAAATATTCGGTTGACGAGTGCATCGACCGGGGCCTGACGTACTCAGTTCCGCTGAAAGCTAAGCTGCGTCTGATCTGCAACGACAAGGACAACGAGGATTTCGAAACCATTGAGCAGGAAGTGTTCCTCGGGAACATTCCCTACATGACCGTGAAGGGCTCGTTCGTTATCAACGGGGCCGAGCGCGTTATTGTCTCGCAGCTGCACCGCTCGCCGGGCGTATTCTTTGCCCAAAGCAAGCACACGAACGGTACCAAGCTGTATTCAGCCCGGATCATTCCGTTCAAAGGCTCGTGGATTGAATTTGCCACGGACGTGAACAACGTGATGTACGCGTACATCGACCGGAAGAAGAAATTCCCGGTTACTACGCTGCTCCGCGCCATCGGTTACGGCACCGACAAAGACATCCTCGACCTGTTCGGGCTGTCGGAGGAAGTGAAGTCCGACAAGAAAAACCTCAAGAAAGCCGTGGGCCGCAAGCTCGCCGCCCGGGTGCTGCGCACCTGGACGGAAGACTTCGTGGACGAGGACACCGGCGAAGTGGTTTCCATCGACCGCAACGAAGTGTTGCTGGAGCGCGATTCCACGATTGAGGAAAAAGACATCGACACCATCCTGGAGGCCGGCGCCAAGTCGGTGGTCCTGCACCGCGAGAATGTGAACATCGCCGATTTCGCGATCATTTACAACACGCTGCAAAAGGATAACTCCAACTCGGAGAAGGAAGCCGTTGAGCAGATTTACCGTCAGCTCCGGAATACGGAGGCTCCCGACGAAGAAACTGCCCGGGACATCATCCAGAAGCTGTTCTTCTCGGACAAGCGCTACGACCTCGGGGAAGTAGGCCGCTACCGGATCAACAAGAAGCTCCAGATTGACATGGCGCAGGAGTCGCGGGTACTGACCAATGAGGACATCGTGCTCATCGTGAAATACCTGATCGGTCTGATCAACTCGAAAGCTATTGTCGACGACATTGACCACTTGAGCAACCGTCGGGTGCGCACCGTGGGCGAGCAGCTTTACGCCCAGTTCGGCGTGGGCCTGGCCCGCATGGCGCGGACCATCAAAGAGCGCATGAACGTGCGGGACAACGAGGACTTCAAACCAGTCGATCTGATCAATGCCCGGACGCTGTCCAGCGTGATTAACTCGTTCTTCGGTACGAACCAGCTGTCGCAGTTCATGGACCAGACCAACCCGCTGGCCGAGGTGACGCACAAGCGTCGCGTATCGGCGCTCGGGCCGGGAGGTCTATCGCGGGAGCGCGCTGGTTTCGAAGTACGTGACGTTCACTACACGCACTACGGCCGGCTATGTACCATCGAGACCCCGGAGGGACCAAACATTGGTCTGATTTCCTCGCTCTGCGTTCACGCCCGCGTGAACAGCATGGGTTTCATCGAAACCCCGTACCGCGCAGTGAAAGCCGGCAAGGTGGACATGAGCGAGAACGTCAAGTTCCTGACCGCTGAGGAAGAAGATACCCACCACATCGCCCAGGCCAACTCGCGTCTGGATGATAAGGGTAACCTGACCCAGGAGCTGGTTAAAGGTCGTTTTGAAGGTGACTTCCCCGTGGTTAACCCCGGTAAGTACTCCTACATGGACGTTGCGCCGAACCAGATTGTATCGGTCGCGGCTTCGCTGATTCCATTCCTGGAACACGACGATGCTAACCGGGCCCTCATGGGCTCGAACATGCAGCGTCAGGCTGTTCCGCTGCTCCGTCCCGAGGCTCCGATTGTGGGTACGGGTCTGGAAGCGCGTATCGCCAGCGACTCGCGTACGCTGATCATGTCGGAAGGCGAAGGCGTAATTGATTACGTGGACGCCAACAAGATCGTGGTTCGCTATGATCTGACCGAGGACGACGTCATGGTCAGCTTCGACGCGGAGCGGATCACGTACGACCTGATCAAATTCCGCCGCACCAACCAGGACACTTGCCTCAACCTGACGCCGCTCGTGAAGCGCGGCGAGCGGGTAACCCGGGGCCAGGCGCTCTGCGAAGGCTACGGCACCAACCAGGGCGAATTGGCCCTGGGCCGCAACATGCAGGTAGCCTTCATGCCTTGGCAGGGTTACAACTTCGAAGATGCCATCGTCATCTCGGAGCGCGTGGTTCGCGACGACATTTTCACCTCAATTCACATTGAGGAGTTTGAGCTGGAAGTACGCGAAACCAAGCGCGGCGAAGAAGAGCTGACCTCGGAAATTCCGAACGTGAGCGAGGAAGCCGTCCGCAACCTCGACGACAACGGCATCATCCGCCTCGGCGCCGAAGTACGGGAAGGTGATATCCTGATTGGTAAAATCACGCCCAAGGGTGAGACGGACCCAACCCCGGAGGAGAAGCTGCTCCGCGCCATCTTTGGGGACAAGGCCGGCGATGTTAAAGATGCCTCGCTTAAGGCGCCGCCCTCCCTGCAGGGTGTGGTCATCGGCACCAAGCTGTTTTCCCGTCCTAAGAAAGACAAAAACCTTCGGGCCAAGTCGAAGAAGGAAGTGGAAGAGCTGAAGGATAAGTACGCCCACGAGCTGCGCGGCGTGAAGGCCATTATGATCGACAAACTGGTGCAGTTGCTGGAAGGCAAAACGTCACAGGGTATCAAGCATCGCTTCGGCGAGGAGATGATCACCAAGGGCGCGAAGTTCAACCGCAAGAACATCAACGAAGGCCTCTTCCCCGAGAAGAACCCTTACAAGGACGAAAGCAACTACGCCGTACCGGAAGAAGTCAACCTGTTCAAGGACCTGATTCTGGAGGGCTGGACGGCTGATGCCCGCGTGAACGGCCTGTTGCTGGAGCTGGTGCGTAACTACGCCAAGCGCCGGAACACGATCACCGCGAAATTCAAGCGTCAGCGCTTCACCCTGGAAGTGGGGGATGAGCTGCCCGCCGGCATCGTGCAGCTGGCCAAAGTTTACATCGCCAAGAAGCGCAAGCTGAAGGTGGGTGATAAAATGGCCGGTCGTCACGGTAACAAAGGAGTGGTAGCCCGCATCGTACGCGATGAGGACATGCCCTTCCTCGCCGATGGTACGCCAATGGACATCGTGCTGAACCCGTTGGGTGTGCCTAGCCGCATGAACATCGGTCAGATCTACGAAACCGTACTGGGCTGGGCGGGCCTGAAGCTGGGCCGCACCTACGCAACCCCAATTTTCGACGGTGCTACCGAAGCAGAAGTTTCGGCGGAGCTGACGGAAGCTGGCTTGCCAGTATTTGGCCGGACTTACCTGCACGATGGTCTGACCGGACAGCAGTTTGATCAGCCGGTAACCGTGGGCGTGATATATATGCTCAAGCTCGGTCACCTGGTAGATGACAAGATGCACGCCCGTTCCATTGGGCCGTACTCGCTCATCACGCAGCAGCCGCTGGGTGGTAAGGCCCAGTTCGGTGGTCAGCGCTTCGGCGAGATGGAAGTGTGGGCATTGGAGGCCTTCGGTGCTTCCAACGTTCTGCAGGAAATCCTGACGGTGAAATCGGATGACGTGGTGGGTCGTGCTAAAGCGTACGAAGCCATTGTAAAAGGCGATATTCTGCCCAAGCCGAATATCCCCGAGTCGTTCAACGTGCTGCTCCACGAATTGCGTGGTCTGGCCCTGGAAATCACCTTGGAGTAATTAATAGCTGCCTGTTGCCGGCGAGACTCATGGTCCTGAAGGTAACGGGCAGCTTATCCTGTCGGTGGGCAGCGGGGCCGCTAAATAGGCAGCTCCGACTCACGAAGGATGAAAAAACGCTTCAGTGAAAGATGCATGCGAGGCTGTTCCGAGATATGGTCAGGACAGTAATTGACTCGCTAAGCATCCTAATCGAAGGCCTTCTCATCCCTCAGCCCGGCCGGTCAGATAATAAAAGACCTTTTAAAAAGGCTCCGCAGAATATACCTATCTGTTCTGCAAAAGCTTGCTTATAAGAGTCGAACTGTTTGATTCTCTTGCGCTCATCTGGCGATGAGCGAAGATTCAAGCAGCAAAAAGCCAAACAGCTAACAGCTAAAAACCAATCAAATGGCTTTCGCAAAAAATAAAAAGCTGGTTCAGGACTTTTCCAAAGTCACTATTTCGCTGGCCTCGCCCGAAGCAATTCTGGAGCGTAGCACCGGGGAAGTAGTTAAGCCTGAAACCATTAACTACCGCACGTACAAGCCCGAGATGGGTGGCTTGTTCTGTGAGCGGATTTTCGGTCCGGTGAAGGACTGGGAATGCCACTGCGGCAAATACAAGCGCATCCGCTACAAGGGCATCATCTGCGACCGTTGCGGCGTGGAGGTGACCGAGAAAAAGGTGCGTCGGGAGCGCATGGGCCACATCGAGTTGGTGGTGCCCGTTGCGCACATCTGGTACTTCAAATCGCTGCCGAACAAAATCGGTTACTTGCTGGGTCTGCCGACCAAGAAGCTCGATCAGATTATCTATTACGAGCGGTACGTGGTGGTTCAGCCCGGCACGATGGCGGAAGAAGGTGTGCAGATCCTGGACTTCCTCACCGAAGACGAGTACCTGGATATCATCGATAAGCTCCCCCGCGAGAATCAGATTCTGCCCAACGAAGATCCTAATAAATTCATCGCCCGCATGGGGGCTGATGCTCTGCACATGTTGTTGGAGCGCATCAACCTGGATGAGCTGAGCTATTCGCTGCGGGATTCTGCCGCCCACGAGACCTCGCAGCAGCGTAAGGCTGAGGCGCTGAAGCGTCTGCGCGTAGTCGAAGCTTTCCGCGACGCCGCGACCCGCGTAGAAAACCGTCCCGAGTGGATGGTCATCCGCATGGTGCCGGTGATTCCCCCGGAGCTGCGTCCGCTCGTGCCGCTGGACGGTGGCCGTTTCGCCACTTCCGACCTGAACGATCTGTATCGTCGCGTCATCATCCGTAACAACCGCCTCAAGCGCTTGATCGAGATCAAAGCGCCGGAAGTGATTCTGCGGAACGAGAAGCGCATGCTGCAGGAAGCCGTCGATTCGCTGTTTGACAACTCGCGCAAAGTGAATGCCGTGCGGGCCGAAGGCAACCGTGCGCTGAAGTCGCTGTCCGACATGCTGAAAGGCAAGCAGGGCCGCTTCCGTCAGAACCTGCTCGGTAAGCGGGTGGACTATTCCGGTCGTTCGGTTATCGTCGTTGGTCCGGAGCTGAAGCTGCACGAGTGCGGCCTGCCCAAGAACATGGCGGCCGAGCTGTTCAAGCCGTTCATCATCCGCAAGCTCATCGAGCGCGGCATTGTGAAAACGGTGAAATCGGCCAAGAAAATCGTGGACCGCAAAGATGCTGTGGTCTGGGATATCCTGGAGAACGTGCTGAAAGGTCACCCCGTGTTGCTCAACCGGGCTCCAACGTTGCACCGCCTGGGTATCCAGGCGTTCCAGCCGCGGCTCATCGAGGGCAAGGCTATTCAGCTGCACCCACTCGTTTGTACGGCTTTCAACGCTGACTTTGACGGTGACCAGATGGCCGTGCACGTGCCCCTCGGGCCAGCTGCTATCCTGGAAGCCTCCATGCTCATGCTGGCTTCGCACAACATCCTGAACCCCGCCAACGGCGCGCCCATCGCGGTGCCGTCGCAGGACATGGTGCTCGGGTTGTACTACGTCACCAAAGGCAAGCGCAGCACCGACGACGAAAAGATCGAAGGCGAAGGCCGCGTGTTCTACTCGGACGAAGAAGTAGTGATCGCCCTCAACGAAGGCAAGCTTTCGAAGCACGCTTACATCAAGGTGCGGACGCAGATTCGGGACGAGAACGACGATCTGGTAACCCGGGTAGTTGATACCGTTGCCGGCCGCGTGCTGTTCAATCAGATGGTGCCCGCCGAAGTCGGGTTCGTTGACGAGCTGCTGACCAAGAAGAAGCTTCAGCAAATCATTTCGCAGGTGTTCAAGCGCACGGGCATGGCCCGCACCGCGCAGTTCCTCGACGAAATCAAAACTCTCGGCTTCCAGTCGGCCTACAAAGGCGGTCTGAGCATGGGTCTGGGTGATATCCAGATTCCAAAAGAGAAGGATGAGCTGATTCTGCAAGCTCAGAACGACGTGAAAGCGGTAACCCAGAACTACCAGATGGGTCTGATTACCGACAACGAGCGTTACAACCAGGTTATTGACATCTGGACGCGTATCAACAACCAGATCACGGAAACGCTGATGGGTCGTTTGGAGCGCGAAAACCAGGGTTTCAACTCCATCTATATGATGATGCACTCGGGAGCCCGTGGCTCGCGCGAGCAGATTCGCCAGCTGGGCGGGATGCGTGGTCTGATGGCTAAGCCTCAGAAGTCGCTGCAGGGTTCGATCGGCGAGATCATCGAAAACCCGATTCTGTCCAACTTCAAAGAAGGTCTGGACGTAATCGAGTACTTCATCTCGACCCATGGTGCCCGGAAAGGTCTGGCCGACACGGCTTTGAAGACGGCTGACGCCGGCTATCTGACCCGTCGTCTGGTAGACGTTTCGCAGGATGTTATTGTGAACGAGCCCGACTGCGGTACCCTGCGGGGCATCGAAACCTTCGCGTTGAAAGACAACGAGGACATCGTTGAGCCGCTGTCCGAGCGTATCCTCGGCCGCGTGGCCGTCCATGATATCATTGACCCGCTCACCGACGAAGTAATTCTGGTGGCCGGTGAAGAAATCAAGGAAGACACGACGCGCCGCATCGACGCTACCAGCATTGAGTCGGTGGAAATCCGCTCGGTACTGACCTGCGAAAGCAAGCGTGGTATCTGCGCCAAGTGCTACGGTCGTAACCTGGCTTCGGGTCGTATGGTGCAGCGTGGTGAGGCTGTCGGTGTTATCGCCGCGCAGTCGATTGGCGAGCCCGGCACGCAGCTGACCCTGCGGACCTTCCACGTCGGTGGTACGGCTTCCAACATCGCCGTTGAAGCCAACATCAAAGCCAAATTTGCCGGTGTAGTCGAATTCGAAGACGTTCGTACCGTGTCGACCTCCAGCGCCGAAGGCGTGAAAGGTACCGTGGTCATGGGTCGCTCGGGTGAAATCCGCATCGTGGAGAAAGGCACTGGCAAAGTATACACGACCAACCACATTCCTTACGGCTCATTCCTGCTCGTGGAAGAAGGTCAGGAAGTGGAGAAAGGCCAGGAACTGAACAACTGGGATCCGTACAACGCCGTTATTCTGGCCGAGTTCGATGGTAACGTTCAGTACGATGCCATCACCGAAGGCATTACATATCGTGAGGAGTCGGATGAACAGACCGGTCACCGCGAGAAGGTAATCATCGAGTCGAAGGCTAAGGACCAGAACCCATCCATCATTGTGCGCCCCGGCAAAAAGGGCGATGCCGAAGGCCAGAAGGCTTACAGCATCCCCGTGGGCTCACACATCAGCGTGGAGAACAACGAGAAAATCAAAGCCGGACACATTCTGGCCAAGATTCCCCGGGCCGTGGGCAAAACCCGCGACATCACCGGTGGTCTGCCCCGCGTTACCGAGCTGTTTGAGGCCCGTAACCCGTCCAACCCGGCCGTGGTGTCGGAAATCGATGGCGTAGTAACCTACGGCACCGTGAAGCGCGGTAACCGTGAAATCTTTGTCGAGTCGAAAGACGGCGTCAAGAAGAAGTACATGGTGCCGCTCTCCAAGCACATTCTGGTGCAGGACAACGACTTTATCCGCGCCGGCATGCCATTGTCGGATGGAGCCATCACGCCTTCCGACATCCTGAGCATTCAGGGTCCGGGCGCCGTGCAGGAGTATCTGGTGAATGAGATCCAGGAAGTGTACCGCTTGCAGGGCGTGAAGATCAACGATAAGCACATCGAAGTGGTAGTTCGCCAGATGATGCAGAAAGTGGTGATTCTCGACGCGGGTGACACGTCGTTCCTCGAAAACCAGGTGATCGACAAGATCATCTTCATGGCCGAGAACGACACGATCATCGATATGAAAGTCGTGACCGAAGCCGGTGACTCGACCAACATGAAGCCCGGTCAGATTGTGAATGCCCGCCGCTTGCGCGACGAAAATAGTAGCCTGAAGCGCCGCGACCTTGCCCTGGTGCAAGTGCGCGATGCCCAGCCTTCGGTTTCCCGTCCGACGCTGCAGGGGATCACGCAGGCCTCGCTGGGCACGGCCTCGTTCATCTCGGCCGCTTCCTTCCAGGAGACGACCAAGGTGCTGAGCGAAGCCGCCATCCGCGGCAAAGCCGACCAGCTGCTCGGTCTGAAAGAGAACGTAATCGTTGGTCACCTCATCCCGGCCGGTACCGGTCTGCGCGAGTACACGCGTCAGATTGTAGGCTCGAAAGAGGAAATGGCCGCCGCCCAGGCTGCCAAAGCCGCTGAGGAAGCGGTACCGGTTAAGCGCCCCTCGCGCGCCGGTAAGCGTGAAGTTTCGACCCAGGAGTAATCCTGCGGCTGAGTAAGAAGAAGCCGACCGGTGTGAACCGGTCGGCTTTTTTGTTTTCCTTTGTCGGGAGTTAGCTTGATCAGGATAATCAGGAGGTAGGGTGCTGTCAAAAATCAGGGAATAGACGATTATTAATTTGTACCTGTCAATGATTTTTATGGGCTTATCTAATTTTTATGTGAGTAAGTTTGCTGCCTGAATTCATTAGTTACCCCGCTATGCAAACCGACCAAAACCCAGACCCGAACGCCATAAACATCGAACTTTCCGAAGCGATGGCGGAGGGCGAATACGCCAACCTCGCCATGATTGCGCACAGCAACAGCGAGTTTGTGATTGACTTCATCCGCATGATGCCCGGCCTACCCAAGGCTAAGGTGAAGGCGCGCATCGTCGTCACGCCCGAGCACGCCAAGCGGCTGTTGCAGGCGCTGACGGAGAACATCGAGCGCTTCGAGGCGGCTTTTGGGGCCATCAAAATGCAGAATGAAGCGCCCAGCTACCCAATGAATTTCGGGGGCGCAGTTGGAGAGGCGTAGGTCGAACCAGTTATTTCTTCCCTGAAAGCGCCGCCGGTCAGCACGGAGGCGCTTTTTGTTTTTTGGTCCAAACCAGCCCGCTACAAATTAACCGGCTCATCCTGTTTGCTATTGCGCCGGAATAAACGTACCTTTGCAAGCCAAATTTTAGGGGCAAACGGCTCCAAATAAACCATCAGCTAAATGCCAACCATCAATCAGTTAGTACGGAAAGGCCGGGAGGCTTTGACTACCAAGTCAAAGTCGCCTGCCCTTGATTCGTGCCCGCAGCGTCGGGGCGTGTGCACCCGTGTGTACACCACCACGCCTAAGAAGCCGAACTCGGCTATGCGCAAAGTGGCCCGTGTGCGCCTTACCAACGGTAAGGAAGTGAACGCATACATCCCCGGTGAAGGCCACAACCTCCAGGAACACAGCATCGTGCTGATTCGTGGAGGCCGGGTTAAAGACTTGCCCGGTGTTCGTTACCACATCATCCGTGGTGCGCTCGATACCGCCGGGGTAAGCGGTCGCACGCAGCGTCGTTCGAAGTACGGTGCCAAGCGTCCGAAGCCCGGTCAGCCAGTCGCCGCCGCGAAAGGTGCACCCGCTAAGAAGAAGAAATAATTTATTAGTTGTCAGTTGCTGATTGTCCGTAACGAGCCGCTTTTAACCGGTTTGTTACGGATAGTGGGCAACTAACAACTGACAACTAAATAAACCATGAGAAAGTCAAAACCAAAGAAGCGCATCCTGCTGCCGGATCCTAAATACAAGGAGACGCTGGTGACCCGTTTCGTGAACTACATGATGTACGACGGGAAGAAAAACCTGGCCTACACCATTTTCTACGACGCCTGCGACCTCGTTGAGGAGCGGACCAAAGAGAGCGGCCTCGAAATGTGGCGCAAAGCGTTGAACAACGTAATGCCAACCGTGGAGGTGAAGAGCCGCCGCGTGGGTGGTGCTACGTTCCAGGTTCCAATCGAAGTGCGCGCTGATCGCCGCATCTCGGTAGGGGCTAAGTGGATGATTCAGTACGCCCGTCGTCGTGGTGAGAAAACCATGAAGGACAAGCTGGCCGGTGAGATCATCGCTGCCGCCAAAGGGGAAGGTGCCGCCGTCAAGAAGAAGGACGACACCCACCGCATGGCCGAGGCCAACAAGGCCTTCTCGCACTTCCGTTTCTAACAAGTGCGAATAAGCAAATGAGTGAATGAGTGATGTACCCCTAACGGAACCAAATCATTCATTCACTCATTCGTTTATTCACTCATTATAACCAGAAAAATGGCCGTTAATCAAGAATTACAATACCTCCGTAACATCGGGATTATGGCGCACATCGACGCCGGTAAGACCACGACGTCGGAGCGTATCCTGTATTACACCGGGAAAACCCACAAAATCGGGGAAGTGCACGATGGTGCGGCCACGATGGACTGGATGGAGCAGGAGCAGGAGCGGGGCATTACGATTACGTCGGCCGCCACGACTACTTTCTGGAATTACCCAACCGACGTGAAGGGTGACCCGACCGCCGATACCAAGCTGTACAAAATCAACCTGATTGACACCCCCGGCCACGTGGACTTCACGGTGGAAGTGGAGCGCTCGCTGCGCGTACTGGACGGGGCCGTGGCCTTGTTCTGCGCCGTGTCGGGAGTAGAGCCGCAGTCGGAGACGGTGTGGCGCCAGGCTGACAAGTACAGCGTGCCCCGCATCTGCTTCGTCAACAAAATGGACCGCGCCGGTGCTGACTTTTTCAAGGCAGTTACGGAGATCAAAGACAAGTTGGGTGCAAACCCAGTGCCGTTGCAGATTCCGATCGGCGCTGAAGACACCTTCAAAGGCGTAGTGGACTTGCTGACTGGCAAAGCCATCGTGTGGGATGATGCTACCGAAGGCAAGTCGTACAGCGAAATCCCCGTCCCCGAGGATTTGGTGGAAACCGTGGCCGAGTGGCGCCAGAAGCTCGTTGAGAGTGTGGCCGAGTATGATGACGCGTTGCTGGAGAAATTCTTCGAGAACCCGGACTCCATTACCAAAGAGGAAATGATGGTCGTGATCCGCCAGGCGGTAATCGACATGAAGTTCTCGCCGGTATTGTGCGGATCGGCCTTCAAAAACAAAGGTGTGCAGACCATGCTGGATGCCGTAATGGCTTACCTGCCGTCGCCCCTCGACATGCCCGCCATCGTGGGTACCGATCCGGACAGCGGCGTGGAAATTGTGCGTCACCCCGATAACTCGGAGCCGTTCACCGCGCTGGCCTTCAAAATTGCTACCGATCCGTTCGTAGGTCGTTTGTGCTTTTTCCGCTGCTACAGCGGCGTGTTGGATGCCGGCTCGTACGTGCTCAACAACCGCACTGGCAAGAAGGAGCGCATCTCGCGCCTCATGCAGATGCACTCCAACAAGCAGAACCCGATTGATAAAATTCAGGCGGGTGATATTGCTGCCGGCGTTGGTTTCAAAGATATCCGCACCGGCGACACGCTGAGCGAGGAGAAGCACCCAATCGTCCTCGAGTCGATGAGCTTCCCCGAGCCGGTAATCGGCTACGCGATCGAGCCCAAGACGCAGGCTGACGTTGATAAAATGGGTATGGCCATCGCCAAACTCATCGAGGAAGACCCCACGCTGAAAGTGCACACTGACCCCGAGACGGGTCAGACGGTGTTGCGCGGCATGGGCGAGTTGCACCTTGAAATCATCATCGACCGGATGCGTCGCGAATTCAAAGTGGAAATCAACCAGGGCGCCCCAATGGTGGCCTACAAGGAGGTTCTCACCAAGAAGGTCGATCACCGCGAAACCTACAAGAAGCAGACCGGTGGCCGTGGTAAGTTCGGTGATATCGTGTTTGAGCTCGGTCCGAAAGAGACCGATCCGGAGAAGCCTGGCTTCGAATTCGACAATGCCATCGTGGGCGGCGTAATCCCCCGCGAATTCATTGCCCCGATTCAAAAAGGTTTCGAAGAAGCCATGAAGCAGGGCCCATTGGCCGGCTTCCCGATTGAGGGCATGAAAGTGCGTCTCTATCACGGTTCCTTCCACGACGTTGACTCGGACGCCCTGTCGTTCGAACTCGCCGCCCGTGGTGGTTTCCGCGAAGC
>JAYWCH010000166.1:0-3369 GCA_043780755.1 Hymenobacter sp.
GGCCTGCCCGTACACCTCGGCAATGGTCGTGAGCAACGTAGCGCCCGCCGTCTGATACTCCTCGTCGCTGAAGCCGCTGCCCTCGCCGGCGGTGGCCTGTACCAGCAGGGTGTGGCCGTGCTTGCGCAATTCGGCAACGCCGGCGGGCGTAAGGCCCACGCGGTTTTCGTTATTTTTAATTTCTTTAGGAACGCCGATTATCATATCGAAGGGTGGGAGGTTGGTTGAATCAGAAGGAATGAAATTAGAGCTGCAAAGATAGAGACAGAACCAGCCAGCGGCGGGGAGCGGCGGGCTGGGCCGGCGGGTTATTTTTCGTCCAGCAGGTCGGCCAGATCCAGGGCGCGGGTGTACATCTGCACGGCGCCGGCGGGGGCCGGGGGCCACTGCTCGCGGGGGCGATCCCAGTACAATTCGACCCCGTTGCCGTCGGGGTCGTCGAGGTAAATGGCCTCCGACACGCCGTGATCGGCCGAGCCGGTCAGGGGGTAATTGGCCGCGGCCAGCTGCCGGACGGCCTGCGCCAGATCGGCCCGCGTGGGGTAGAGAATGGCGGTGTGGTACAGCCCGGCCCCGTGTTGCCGGGCGGGCGGGCCACCCAGGCTGTTCCAGGTATTGAGCCCGATGTGGTGATGGTAGCCGCCGGCCGAAATGAACGCTGCCTGGTCGCCGAAGCGCTGCATGAGCTGGAAACCCAGAATGCCCTGGTAAAAAGCCAGTGCTTTATCCAGATCCGTAACCCGCAGGTGTACGTGGCCGATGCGCGTCTGGGCCGGCGCCACGTAGGCGGAGGCGACCGATGAAGCTGGATTTTCCATGCGATACTGCGTTGGCCGAAGGTGGACTTGCTCTGATATGCTACTTAACAAAAAGCCCCACCAATCAGGCGAGGCAAATCGCGGCCCGACAACAATAATTTTTACTTGAACGGAACGGCCGTACCGCTTTCCTTCACCATGCTGTTGCCGCTCAGGTCACGGACGATGGTGGCGCGGAGCGTGATTTTGGCGTCGCCGCTCACGTCGTTGGAGGCGATGGTCACTACGTCGCTCACCTGGCCGAGCTGGCGCTGGTTGTAGAGCAGCTCAATCGTCGCGCTTTGGCCGGGGCCGATGGGCGCCGGGGGCGTCCGGTAGCCCACGCAGTAGCAGCCGGCGGAAAGTGCGCCGAGGATCAGATCGGTCTTGCCGGTATTTTTCACCGTGAAGCGGGCGATGGGCTGCTGGCCGGCTTCCATCTTACCGAAGTCATGGCTGCTGGCGCTCAGCACCAGGTGGGGGGATTTGGCCAGCCGCGCGGCCGTCAGGGTGGGTTTGATCTCTGCTTTAGTGAGTACCGAACCTTTGATGCTAAGGACTTTGCTGGCCTCGGTGGCGTTGCTGGTTACGGTCACCGTTTTGTTGAAAACGCCGGGCCGGCCGGCGCTGCTGTACATGGCCCGCACGATGCCGGACTTGCCGGGCAAGACCGGCGTTTTGGTCCAGTCCGGGGTGGTGCAGCCGCAGCTGGCCTGCACGTTGGCGATGACGACGGGTTGGTTGCCGGTGTTTTTAAATTTGAACTCGTACGTCGCCATGGTGCCCTCGGGCACGTTGCCGAAGTCGTGGTTGTCGGTTTCAAACTGCAAAACGGCCTGGGCGCGGGCGCCCAGGGCCAGGGCCAGCAGGCAGATAGTCAGAAGTTGTTTCATAATCGGGAAGCCGGAATTGCCAGCCAAACCTGAGCGCCGCCACTTGCCGCGCAGTCTTGTTTAACAATATGAAAATGTGGGCTGGCGCCGCCGGGCAAAAATAGAATCCGGCCCGTACGCTCACTGCTACCCAAATGTACGCCCAAACCCCGAGGGCCATCCGCCCGGCCGCAATTCTGTATTTTTGCCCCGCGGTTTCGGCCGACTCGTCCTTTCTACATATCCCACCCCCCGCTTTATCACGCTATGTCCACTGCCGAAACCGCCGCTCCCGTACTCACCGTCGCCCTTTCGAAGGCTGATCTACTCTCCGATTACCTGCTGGCCTGGGAAAGTCGCCACGCGTCCTTAGCCGGCCGCAAGGAGGTTTTTATGGGCAAAGCCAAGTTTGGTATTTTTGGCGACGGTAAGGAAGTGCCGCAATTGGCCATGGCTCGCGCCTTTCAGAACGGCGACTTTCGTGCCGGCTACTACCGCGATCAGACGTTCATGGTCGCCATCGGGCAGCTGACCTGGGAGCAGTATTTCGCCCAGCTCTACGCTAACCCCGACGTGGAAGCCGAGCCCGCCACCGCCGGTCGCGCCATGAATGGCCACTTCGCCACCCGTATGCTCGACGAGGACGGCAACCTCACCGACCTCACCCAGACCAAGAATTCCTCGGCCGACATCTCGCCCACCGCCGCCCAGATGCCGCGCCTGTTAGGTATGGCCTACGCCTCCAAGCTGTTCCGCCAAAACCCGGCGCTGCACCCGTTTTCGCGGCTTTCCAACCACGGCAACGAGATTGCTTTCGGCACCATCGGCAACGCCAGTACGTCGGAAGGGATGTTTTTTGAAGCTCTGAATGCGGCCGGCGTCCTCCAGGTGCCCATGCTGGTGAGCGTATGGGACGACCACTACGGCATCTCCGTACCGGCCGAATACCACACCACTAAGCAGAGTATTTCGGAAGCCCTGGCTGGTTTGCAGCGCGACGGCGAAGGCCAGCCGGGCTTCGAGATTTACGTGGTGCGCGGCTGGGACTACGCCGGGCTAATCGATACCTACCAGCGTGCCGCTGCCGTCTGTCGCGAGCAGCACGTGCCCGTGCTCATTCACGTCACGGAGCTCACCCAGCCGCAGGGCCACAGCACAAGTGGCTCGCACGAGCGCTACAAGAGCAAGGACCGCCTGGGCTGGGAAGATGCCCACGACTGCCTGCACAAGCTGCGCGAATGGCTGCTGGCCGAAGGCCACGCCACCGAAGTCGAGCTGGATGAGATTGAAAAAACCGCCGCTGCCACCATTAAAGTAGCCCGCACCGCCGCCTGGGCCGAATTCTACAACCCCATCAAGTCGGAGCGGGATGAGGCCGTGGTGCTGCTCGAAAAGCTGGTGTCGGATACCGGGACCGAAAACACCCTGCACGAGCTGGTGGAGCAGCTCAAGGTAAATCCCACGCCCATCCGGGCCGACATTGTGCGGACCATGCGCCGCGCCCTGCGTCACGTGCGCAACGAAAAGCGCAGCGCCGGCCGCCGCGCCGTGCAGCGCCACCTGGAGCAGCTTCTGGCCGAGAATGCCGATCGCTACAACTCCAATCTGTTTAGCCAGAGCGAGTTTGCCGTGGGTAATATTGAGGAAGTGCCGGCCGTGTTCGCCCCTGGTGGTCCGTTGGTCGATGGCCGCGAAGTGCT
>JAYWCH010000167.1:0-24874 GCA_043780755.1 Hymenobacter sp.
GAGCAGGGGCGCAACCACGCCCCATTGGCGGTCTGTTATTTCGTGACGACGCATCGGCTAAGCTGTTTTTGCTCAAAGGTAATTGTCCTCACGCTCTAGGCACGACCACCGTGTCCAGGGTATTATCATAGAAATCGAAATAATCTGGACTCAGGCCGTCCGCAATTATCAGAATCGTATTGTACTGGGCGCGGGCACAGAGACTAAATGCCCCCAGCAGGCCAAGCAAGGATTATTCTTGCGGCCATTGTTGGAGGATTTATGGGATTGGTCAGTGGAGCTCTTCCAGAAGCTGGGGGTACAGCGGCCGGTCGGTGGACCGCCCGGCCGCCGGGATTTACTCCACTACCAGCTTGCTCGTCCAGGCTGTGGCGGCGGTTTGCACCTTCACCACGTAGGCACCGGGGGCCAGCGAGCCGGGGTTAATACTGGTCTGGTATTGCCGCGTGCGATACACCAGCGCCCCTTTCTGGTCGTAGATGGCCAGGTCCTGCACGTCGCGCCCGGCGATGTTCGGGCCGAGGGCCAGCGAAAACGTCTGGCTGCTGGGGTTGGGATAAATGGTCATAGCCGCGCTGCCGGCGTTGGCGGCGCGGGTGGCCAAAGGCACGGCGCAGGGGGCAGTGCCGGTGTAGGTGCTGGTGGTGGTGCCGGTGGGGGCCACCAGGTTGAAGGTATAAAGGCCGCCCGTGGTCCAGTTGTAGTTCAGCGAGTATGACTGATTATTGAGTGTATACGATACGGCATAGCCGTTGCCGGCGGCATTGGGCGCGCAGCCGGTGATAACCGCCCCACGCAGGGGCTGCTGGCCGGGGCGCACGGGCCGGGCTGCCGCCTGCGGGACAATCTGGTGAGTGGCATCCTCCGTCACCTGGCCCACCATGTTGCCAATCATGTAGGGCGCGGTGGCCGTGCCGTGGTAGTGGTACACGCCGGCGGTGCCGTAGTAATGGCCGTGGTTGGCGTCGAGCGTAGTCATGGCCACGTCGTCGGGTTCGGTGGGGCCATACACGGCAAAACCGTCGAGGCCGTAAGCAATGGGGCGCGTTGCCAGAGTTTGGCTGTACAAACTGAGCGGGGCGATATGGTAGTGGTAGTCGTCAGCCATTCCGCAGTGCCCTCCGAAGGTGTCGAGTTGGCCGTCGAGGTAGGCGTCGACGCCGGTATTGGTGTAGGGGTTGAAAATGGCCACCCCGTTCACGGCCACGGCCACCGCGCCCCGGTAGAAGTGGCTGGGGTTTACGGGCACGGGCGTGGCCGCCACCACTGGGTTGAGCGGAATGGGCCAGGCGTTGCTGCCCACGTAGCACTGCGGAATAGGCACCTGCTGCTGCCAGCCGGTGATGCCCGCCATCATGGCGTGGGTGGTGGGAATACCCTGCGACTGCACGTAGAAGTAGGTACTGTTCCAGAAGGTGCTCACCTGGGGCTTGAAGGGCGTAAAGGCAGCGTCGAGCAGCAGCGGGTCGGTGGTGGTCTGCTGGGCTTGCAGCACTTTTTTGGTGAAACCGAAGAGCAGCATCGCGCCCAGGGCCAAGCCAATGGGGCGCACGTATTGCCGCCGCTGCTGGTCGGCCACGGCCAGCACGTACCCACCGATGAGCCCGAAAAGTACGGCCAGCAGCAGGAACCGGGTCAGGAAGGAAACCGGCGCGGGAGCCGCCGCCGGCTGCGCGGGAGCCGCCGCGATTCCGGCGTTGAGCCGCGTGACCCAGGCGTGCTTGTCCAGGGCAAACGCCTGGTCGGCCGCCGAGAAACTGGCCAGCGGGAAATGGCTGATCCGGTGGTTCCGCTCCTCAATGTATACCTGGTGGTTCTTGTACATCAGAAACGCGCCGTCGAGGGTCTGGTGCGCGCCGGTCACCGTCCAGTGGCGGAGCGTGACGGGGCCGTAGTCCAGCGTGTGGGCCGAAAGCGCCGTGCTCAGGGTGCAACTCAAGGCGAGGAGGAGTATTCTTAATTTCATCAAGAATCTGAAAATAGGGAATGCTTCCGGCATGCTCCCAGACGCCTGGCAGGGGCGTTCAGGACCAATGCGGCTGGAAATGCTACAGCTGCTTGCGGAAAAAAATAGCGCAGCCGAAGGAGCTGGTTTGCGGCGTGGAAACGGGTTTGCGGGCCAATAACTCGTCCACGGCCCGTTCGACGTAGGGATTTTTTACCTGGGCCGGCTCCGCGCCGTTGTCATCTACCGCGCCGCTGTATTTGATTTTCCACTGCCGGTCTTCCCGCCAGATGACGTAGGTCTGGGGCGTGTGCTCGGCCCGGAAGTTGCGGCCCACTGTTTGGCGGGCATCGTGCAGGTAGGGGAAGCAGAACTTCTCGGTCTGGGCGCGCAGCTGCATGTTGCGGAAGCTCTCATCGGCGTACACCACCGTATCCATCGAGTTGATGGCCAGCAGCGGCACGCCCAGCGGCTGGTATTTGCGGCTCAGCGCGTTCAGCCGGGCGGTGTAGAGTTTGGCAAACGGGCAGTGGTTGCAGGTGAACACCACGATAAAGCCTTTCGCCCCTTTGTAGTCGGCCAGCGATACCGCTTGGTTGTTCACGCCGCGCAGTCGGAAGTCGGCCACCGGGCTGCCCACGGCGGCGGTTTCGGGCCTGAATCCTACCAGGGTCGCTGCCAGACTGAACCCGACGAAGGCGCGAGAAGAAAGTAAATGGCTCATTCTTTCACGAATTTTTGGCTGGTGGTAAGGCGGGTTTTCTCATCGGTGAGCTGCACGAAATACACGCCCTTGCCCAACTGGCTCACATCAAGGCCCTGCTGCAGCTCCGGGCGGGGCAGCATATAGATCGTGCGGCCCACGGCATCGGTCACCCGCACGTAGTAGGCCGAGGCCCCCGGCGTGGCAAAGGCTACGTTGAGCCGGCTCTGGGCTGGGTTGGGGTAGAGCGTGAACCCGGCGGCGGCCAGCGCGGCGGCCGTCACGGCCGTGGTCGTGCCGACGACTCTGAACGTGCCCATCATGCCCTCGTCTTCGTGGGTCAGGGCGTGACAGTGGTACATGTAGGGCCAGGTGGCATCGGCGTAGTCCTCGAATTTGGCCAGAAATGTGACGCTGCCGCCAATCGGAATCCAGACCACGTCCTTCCAGCCCTGCTCATAGGGGCGCACCGTGGTGCCGAGGTTGCCGCCGCTGCGCGAGATGATGTTGAACGCGACATCGTGGAGGTGAAAGGCGTGCCCGAAAATGTTGTTGTTCGTGATGGTCCACTGCTCCAGCGCGTTCACGTTCACCGTTTGGTTAATGCGGGCGCCACTGTAGAACTGGTTATTGAGCGAGAAAGCCGTGCCCCCCTGCCCGCCGGTCACGGTGATGGTGCGCGAGTTGGTTACGTTAGCCGCCGCCCAGTACGTGTTGTTGATGAGCGTGGTCGGAATAGTCGTGCGGGCCGTGGCCGTGGCCGCCACCACATTAATCTTGAGCACGTTAAAATCGACGTTGTTCAGCAGGCCGCCGTTGAGCGGGCCGGTGTTGCCGTTGGGCGGGGAAGGACGGCCTTCCTGTCCGGGCCAGCCAAAGGCCGCGTTCCCCGTTTGGGTGCCGGGCAGAATGGCCAGCAGCTCGGCATTGGAGTTATACGCTTTCAAAAACAGGGACGTACCCACGGGGCTGCCGCCCAGGTCCACCAGAATTTCGTAGCGCTCACCCGTCTGCACGGCCAGGCGCGTCACGGCCACCGGGGCGTTGAGCAGGCCCCCGTCATTGCCAATCACATAAAACGTGCGGTTATCGCTGAAGCCCAGGTTGTAGCCCCGCTGAATCTCGGCATTCAGAATGCGCAGCCGAACCACCTGGCTGGGTAGGCTCACCTGGGGGTTGAGGGTGCCGTTCACCATGGCGTAGTCGCCGTAGTTATCCGACAGGGTGGCCGCCATCTGATTGCTGGATAGAAACCGGCGGCTGGTCAGGGCCAGCGGAAAATCGTCGATCCCGTATTTGCGGGGCAGGGGCAGAGCCGCCTCCGCCGCGTCGCGGATGATGATAAAGCCGCCCACGCCCTTGGTCACCTGGGCCTGCGTCATCTTGTGCAGGTGCGGGTGGTACCAGAGCGTGGCCGCCTGATTCTTCACCGCCCAGTAGGGCCGCCACACCGTGCCGGGCGGAATGGTCTGGTACGGTCCACCGTCCATCACGGCCGGCAAGTGCATGCCATGCCAATGAATGGTGGTCGTGTCGTTCAGTCGGTTGGTCACGTTCAGGTGCACCGTGGTGCCCTTGGTCATGATGAGCGTGGGCCCCCAGAACTGGCTCCGGTTCACGCCGCCCGTAATGGTCTGATTCCCCGACACCAGCTGTGCGAAGGTATCCTTCACGGCCAGGTTGAAATTGGTGCCGCTCAGCGTATCGGGCACCCACATGTTGTTGTAGGTCTGGGCGGATAAGCCATGCGAGAGCAGGAGTAGCGCCAAGGCTAAAAACAGGGTATTCTTGACTTTCATTTTAGCTTTAGCTAGGTTAATTTGAAATGCGGATCGTTAAGCAGCCGATTTCACGGGCAGCTTTGCTGGTTGCTAGGGCGTGACGCTATCGAACACCAGCGTGGCTTTACCCAGGACGGTGGCGGTGGCCAGCGCATTGATCAGCACCGGGTAGGTCACGCTCATCGCACTTTGGGTGGGCAGGCTGGCCGGCGTGGCCTGCAGCGCGTAAATCGTGATCGTGTACTGGTGCGTGCCCGGGCCCGCCGAACAGGGCGAGGTATAGGAAATGGATTTCAAGTCCTTGTTTGGCCCCATGAACCACGGGCCATCGCCGGCCTTGCCGTAGGCAATACCGGTGACTGTCTTATCAATACCCCAGAGCTCGAGGTAAGAATTGTAATTGGCCAGGTTAGCGGGGTCGGGGTAATGCACCATCGTGATGGCGAAGGCGTTGGCGGCAACCGGGGCATTGGTCCAGACCAGTGGCAAAGACTTCTCGATACCATTGACTTTTGGCTCGCACTTGTAGGCATCGAGCAACAGGCCATTCACTACGGCGGCACTGCTGAGCGTAAAAGCCGGACTGGCGGTCGGCTGGGCGACTGGTTGGTCTTTTTTGCAGGAAATGGCCAGCTGGGAAATGAGGAGGAACAGTAAACTGACTTTAGTTAGCGCAAACGACGGGCGAAGGGTTGGAGAGAGCATCATTGTTCTGGAATCGTTTGTAAAAGCCTGCCGGCTAATCAGTAGGCCACTGGGCGTTGGGCGTTAGCGGCGGGGTAGCAGGTGATGGAAATGGTCTTCCGCAAAGTCGGGGCTTATCCCTGCCTGGGAAGGCTGCGGGGCCGTTGGCATGACCGGGGCCGGATAAGCCAGACGGAGGGTGAATTGAAGGGGGATAAAAAAGTGAACTCAGGAATCGTGAAATCAGGGAATCCCAAAGCTGTTACAAACGGCCGACGCTGCTATCTGCAGCGCAGCCCGTGCTAGCAGGAGCATTTGGGGTTAAGGTGCCTGAAGTAGCCTCCTACCCCCACGCCCATCAAGTATTTAGATTAAAAATAATCTATATTTATCTTAGTTAGCTGCTTATCAATTATATATATTATTTTATTATGCTCCCTATTTTGCATCGGGCCCATGCAGATAGTACCAGCCAGGGGGTAAGTGTAGGTGGCCTGGTGCCCTAAACTGTCCAGCGTAACCTTACCACCCCAGTGCTCGGTAGTGCCGCCGCGAGCCAACGACTGGCCCGTAGCCGTAGTCAGTTGCAGGCGCTCTGCCTGGAAAACCGGATCAATGACCAGCACAACAACCCCATTTGTGACGAACAGCAAGGCTGTTTTCTGATAGGCAACAGTCGCCTTCTCCTCGTTTTCGTGGCCGCAGAAGAGTAGAATCCCCGGCCGCTGGCCGCGGCCCCGGGCACATACAAGTTGGCCGTGACGTGGTGGTGCGGGGTGCTTTCGTACACCACTTTCTCGATCTGAAAGCCGGGCCGCACCAACTGGCCCGTTACCTGGGCCCGGAGGGGCGGGCGGACCGGTAGCGGCCCCAACACCCGGCGAAACCGCGCCCGCACACTATCCTAATAAGCGTTGGTGCCCGCCGGCAATTGCACCGGCCACAGCCAGCCGCGTCGCCCGTGGCGCGTAGGAACGATGCAGTTGCCGCAGCAAATAAGTGCTAAGGGTAGTCGGCGCTTTCCAGTCGAGTACGTCGCCGGCCGTTTGTGCCCGGGTCGGAATACCCGGCAGCACCAGCCAAAGGACGAGCCCGAGCAGCCGCCAGGGCCCAATGCGTTGCACTACGTGGTCTGTTTCTGCGACTGCCAGAGTACTACCTGCCAGCCTTTTTTGGGGTTTTTCACCTGCACCACCACGTACTTGAGGTGGGCCAGGTTGGGGGTGCCGTCGGGCTTGTTGGGCAGGGTGATGAGAATGGTGCCGTTCACCACGGCTGTTCTGCCGTCGTTGTAGGCGCGCACGGTTAGGGATTCCACGTCGATCCTGTTGTACGCGCTTTGGCCCGCCCGGATGCTCTGGAGGTATTCGGCTTTATTGTTCTGATGCCCGTTGGAGTGGGTGTAAATGAGGTCATCGGCAAAGGCTTTCTCCAGAAAGGTGTAGTCCTTCTGCACCTGGGCGGCGAAGCGTTGGCGCTCCAGGGCTTCCACTTCTTTCTCGGCCGGGGTGGCGGGGGCTTGGGCCCGAACGGGGCCGCCGGCAAAGAACAGCAGTGCGGCAAGCAGGAGGTTTTTCATGAATTATGGAGAAAAAAGAATGCGATTGAACAAGACGAAAAAAACCGGGCGCTGCTCAAGCGTCTATCCAAATAGGCGTTATGCGGAGCATTCCTGATTTCCTATTTTAGGATAGGCTCTTACCTTACCCCGGCGCCTCGTCAAAGCGCACCATTTTCATGTGCGGGGCGAAAAACTGCATCAGCAACCAGGCCAGCAGGTAGGCGCTGCCGCAGATGAGGAACATGATAAAATATGCCTGGTTGAGCTGCCCGATGCTTTCGTAGTACACGAACATGCGCTTCTGCACCAGCGCCGTGAGCAGGATGCCGCCCAGGCCGCCCGCCATACCGCCCAGCCCGGTAACCGAGGCCACCGCCCGCTTGGGAAACATATCCGACGCGGTGGTGAAAATATTGGCGCTCCAGGCCTGGTGGGCCGCCGCCGCCAGGCCGATGACCAGTACCGCCAGCCACATATTGAGCTGGCCCAGGTACTGCACCAGCACAATGGGCAGCACGGCGAAGGCAATGAGCAGCATGGCCAGCTTGCGGGCCCGGAACGCCGGCAGGCCGCGCTTCATGAGGGCGAGCGGAATCCAGCCGCCGCCCACGCTGCCGATGCTCGAGAGCAAGTAGACCAAAGCCACCGGCAGCGAGATCTGGGTGCCCTTGAGCCCGTACTGGCGGGTGAGGAAATCGGGCAGCCAGAACAGGTAGAACCACCAGATCGGATCGGTCAGGAACTTGCCGAAGATGAAAGCGTAGGTTTGCCGCACCCGCAGCAGCTGGCCCCAGGTGATGCGGGGCTGGTTTTCGGCGGCGGGGCCGGCGGTCGGGGCGTCGTCGTCGTGGTGAATGTAGTCGAACTCGGCCCGCGTGAGCCGGGCGGCGCGGGCGGGCACTTCATAAATAAGCAGCCACAGTCCCAGCCAGACGAACCCCAGCACGCCCGTGAGCAGGAAGGCCCACTGCCAGCCAATCGTTTCGGCGATGAGCGGCACGGCGATGGGCGCCACGATGGCGCCCACGTTTGAGCCCGAGTTGAAGATGCCCGTGGCCAGGGCCCGCTCCCGCTGCGGAAACCACTCGGCCGTGGTTTTGATGGCGGCCGGGAAGTTGCCCGCCTCCGTCACTCCCAGCAGGGCCCGCGCCACGCTGAAGCCCAGCGTGCTGCTCACCAGGGCGTGTCCCATGGCCGCCAGGCTCCACAACAAGGTGGAAAGCGCGTACCCCATTTTCGTCCCCAGCTTGTCGATGATGCGCCCCACGCCCATCATCCCGAAGGCGTAGGCCACCTTGAAAGCCAGCTCGATGTTGGCATAATCTCCGGAATTCCAGTGGAACTCGGTGGTCAGGTAGGGCTTCAGCAGCGAGATCACCGCCCGGTCGAGGTAGTTGATGGTGGTGGCAAAAAACACCAGTCCGCAGATGGTCCACCGGTACCGGCCCATGACGGCGGGGACCGGACCCGGGGGCGAAACGAGGGGCGCTTGGACGGAAGCAGGCAGCATGGGCGGGTAAAGTTTGGGGCCAGGGAGCGGATTGAATCGGGGGCGGGCGCGACGTGGAAATTGTTCCCGGCCGCCGGCGGTTTAGGGCAGGCGCAGGGAATCCACGAACTGCATCAGCTCCCGGACGCGGGCAGCCAGGACGGCCGGATTGTCGGCGCTCCGGAAGAGCTGGGAGCCCATGCCCACCGCGTTCACGCCCGCGCCAAACCAGGCGCCGAGGCTGGCCCGGGTGGGCTCGACGCCGCCGGTTACCATCAGTTTGATGTCGGGCAGGGGGCCGCGCAGGGCGCGGATGTACTCCGGCCCCACGAGGTTGCCGGGAAAGATCTTGACTACGGCCGCGCCCAGCTCGCTGGCCTGGTAGATTTCGGTGGGCGTGAGGGCGCCCGGCAGCCAGGGCCGCTGGTGGGCGTGGCACACCGCCGCCACCTCGGCCGTGGCCAGCGGCTGCACCACGAAGGCGGCGCCGGCGGCGATAAACCGCTCGGCCTCCGCCGCTTTGAAGATGGTGCCGATGCCCAGCACCAGCTCCGGGCAGTGCTCAGCCACAAAGAATTGCAGCTCCGTAAAAACGTCGAGCGCGGCTACGCCCCGGTTCACGAACTCAAATACCCGGATGCCACCCGCGTAGCACGCCAGCACGGCGCGTTGGGCCAGGGCCAGATCGGCGTGGTAAAAAACCGGCACCACCGGGTAGCGCAGTAGGGTAGCGAGGGTAGCGGAAGCGGGCGGGTGGGTCATCAGATGAGGAAGCATGGGGAAACGGGCTTAGCGTAGCAGCCGGCCGCTGGTGTTGCCGCGCACGATTTCCTCCACTTCGACCACCGTCACCTGGTTGACATCTCCGTGAATGGTGTGCTTGAGGGCCGAGGCCGCAACCCCGAAAGTGAGGGCCCGCTGCGGGTTGTCGTACGTGAGGGAGCCGTAGATGAAACCGGCCATGAACGCATCGCCGCCGCCAATGCGGTCAACGATGGGATTGAGGTCATAGGTGGGCGTTTCGTAGAATTGCTGGCCGTCGAACAGCCAGCCGGTCAGCTCGTTGTGCGAGGCGCTGTGGGTCTGGCGCTGGGTGGTGATGACCTGCCGGATCCGGGGAAAGCGGGCCATAACCTGCTGCGCCACTGACACAAACGGGTGGTCGGCGCCGGGCGCGGGCACGATGCCGAAAATATCGGCCGCGTCGCCTTCGCCGCACACCACCAGGTCGCAGCCGGCCACCAGCGCGGGCAGTACGTCCTGAGCGCGCTGGCCATACTGCCACAGGTTGCGGCGGTAGTTCACATCGGCCGACACCGGGATGCCCAGCCGGTGGGCGGCGGCAATGGCCTGGCCCGTGGCCTCGGCGGCGGCGGCAGAAATAGCGGGCGTTATGCCCGTCCAGTGCAGCCAGCCGGCCGTTTTCAGGATCTCATCCCAGTCAAAATCCGCCGGGTCGAGCTTTTCAAATGCCGAGCCGGCGCGGTCGTAGACCACTTTGCTGGGGCGCATCCCCGCTCCGACTTCCAGAAAGTACAGGCCCAGGCGCTCGCCCCGGAACACGGTGTGGCCCATGTCCACGCCCAGGCGGCGGAACTGCTGGGCCGCCGCCCGGCCCAGGTCGTTGGCCGGGAAGCAGGTGACGTGCGCGGCGGGCACGCCCAGGCCCGCCAGCGCGGCGGCCACGTTGGCATCGCCGCCGCCGTAGCTCACTTCAAGGCTGGCCGCCTGGGCAAAGCGGTAGTTGAGCGGCGGCGCGAGCCGCAGCATGATTTCACCGAACGTGACAACGGGCTTCATACGCGGGGGATTTCAGGAGTTGGGGCCGGTGGGCCGAAGCCGAAGTACGCCCGGGCATTGTAGTAGCAGATGTTCTGCACCAGCGGGCCCAGCAGGGCCAAGTCGGCGGGCAGCTCGCCGTTTTCCACGTCGGTGCCGAGCAGGTTGCAAAGCACGCGGCGGAAATACTCGTGGCGCGGGTACGAGAGGAAGCTGCGCGAGTCGGTGAGCATGCCTACAAAGCGACTCAGCAAACCCATGTTGGAGAGGGCGTTGAGGTGTTTTTCCATGCCGTCTTTCTGATCCAGAAACCACCAGCCCGAGCCAAACTGCATCTTGCCCGCCACCGAGCCGTCGTTGAAGTTGCCCATCATGGTGGCAATTAGCTCATTATCGGCCGGATTGAGGTTGTAGACAATCGTCTTGGCCAGCTTATTATCGGTATCGAGCCGGTCGAGGAAAGCGGTCAGGGCGGGGCCCTGGGCAAAGTCGCCGATGGAATCCCAGCCCGTATCAGGACCGAGCTGGCGCAGCATCCGGGCGTTGTTGTTGCGCAGCGCCCCGAGGTGGAATTGCTGCACCCAGCCCTTCTCCCAGTCCAGCTCGGCCAGAAAAACCAACACGGCCGACTTCAGCTGCCCGTTTTCCAGGCTGTTCAATTCCCCGCCGCCGCGAATCTTGCCGAAGCTGGCCGCGACTTCCATTTCGGTGTACGGTTCGGCGTAAAGCTGCTCCAGGCCGTGGTCCGACACCCGGCAGCCCACCTGGGCGAAGAAGTCGTGCCGCCGCCGCAGGGCCGCCTGCAAATCAACGAAGGTGCGGATGACCATGGCGGCGGCGGCGCCCAGCTGGTCGAGGTAGGCGTTGTAGGTCGGCGCGTGGTCCACGGCCATCGCCTTGTCGGCCCGGAAGGTGGGCAGCACCCGCACCGGGCCGCCCCCGGCGGCCAGGGCCCGGTGGTGGTCGAGCGCATCGGCGGGGTCGTCGGTGGTGCAGAGCGTTTCCACGTTCATGCGGCGCAGCAGGCCCAGCACCGAGTACTCGGGCGTTTGCAGCAGGGCGTTGGCCGTTTCGTAGATGCGGCGGGCGCTGGCCGGATTCAGCAGCTCATTGATGCCGAAGTAGCGGCGCAGCTCCAGGTGGGTCCAGTGGTAGAGCGGGTTGCGCAGGGTGTGGGGCACGGTGGCGGCCCACTGCTCAAACTTCTCCCAGTCCGACGCCGGGCCGGTAATGTAGTGCTCGGCCACGCCGTTGGCCCGCATGGCGCGCCACTTGTAATGGTCGCCGGCGAGCCAGATCTGGGTCAGGTTGGCAAACTGCTGGTCCCCGGCAATCTGCTCGGGCCGCAGGTGGTTGTGGTAGTCAATGATGGGCAGCGCCGCCGCGTATTCGTGGTAAAGCGTGCGGGCGGTGGCCGTTTGCAGCAGAAAATCATCATCCAGAAAAGCCTTCATAATCAGAGTCAGGGGGGAAAGACCGCCGGCCGTCGGGTCCGGCCGACCGGGGAGGTTGGGCTACAGGGAAACCCCCCGTTTCCAGGGAATGAAGTCGGTTTGATCGTGGCGCACGGCGGCCACTTCCGCCCCGCTGGCCACCGCAATGAGGTATTCGAGCAGCCGGTCGCCGGCCTGCCCGATGGTTTCTTCGCCGTCGATCACCGTCCCGGTATTCAGGTCGATGATATCGGGCATGCGCCGGGCCAGCGCGGTATTGGAGGAAATCTTCACCACCGGGGCAATGGGATTGCCGGTGGGCGTGCCCAGCCCCGTGGTAAAGAGGACGATGGTGGCCCCGGAGCCGACCTCGGCCGTGGTCGATTCCACGTCGTTGCCGGGCGTGCAGAGCAGGTTTAGGCCGGGCAGCGTTACGGATTCGGGGTAGTCCAGCACGGCCACCACCGGCGAGGAACCGCCTTTGCGGGCTGCCCCGGCCGATTTCATGGCGTCGGTAATCAGCCCGTCGCGGATGTTGCCCGGCGAGGGGTTCATGTCGAAGCCCGAGCCCACGGCCACCGCACGTTCGCCGTAGGCCTTCATCAGCTGGCTGAACCGGGCGGCGGTGGCGGGCGTCACGCTGCGGTCGACCAGCTCCTGCTCCACGCCGCAGAGCTCGGGAAATTCGGCCAGAATCACGGATCCGCCCAGGGCCACCAGCCGGTCCGAAACGTGCCCCAGGGCGGGGTTGGCCGAGATCCCGGAGAAGCCGTCGGAGCCGCCGCACTCCAGGCCGAGGCAGAGCTTGTGCAGCGGCGCGGGCGCCCGCCGGGCCTGGTTGGCGAGCATCAGCCCGGCAAACGTCTGGCGCAACGCCGTGCGGATGAGCTCATCCTCGGTGCCCAGCGTCTGCTGGTCAAGCAGGTAGAGCGGCTTGGCAAAATGCGGGTCGCGCCGGCTGATCTCGTCCTGGAGTATGGTGGTCTGCGCGTTCTGACAGCCCAGGCTGAGGACCGTGGCGCCGGCCACGTTGGGGTGGGTGATGTAGCCGGCCAGCAGGCCGCACAACGTCTGGGCATCCTGCCGGATACCGCCGCAGCCGCCCTCGTGGGTGAGGAAGCGGATGCCGTCCACGTGCGGAAACGGGCGGGAGCGGCCCGGCTCGTCGGTGGCCGTGGCCAGGTCGGCGCTCAGGATTTCCTCCACCGACTTGCCCGCGTCCCGCAAAGCCAGCAGCTCGCGGGTCTGGGGCTGGTAGCTGCGGCGGCGGGCGTAGCCGAGCTCCTGCACCAAGGCTTCTTCGAGCACCTGAATATTGCGGTTCTCACAGAAAACCAGCGGGATAATCAGCCAGTAGTTCGCCGTGCCCACCCGGCCATCGGCCCGGTGGAAACCCTGAAACGTGCGCTCCTGCCAGCGGCTGATGTCGGGCGGCGTCCACGCGGGCCGGGCCGGGGGGGCGTGCTCGTCGTAGTCGGCCGTGGCGTGGTCGATATTGGCCGTGGTGAGGCGGCCCCCGGGCCGAACGGCGGCGCGGGCCCGGCCCACCAGCACGCCGTACATGGTCACGGCCTGGCCGGGCGTCAGGCCGTCGGGCGTGAGCTTGTGCTTGGCCGGAATCGGCTCCGCGACGGTCACGAAGCCCTCATTCCAGGGCACCTGGGTGCCCGCCGGCAGATCGGCGAGGGCCACCAGCACATTATCGGCGGGGTGAATACGGGCTACCTGGTGTTTGCTGCTCATTTTATCAAAAGGGTTTCCCGGGCCAAAAAAGCGGCCAGCGTGACCGTCGCCCCATCGGCCAATAGCTGGGTCAGGTACTGGCCGACGCTGGCCGCGAAGCCCGGCAGGGCCGTCAGGTCGTGGTCCCAGAGGGCGGCGTTGCGCAGCACGGTGTTGGTTAGCTCGTCGGGACCAAGGCGGGCCCAGAGGTCGGCAAAGTAGCCGGCGCGCTCGTCCTCAATCGGGTAGGGCTGGTGGTTGGCTTCGCCCGCAAAGCGACCGTCGGCCTGCGCCACGCCGCGCATAAAGAGCAGGTAAGCCGCGAAGCCCAGGGCGAAAAAGTGCGGTACCGTGCCGTATTGCTGGTAGTAGTGGCGCAGCACCGGCATGGTGCGCAGCTGCATCTTCAGCGTGGCCTGGATGCTGATGGCCAGCCAGCGGTGTTCCAGGTAAGGGTTGCGGAAGCGGTCGAGCACCTGCCGGCCAAAGTGCTCCCCCGCCGGCTCGGCGATGGGACAGGGAATGCCGGGCAGCAGGTCGGCCAGCAGCAGGTTTTGCACGAAGCGGGCCATTGGCGCATCTTCCAGGGCCGCGCGCACCGTGCCGAAACCGGCCAGGTGGGCCAGCGCAAAACTTAGCGTGTGCGTGCCGTTGAGCAACCGCAGCTTCAGCTCACGGAACTGGGTGATGTCGGGGCGGATGATGATGCCGGGGTTGTCCTGGGCGAAGCTCAGCACCTCGCGCACGCGCTCATCGCCCTCAATGGCCCAGAGGCAGTACGCCTCCGCAACAAGCAGCAAATCATCCGTATAGCCCAGCTCGGCCAGGAGCGGCTGGGCCGCCGCCGCTTCGGGCCGGCCGGGCACAATGCGATCTACCAGCGAGTTGCAGAAGTGATTAGCCGATTCCAGCCAGTCGATAAACTCGCCGCCCAGCTCATTACGATGGGCCAGCTCGAGCACGATGGCTTCGAGCCGGGTGCCGTTGTCGGGCAGCAGCTCAGTGGGCACGATGACCAGGCCCCGGCGCCCATCGCCCGCGAAAGCCCGGAACCGGGCGTAGAGGACGGCCAGCAGCTTGCCCGGAAACGACTGCGGCGGCGTGAGGTGAATATCCTCGTTCACAAGCTGAATACCCACTTCGGTGGTATTTGAAATCACCACTCGAAGCTCAGGACTGGCGGCGAAGGCCAGCACCTCGGCCCATTGGCTCGCGGCCGATAGCACCCGGCTGATGCTGGCGCAGACCACGTTTTCCGCCACCGGCTGGCCGTTGGTCAGGCCGCGCACGGCCACGGTGTAGAGATTGTCCTGGCGGGCAAAGGCGGCCAGCTCGCCGCCCGCCGTGGACTTCACCACCACAATGCGGCCGTTGAACACGCCCCGTCGGTTGGCCTGGTCAATCAGGAAGTCGGGCAGGCCGCGCAGCAGCACGCCGGTGCCGAACTGGAGCACCTTTTCGGGCAGCGCCAGCAGGGCCGGGGCGGGCCAGGCCACCGCCGCCGGTCCGGTTGGGGCCGCCAGCGCCAGGGATTTCGTCAAAGCAATCATAACCACAACGGATAGCGGGTTTATTTCTGAACGGTGGCGGGCGGTTGCTGCTGCGCGGCCCGCCACTTGGGATAGTCGCGGTCGAGCAGCCGGGCGGGCCAGGTCCGGGCGTACATGTAGCCGGTGCGGCGCTCGTTCTCGATGTCGGCCAGTTTGGCGTGCTTCACGCCATCGCGGCCCACGTAGATGGGCAGGTTGGTTTCCAGGTCGTAGAACCGGGCCCAGAGGGTGGCGCCCGCCTGCGGCACAATCAGCCGGTCGCGGCCCGAAGGCTGCCGGGGGTCGTTGATTTCCTGCATGGCCCAGCCGGTCATTTTCACGGCGCTCAGCCAGCTCACGGCGGCGTCCACGGCGCGCTTGACCTCGGGCGTGGGGTGGTCGAGGCTCATCAGAAATTCGACGATGCCCACGCTTTCCTCGCCGCTCAGCGACGGCAGCTCGTAGGCCCGGGCCTTGCAGGGCTGAAACGTGCGGCGGTCGTGCTGGGCGCACCAGACCGTGAGCGTGCCGTGCTGCACGTACTGCGTGCGCAAAATGCAGCGCACGCCCCGGGCCACGGCCGCTTTGGCGGGCGCCACCAGATCGCCGTCGAGCAGGGCAAAGTCATCCCGCTGCTCGCTCACGGCCCGGAGCACGCGCAGGGCCAGCACCATGGCGTCGTCGTTGTAGGTAATCTGACCCCGGTAGGAGCTGCTGTCGGGATAAAACTGGGGGAAGCCGCCGCTGGCCTGCTGCATGGCGAGCAGGTAGCGCACGCCCCGCTCGGCGGCCTGGCGGTAGGCCAGGTTGTTGGTGCGCTTGAAGGCTCCGACCAGGTACTTTATTTCCCGGCTGGTGGCGTTGTTGTCAATGGTGGCGTCGTTGCGGTTTTTGTCGTCGAGCGTGCCGGCGCACGCCACCGCACCCAGGCGGTGGTCGTAGTTCACCTTCACCTCGCCCACGGCTTTGGGCCAGCCGCCCACCGTGCGCTGAAAGACGAGCATCTTTTCGGCGATGGTATCCTGACTGGCGGCGGTGGCCGGCGCCGCGCCGCGCTCCCCCGTGAGCGGGTTCCAGCGCCCGCCGAAAGTCCACGCGGCGGTGATCTGGGCGGCCTGGGGGGCGTCCTCGGCGGTGGCCAGGTTGGTGCTCATCCAGGCGTAGTCGCCGCCCTCGCGGTGGCAGTTGGCGTAGTACACCCGCCGGCCCCACTGCCGGGCGCCGGGCCCCGACTCGGCCCAGTAAATGTCGGCATCGGCCATGTTCCGGGGAAAGTGGCAGTCCACCAGGTAAAACTGCGCTTCGCGGTGAAAGCGGCCCAGCTTAAACTGATCGTCGCCGGAGAAAGTACAGTTTTTCAGCACCGTTTTCTGGTCGCGCCCGCCCGAGCCGTCGTGCCAGATGGCGGCGCTTCGGTTGTGGCACTCGAAGCGGCAGTTTTCGGCGTAGGCCCAGCCCCGGGGGCAGTAGAAATCCACGCCGCCCTCCAGGGTGCAGTCCTGGAAATAATACATTCCCGCCTCCGTATCCCAGGGGCTCACCGTGTCGCCGCCCAGGGCGCGCAGGGTGCAGTGCCGCACCACGATGCGCGTGGCGCCGGGCATGGTGCGCAGGGCCATCTGGTGCCCGGTCCGGCTCACCGTTTTCCGGCCGCCGGCTTCGGCCGGGCAGTCGATTATTAGTTCACCCTTGGCCTCAAAGCCGTATGAATTGAGGATGGTGAGGTTTTCGAGGGTGATATCGGGACTGTTGCGCAGATTGAGGGTGGCCACGCCCCAGTCGTCCTGACCCACGACGGGCTCGCAGCGCCAGGCGTCGCGGGCCAGGCTGTAGGTTAGCACCACGCCCGTTTCGCTCTGGCCCCGCAGGATGATGTTGTTCTTCTGGTCGATGGAAACCTTCTCCCGGTAAGTACCATTTTTGATGAACACCAGGCGCGGCGCGGCGGCCTGACCGGGCAGGCTGTTGATGGCGGCCTGAATGGTCCGGAAATCCCCCGAGCCGTCCGCCGCCACCGTAATGGGCAGGGCGCGGGCTGGGCTCAGCTGGCTCAGGCCCAGCAGCAGCAGGAGCAACATTTGCAGCGTGTTTTTCATGAAATTGAGTAAGTCGTGGGGAGATTCTGCCGCCGATGTGAGCGGTTAGTAGCCGAAATTCTGCATCAGAGCCGGGTCGGCGTCGAGGGTGCTCTGGGGGAAGGGAAGCAGCTCCTTGCCCTGATTGGGCAGGAACTCGGCCGCCAGGCCGCTGCCGGTGCTGGCCACCGTGACGCTGCCCACCGTGGCCGCGCTGCCCGTGGGCAGCGTGTTGGCGATGTAAGTGGCGTCGATGCTCAGGCGCCAGCTCACGCGGGTGGTGCCCGCCGGGGTGGTAGCCGGGGAGGTCCGGTAAAACGACCGCGCCCACTGAATAGCCCCCATGGCCGTGGGGTTGCGGAAATACTGGTACTGCGGCACATTCTGGTAGGGCGCCTGCCCGTTGGCCAGCTTCACCAGGTTGGCTTTGGCCTCGGCCAGCTTCTGGGCCAGCAGGTTCCAGCGCAGCAGGTCATACTTACGGATGCCTTCGCTGCCAAATTCCAGTGACCGTTCGTTCACAATGGCATTGAAGAAGGTTGCTTTCGTGCTCAGGTTCAGGCCGGCCAGGGCGCGGGCACGGGTGCCCAGGCCACGGGCGCGCACTTCGAGCAGGGCATCCTGGGCGGTCGGGGTGGGGCCGTTGAGCTCATTATCGGTTTCGGCAAACATGAGCAGCACATCAGCGAAGCGGATGAGGGGCCAGTTGTAGCCCAAGTAGTTGCTCGTGCCGGGCATGGCCGGCAGGTGCCAGTCGCGCCGGAACTTCCCGTCGGTGAGGGCCGCCAGCGGCGCGCCGGTCTGGAAGTTGGTGGCCGGAATGCTGTAGGCGGTAATGGTAATATCGCGGCGCACATCGGTCGAGTCGAAGGCGTAGAAATACGTTGGCACCACTGTGATGGAGCCCTGCGTGGAGCCGAAAACGGGCGAAGCGCTCAGGCGCGGACCATTGTAGTAGCCCAGCTTGCTGTCCGAGAGCAGCGTCGAGCTCGTCATACCCACCTGAAAGATGATTTCGTTGGCCGCCTCGGCGCGCTGCTCATTGATGCTTTTAAAGACCTCCTGGAAGCTGGCGTTGAGTGTATGCTCGCCCCGGCTGGCCATCAGATCGAGGCATTCCTGGCGGGCAATGGCGTAGAAGCTCAGGTAGTCGGCCGGGCGGCTTATCTCACTGCCCTTGAGCGAGTAGCCCCCGCGATAGAGCGCAATGCGCGCCCGCAGCGCCTTCACGGCGCCTTTGGTAATCCGCTCATTGGCCGCGCCGGCCTTCGTGCGCCACGGCACCAACTGTTCGGCCTGGGCCAGGTCATCGATCAGCCGGCCCAGCGTAGCCTGGCGGTCGCCGTTGGGCAGGTTCAGGGCCTGGCCGGCCTGGGAGGGCTGGAACTGGGTGGGCACATCCCCCCAGTTGCGCACCAGCTCGAAGTAATATTGGGCGCGTAAGGTCAGCACCTCGCCGTGAAGGCGGTGCAGCGGCCCGGTGTCGCCGGCGGCCTCGGCGGCGTAGAGCGTCATCTTCGGCAGCTGCTGAATGCAGATATTGCTGCGCTCCACGCCCTGGTAGAGCATGTTCCAGGGGTTGGTGATTTCGGTATTGGAAGCCAGGGCCTTGTAGCGGGCAATGCTGCGCCGCGCCCCATCGGCCGCGCCCGCTGAGCCGATCATCTCATCCTGATCATAGGGATAATACATGTTCAGACGGGTACCGTAACTCTGGTCGCCCGAGAGCGGATCGTAGGCCCCGATGACGGCGGCCGTGGCCCCGGCCACCGAGCTGAACGTAGTGGTCAGCGTGTTGAGCGCCACCGGCTCGACGTTGAGGTAGTCTTTGCACGAAGCCAGCAGGCCCGCCGCGCCGGCGCAAACCAGCAGGGCCAGCCCGGCCCGGAATGAAACGAAAGAGTTCATAGGAAATGACACGAAAGCGGTGGGGATTACAGAGCGAGGTTCAGGCCGACGAGGAAGGCGCGGCTGCGCGGATAGGCAGCGTAGTCGACGCCCGGGGTCAGGGGCGTGGCCCGGCGGGTGTTCACCTCCGGGTCGTAGCCCGAGTACTTGGTGAAGGTGTACAGGTTATTGACGGTCACGTAAAAGCGCAGCGTGGAGGCCTTCACCCGACTCACCAGTGCTTTGGGCAGCGAGTAGCCGAGCGTTACGTTATTGATGCGCAGAAACGAGCCGTCTTCCACCGCCCACGAGTGCATGAAGTAGCTGCGGGTGGGCGTCCAGATGGTGGCGTTTTTGTTGACTTCGTTCAGCGTCGCCAGGTCGGTGATGAGCTGCCCCTTGGCGTCAATGAGCTTGTAGCGGTCCTTCATCACGTCGAGCACGTTACTGAACATCGTGTTGGCCGTGTTCGAGGTGAACTCGATTTTGTTGGCGTTGTACACGTCGTTGCCCAGCACAAAATTCATAAAGATGCTGGCATCGAACCCCTTGAACGTAAACTGCTGGTTCAGCCCGCCCACGGCCTTGGGGTTGGCATTGCCGATGACGGTCAGGTCTTTGGCATCCACCACGCCGTCGCCGTTGAGATCTTTGAGCTTGATCTGGCCGGGGGCCAGGGCAGTGAAACCGGTTACGCCCAGGTCCGTCACCGGCAGGTTGCCGTTGGCATCGCGCTTGGGGATCCAGGTTTTGGTGGCGGCGTTGTAGCCCTCAAAGTCATTGGCGGTGTAAAAGCCGTCGGTCACGAAGCCGTAGATCAGGCCCACCGGCTGGCCCACGCGGGCTACGAAGTCGCGGTAGGGCAGGTTGGAGCCGCCCCAGCCCGAGGTGATGCCCAGGATTTCAGCCGTGCCCGGCCCCAGATCCTCGATCCGGCCGCGGTTGAAAGATGTGTTGGCGCTGGCCGTCCAGCTGAAGCTGGGGGTGCGCAAAATAGTCCCGCTCACTTGCAGCTCCACCCCGCGATTCGACGTCGAGCCGATGTTTTGCAACTGGCTGGTGTAGCCCAGGAAAGCCGGAATGGGCCGGTTCACGAGCAGGTCCGACGTGGTAGTGTAGTAGGCATCGGCCGTGAGCTGCACCCGGTTATCGAACAAGCCCAGGTCCAGGCCCACGTTGCGGGAGGTCGTGATCTCCCACTTCAGGTTAGGATTGGGCAAGCCAAAGGCCGCCGAGCCGAGCACGATGCTGTGATTGAGCGAGTAGGGCGCGCTGCCAGCCTGAAAGAGCTGGTCAGTCAGGAAGTCGGCAATGCGGTTGTTGCCGGCCTGGCCGTAGCTCAGGCGCAGCTTCAGGTCGGTCACGACGGGCACGCCCTTGAAGAAGTTCTCGCGCGAAATCCGCCAGGCCACCGAGGCGCCGGGGAATAGCCGGGTGCGGTTGGCCGGGGCAAACTTCGACGAGCCGTCGGCCCGGCCCGTGCCCGTGAACAAGTACTTGTCGTCGTAGGAATACGTGAGGCGGCCGAAGCCCGAGAGCAGACGGTAATCGGCCGGAATGCTGGTGGTGGGCAGCACCGGCTGCGAAGTCACCCCGGCGGGCAGCACGCCCTGGTTGATGTTGGCCAGCGCCCCGGCCGCCGTGATATCCAGCGGCAGGTAGTTGGTCTGAATGTAGAGCTGATCGCTGCGCTGCTGGTAGGTTTCCTCGCCAATCAGGGCGTTCAGCACGCTTTTGCTCCGGCGCAAGGTGTAGTCCAGCACGTTCGAGTTGTTGAGCGTCACCTGAGTAGCAGTGGTGAGGCTAGCGTAGGGCAGGCCCAGAAAAGCCCCGCCCGGCTGGCGCAGCGTGGGCGAAAACTGTCCGTTAAAAGTCCCCAGGTTCTGGCCCATGATATCGAAACCGGCCGTGGAGCGCAGCACCAGGTCCTTGGTCAGGTTGAAAGCCACGTTGGCGCCCACGTTGAACGTGCGGCGCTTGTCGCGGCGGTACTCGTTGTCGATGGTGATAATCGGGTTCACCAGCGAGGAGTTGGTAAAGAATTCTTCGTCGAGCACGGTATTGTCGAGGGTCGTGCCATTGATGGTGGGCACCGACAGCGGCATGTACTGCACCGTATTGCGCAGGCGCGAGGTGGTGTTCGAGCCCGTGGTGGACGTGCCCGCCCCGTTGGTCACCTGGTCGTTGAAGCGCAGGTTAAGGCCCACGCGCAGCTTCTCGCTGGCCTTGGTGTCGAAGCGAAAATTCACCAGCTTGCGGTCGAAGTCCGTCCCGCGCTGAATGCCGTCCTCGTGGTTGTCGGTCAGGCTCAGCGAGTACGTGGTGCCTTTGGCTCCGCCCGAAACCGAGACGTTATGGGTTTGCTGAAAGGCATCGCGGCCAAAGACCTCCTTCTGCCAGTCCACAAACGGCGACTGCCCGGCGCGCACTAGCGTGTCGCTCAGGTAATTGGAGCTGCCAAACAGCTTCTTGAAAGTGCCCGTGCCGCCCTGGGCCGTGGCGCCCGCCAGCGTGGCCCGCTCGAACTGGTAGTTGAGGTAGTCGGCGGGCTGGAGCACGCCCAGCGTCTTGCTGATGCGGCGGAAGCCGGCAAAGCCGTTGTAGCTCACCACCGTGCGCCCTTCCACGCCTTTTTTAGTGGTGATGATCACCACGCCATTGGCGCCGCGCGCGCCGTAGATGGCGGTGGCCGACGCGTCCTTCAGTACATCCACGGAGGCAATATCCTGGGGGGCAATTACGGCCAGGGCATTCTCAATCTGAATGCCGTCCACTACGTACAGCGGTGAGTTGTCCTGGGTTACAGAGCCGCCGCCGCGCACCCGCACCCGCACGTCGAGGTTGCCGGGCGTGCCTTCGGAGGATGTGAGCTGCACGCCGGCCAGGCGGCCGGTGAGGGCCTCGGCAGCCGAGTTCACCGGAATATCGCGGATCTGCTGCGCGCTTACCGACGCCACCGCGCCCGTCACGTCGCGCCGCTGCACTTCCTGGTAGCCAATGACTACCACGTCATCCAGCTGCTTGCTGTCGCCCACTAAGGTCATATTGAGGACGGTGCGCGCGCCCACCCGCACGGCCTGCGATACGAACCCCACGAAGCTGAAGCGCAGCGTGGCATTGTCGCTCGTGGGCAGCGTAATCAAGTAGCCGCCGTCGCTGCCGGTCGAAGTACCGTTCGTGGTGCCTTCCACCAGCACCGTCACGCCGGGCAGGGCCTCGCCCTCGGCCGACTGCACGATGCCCTGCACCGCCCGGCTCTGCGCCGTGGCCAGGCCAATGCTGCCGCAGAGCAGCAGCCAGCTTAGGAGGAGTTGTTTTTTCATAAGAAGATCAGTTTGCATAATAATCAGTGATTGAGGGCCTTAGCGCAGGGTGTCGAGGGTCACGGCGTCCATGTCGCTGTATTCGCGGTTTTCGCCGGCCATGCCCCAAATGAAGCTGTAGGCCGCCGTGCCGCAGCCCGCGTGCATGGACCACGGCGGCGAAAGCACGGCCTGCCCTTCGCTCACCCACAGCGGGCGGGTTTCGGCGGGCTCGCCCAGCAGGTGCAGCACGCGCTGGCCGGCGGGCAGGTCGAAGTAGAGGTAGGCTTCCGTGCGCCGGTCGTGGGTGTGGCTGGGCATAGTGTTCCACACGTTGCCGGGCCGCAGGGTGGTCAGGCCCATGACCAGCTGGCAGCTGGCAATGCCTTCGCCGTAGATGTACTTGTAAATGGTGCGCGCGTTGGCCGTGGCCGCACTGCCCAGCTCTACCGGCGTGGCCTCGGCCTGCGTGAGGCGGCGGGTGGGGTAGGCCCGGTGCGCGGGAGCCGAGAACAGGTAGAATTTCGCCGGCCGGGCCGCGTCGTGGCTCAGGAACTCCACCGGCGCGGCGCCCATGCCCACGTATAGGCAGTCCTGGTTGCCCAGCTCAAACACCGCTGCTCCCACCCGCACCCGGCCCGGCCCGCCCACGTTCAGCACGCCCAGCTCGCGGCGCTCCAGGAAGCTGGTCGCCTTGAGCGACTCCGGACAGGGCAGCGACAGGGCGGTGCCGGCCGGCTGGGCGCCGCCCACAATCAGGCGGTCGTAGTGAGTGTAGGTAAGGTTGATTTCGCCGGCTACGAACAGGTCCTCAATTAGAAAATGCGCCCGGAGTCCGGCGGTGTCGAGGGTGGCCGTTTCGCGCGGGCCGATGGCAAAGCGTTGCGTCATTTTTTAGTCAAGAGTTGATGATTACCGCCCCAGCCAGCCGCCGTCGACGGTGAGAATGGTGCCGTGCACGTAGTCGGAAGCGGCTGAAGCGAGGAAAACCGCCGGACCTTTGAAGTCGGCGGGCTGGCCCCAGCGCGCGGCCGGAATGCGGCTCAGAATGCTCTGGCTGCGCTCGGCGTCCCGGCGCAGGGCCTCGGTGTTGTCGGTGGCGATGTAGCCCGGCGCGATGGCATTGACATTGACGCCGCGCCCGGCCCACTCATTGGCCAGGGCCTTCACCAGGCTGCCGATGGCGCCCTTGCTGGCCGCGTAGCCCGGCACCAGAATGCCGCCCTGAAAAGTGAGCAGCGAAGCCGTAAAGATGATTTTACCGCCGCCCGCCTGCCCCAGCATGCGGCCGCCCAGGGCGCGGGCCAGCCGGAAGGGCGCGTCGAGGTTGGTGGCCAGCACCAGATCCCAGTCGTCGTCGGTGTGTGCGGCGGCGGGCGCCCGGCGAATGGTGCCGGCGTTGTTGATCAGGATATCGAGGCGAGGAAAATCCCGCTGCACCCGCGTCAGAAAGGCGTCGGTGGCGGGGCGCTGGCTGAAATCGGCCTGGTAGGCGTGAAACTCGCGGCCCAGGGCCCGCACCGCTGCGCCGGTGACGCCCCCATCGGCGGGCAGCGAGGCCGATACGCCGATGATGTCAGCGCCGGCTTCGGCCAGGCCCAGGGCCATGGCCTGCCCAATGCCCCGACTGCATCCCGTAACCAGGGCGCGCTTTCCGGCGAGGCTAAATAAGGCGGGCGGGGAGGTTGGCAAAAGCAGAGAAGCTAGGACTATGAGCGGGAGTTGGTCGGATTTTCGGTACTCTTGTGGAGCATTCGATGGCTGCAAGGTCCCGGGTGGTGGCAGCCAAAAGCAAGAGTTGGACAATCTATTTCTATGCAATCGTTGCCGGGAACGTTGCCATCGGCCGCCAAATCCAGCCCTACTCCCCATTTTGGCCCCGGTACGGTGTCAGCGGGGGTGCTGGCCCGGTGCCCCGGAGCAAATCGCATCGGGATTTTTTATTGAATTTTACCGAGAAACCGTTTGGATCCCGTCACCATCAAAGACATTGCCCGAGCCCTGCACCTGTCGACCTCCACGGTGTCGCGGGCGCTGCGCGACAGCTACGAAATCAGCGCCGAAACCAAGCGCCTGGTGCTCGAATACGCCGAGCGGCTCAACTACCGCCCCAACCCCATCGCCCTGAGCCTGAAGGGCAGCAGCAGCAAAGCCCTGGCCGTCATCGTTCCCCAGATTGCCAATAACTTCTTCTCGCAGGCTATCAACGGCATTGAGGCCATTGCCTACAACCGGGGCTACCACGTCATCATTTTCCAGACCCACGAGAGCTACGGGCGCGAGGTGGCCAACATCCAGCAGGCCGTAGCCCGGCGCGTCGACGGCCTGCTGCTCTCGCTGAGCAGCGAAACAGCAGACGTGACCCACCTCCAGGACCTGCAAACCCAGGGCCTGCCGCTGGTGCTCTTCGACCGCGTGGCGACCGGGCTGGACGTGACCCAGGTGGTGGCCGACAACTTTGGCGGGGCCTACGCGGCCACCGCGCAGCTGTTGCGCACTGGCCGGCGGCGCATTGCTCACCTTACCATTCCGCGCCACCTCAGTATCACGCAGGAGCGGCTGGCCGGCTACCGCGCCGCGCTGGAACAGTACGGCGTGCCGTTCGACGAAAACCTGGTGCGCTACGGCACCTTCGGGCCCGATGAGGCCGACCAGATGGTGGAGGAGCTTTTGGCCCAGCACCCGCGCCCGGACGCTTTTTTCACGGCCAGCGACCGGCTGGTGCTGGGCTGCCTCGCGGCGCTGCGCCGCCGCGACTTCCGCATTCCGGAGGATATTTCCCTCATCGGCTTCACCAATCTACCGGCCGCCGAGCTGCTGGATCCGCCCCTGAGCACCGTGACCCAGCCCGCCCAGGAGATCGGCCAGCTCGCCGCCGAACGCCTCATCGAACTCATTGAGCGTAAGCATAAAGCTTCGCCGCCGGCCACCGTCACGCTGCCCACCACGCTGGTCATCCGCGAGTCGTCGGCTCCCACTGTGAA
>JAYWCH010000168.1:0-4458 GCA_043780755.1 Hymenobacter sp.
TCCGTATTCAGCAGCACAATGGGCGACATAAACGCGCCCTTGGTGCGGTGCGCATTCGGCCCTTCGCCCAAAATGGCGAAATTATCGAGGTCGCCGTAAACGATGGGCGTTTTTTTAGCCAGCTGCAACACCCGCTCCCGCACTTCCCGAACCTGCCCCAGGCCGGCGAGGGCACCCATCCGCACGCCTTCGGTGCGGGGATGGCCAATAGTGGTCTGCGCCAGGGCTTTGCCCAGGGCAATCTGCACGTCTTCGAGCAGGGCGGCGGGCACGATGACGCGGCGGATGGCCGTGCACTTCTGCCCGCATTTGGCCGTCATCTCCTTGCGCACTTCTTTGACAAACAGATCGAATTCGGGCGTGCCCGGCTGGGCGTCCAGACCGAGCACCGCCGAGTTGAGCGAGTCGGCTTCCATGTTGAAAGGCACAGCTTCGGCCAGGATGCGCGGGTGCGCCTTGAGCATCCGGCCCGTATCGGCCGAGCCCGTGAAGGTGACCACATCCTGGTAGGTTACGTGGTCGAGAATGCCGTTGGCGGAGCCGCAAATGAGCTGCAACGCCCCCTCTGGCAGGATACCAGAGGCGATAATCTCCCGCACCACGGCCTCGGTGAGGAAAGCAGTGAGCGTGGCGGGCTTCACAATGGCGGGCATTCCGGCCAGCAGGTTCACCGCTATTTTCTCCAGCATGCCCCACACCGGAAAGTTGAAGGCATTGATGTGAATAGCCACGCCTTCCTTGGGCACCATGAGGTGATGACCGATGAAATGCCCGCCCTTGGAGAGGGAAATCGGATTCCCATCCACGTAAAAGGGTTTGTCAGGAAATTCCCGTCGCAGCGACGCGTTAGCAAACAGGTTGCCGATGCCACCCTCAATGTCCACCCAGGAATCGGCACGGGTGGCGCCGGAGCGGTAGCTCAGCTCGTAAAACTGCTCCTTTTTGCTGGTCAGGTGCAGGGCCAGGGCCTTGAGCATCCGGCCCCGCTCGTGAAAGGTCATCTTACGCAGCGCCGGGTTGCCTTTGCGCCGGCCGTAGTCGAGCATGGCGCCAAAATCGAGGCCCTCGCTGCTGGCCAGGGCAATGACGTCGCCGGAACTGGCGTCGAGGAGTTCTTTTTGGTGACCGGTGCCGGCCACCCAGCGGCCGAGGGCGTAGTTTTCGAGGGAAGGAGTCATACTAGCGGAAAGTTAAGGAAAACAGGAAGCGCGAGTGAGTGATAACTATAATCTGGCTGTAAATTAGATCGCCGGCTTTTTAGTTAATAGACTTGTTCCTCAATGAAGCCCGTCATGCAGAGCGTAGCGAAGCGTTTCGCGTGGACGAGTAATTATCTGCGTTAGACAAAAAGAGTTAGTCGTCCATGCGAGATGCTCCGCTACGCTCTGCATAACTCGTCCCTAATATTATTTGAGAACAAGCGTGTATTTGAGAACAAGTGTGATTTCTAAACAAATAAAACCTGTATCTGCGGACTTCTTTGTTCAACTCTTGCGTACGAACCGCCGGGACGGTTGGTCAGCGAGCAAATTTTATGGACAGAATGGAAGCCGATAAATTATTGTTCTCGATTCCCCTCACCGTTACCGACCAGCTGGGACGACGGGTGGCGGTGCCTTTTCCGCCGCAGCGGATTATCTCCCTGGTTCCCTCCCAGACGGAGTTATTATTTGACCTGGGGCTCGCTAAGAAAGTAGTGGGCGTCACTAAATTCTGCCTGCATCCTGCCGAAGCCCGCGCCAAAACAGCCGTTATTGGCGGGACGAAAAACTTTGATCTTGAAAAAATAGCGACGTTAAAACCAGATTTAATTATTGGCAATAAAGAAGAGAATTATCAGTCGGGTATTGAACAGTTAAGCGCCAAATACCCGGTGTGGCTCAGTGATATCAGCAACTTAACGGAGGCGCTGGATATGATTCGGCGCGTCGGTTTTATTACGGGCGTTAAAGAAAAGGCGGAAGCGCTGGCGGCGGAAATTACGGCTTCGTTTGCGGCGCTTTCCACCGCTCAATCACCCGTTTCGGCCGCCTACTTTATCTGGCGAAAACCGTATATGGTGGCCGCTACGGGCACTTTCATTGATGATTTATTGCGACGGGCCGGCTTTCGCAATGTCTTTGCCAAGCTGGGCCGCTACCCGGTCATAATGGCCGAGCAGCTGGCGGCAGCGGCGCCTGAGCGCATCCTGCTATCGTCCGAACCTTATCCGTTCGGCGCCAAACATTGGTCAGAATTTCAGACAATTTGTCCAGCAGCAAAAATCGAAATTGTCGACGGCGAATTATTTAGCTGGTACGGCAGTCGGCTGCAAAAATCGGCGAAATACTTCAGTCAGCTTCGTTAATTACGAAACCGCTTTTGGCTAATTCCTGCCAGAATTTCGGATACGATTTTTTTACCACCGTCGGGGCCTCAATTGTCAGTGGGCCGCACATGGCCAGGGGCGCAAAAGCCATCGCCATGCGGTGATCGTGGTAGGTGGCCACGGATTGATTATCGACCACAAAACCCGTCGATTCGGCCCGGAAGCGGCCTTCGCCTACTTCGCGCAGGTCGCCACCAAATTTGGCCAGCTCGGTTTGCAAAGCAGCAATCCGGTCCGTTTCCTTAATGCGCAGGCTTTCCAGGCCCGTCAGTTCCACCGGCCGGCCGAGGGCGGCAGCGGCCACGGCAATGGTCTGGGCCAGGTCCGGGCAGTCGGTGAAGTCCAGCGTCAGGGCATCGGCCGTGAGCAGCTCCGGCCGCTGCTGCAGGTGAATGCCATCCGGCAGGAAAGTAGTTTCCACCCCGAAATGCGTCATCATCGCCGCAATTGCCTGATCGCCCTGCAAGGATTGCCGGCGCAGGTCCGGCAGCTTGATTTCCGAGCCGGCCGGCGCCAGCGCGACCAGCAAATACCAGTAGCTTGCGGCCGACCAGTCGCCTTCCACCAGATAATCAGTGGGTTGGTACGCACCGGCGCGCACCAGCAGCGTATCGCCATCGGCTGAGTAATCGGCCCCGAACCGCTGCATGAGCGCCACCGTCATATTGATATAAGGCCGGGAACCGATGTGGCCGGTCAGGCGCAGACGCAGGCCGCCGGGCAGGTGCGGACCCACCATCAGCAAAGCCGAAATGTATTGGCTGCTGATGTCACCGCGCACGGCCAACTCGGTGGGCGCGTCGGCCGTTGGGGCCGCGGTAAAGCCGCCCAATTGCAGCGGTGGATAACCGTCGTTATTCAGGTAGTCGATGCGGGCGCCCGCCTGCCGCAGGGCCGCGACGAGCAGGGCAATGGGCCGCTCCTGCATCCGGGCGGTGCCCGTGAGCTGACCGCGCCAGCCCGTTACGGCCAGGTATGCGGTGAGGAAGCGCATGACGGTGCCGGCGTCTTCGGCATCGAGCACCGCCGTGCCGGGCGCGGCGGCCAGCAGACGGCCCATGAGCTGCGTATCGTGGGCGTCGGAGAGGTTACCCACAGTGCCGCCGCCGGCCAGTGCCCGCAGGATGAGGGCGCGATTGGCTTCACTTTTAGAAGCCGGCAATTGAGCGGTGCCGTGCAGCGGGCCGCCGGGCCAGGAGAGATGCATAAGTTGAGGGAAACGGGCCGGATTTTAACTAGGAAATTCCGCACCGGTAATACTGAATTCTGAATTTCGACGGGCCAAAACCCACCCTACCTCCTCAAGCGAGCCGATGATAATACCGCAGGGATTCAGCAATTTCCGCCAACGTCACCGGCTGGTCAAAAACACCGTTGCCGATGCCGTTGAGCAAGGTACAGTTGATGGTCGTGCCCGCGTTTTTCTTATCCTGCAGGGCGAATTCGGCGATTGCCGCAATTTCGAGCAGTACGAACGAGAGCTTGTCATAGACCGAAAAGACGAACGTTTCAATCTTGTCCAGCTCCTCGGCGCTCAGCAGGCCGCGCTGCACGGAGAGCCAGCTTTCGCACACTAGGCCGGCAGCGATTGCTTCGCCGTGCAGGGCCTCGCGGCCGGGTTGGGTGAGGAGGTAGCTTTCCAGGGCGTGGCCTACAGTATGTCCAAAGTTGAGCAGCTTACGCAGACCGCTTTCCAGCGGATCCTGGGCCACGATCCGCTGCTTGAGCGCCACCGATTCGCGGATGATGGGCGTCCAGTCGTCGGTGAGCCAACCCAGGCGGCGCTGCACCTGGAAGGCTTCGGCATCGGCAATGAGCCAGTGTTTGAGCACTTCGGCGTAGCCCGATTTGAGCTGACGCGGATCAAGGGTTTGCAAAAACTGCGGGTCAATAAACACGGCGGCCGGGGCCTGAAACACACCCAATTGGTTCTTAAAGCCGTGAAAATCAACCCCCGTTTTGCCGCCCACACTGGCATCAACCTGCGCCAGCAGCGTAGTCGGCACCTGCGCAAACCGGACGCCGCGCTTGTAGAGCGCCGCCGCGAAGCCGCCCAGATCCGTGACCACGCCACCGCCCACGTTCACCAG
>JAYWCH010000169.1:0-22242 GCA_043780755.1 Hymenobacter sp.
CCCAGGGTTTCGTCGACGATGCGCTCGAGCTTGGTTTCCCAGTCCTCGATGATGTTAGTGGCGTAGCTCGGCAGCTGGTTGCGGCGCAGGTAGGCCGGCACGTGGTGGTTGGCGATGCCCGAGAGCCGGCCGGTGTGGATGCCGTGCTGCCGCTCCAGCGCCGGTGAGCCGGACAGAAAAATCAGCTTGCCATCCAGAAACTGGCTGCGGCCGGTGCGGTAGATATAATAAAGCAGCGCGTCCCGGGCGCCGTCGATGTGGTTGGCGATGCTCTCGCGGGTGATGGGAATGTATTTGGTGCCGGACGTGGTGCCGCTGGTTTTGGCCAGGTACAGCGGACGGCCGGGCCAGAGCACATCGGCCTCGCCGGCCTGCGTGCGGTCGAAATACGGCTTGAGGGCTTCGTAGTCGCGCACGGGTACCCGGCGGGCCAGGTCGGTGGGGGTGCGCACCCCGCCCAGGTCGTGGGCGCGGCCGAAAGCCGTGCCGGCCGCCTGCGCCGTGAGACGGGCGAGCAGCGCGTGCTGGGTCGCGGCCGGACTGTGCTGCCAGCGCTGGTAGCGGCGGGCCAGGTAGCGGGCCAGGGGCTGGCTGAGCGTCGATTTTAATCCCATGATCCAAATAAAAGACCGCGTTGGCCGGATCGCGAAGGTACGTTAAGCCCATTCGCCGGTTTACAACCCGGCAACCCGGCTAACTTGCCGCCGTTACCGATCATTACCCATTTACTAACTCCCCAACTCCCCATCATGGCAGACCACAAAGGCACCGCCGCCTGGACCGGCGACATCAAAGGCAGCGGCACGCTCAGCACCGAGAGCGGCGCGCTCAATGCCCCTTACTCCGTCGGCAGCCGTTTCGAAGGCCGCGCCGGCACTAACCCCGAAGAGCTCATTGGCGCGGCCCACGCCGGCTGCTACACCATGTACCTGACCAGCGTGCTCACCAAGCACGGCCATCAGGTGCACAGCATCAACACGACGTCGACCGTGACGATGAACCCCAACAGCGGGCATCCCGTCATCGAGCGCATTCATATCAGCACGCAGGGCCACGTGAGCGGCAGCAACATCACGGCCGAGGACTTCCAGAAGCACGCCGAAGATGCCAAAGCCAACTGCCCCGTCTCGAAGGCCCTGAGCGCCGTGCCCGAAATGACGCTGGACGCGCAATTCGTCGGTTAATCTTAATAATGGACTATTCAAAAAGCTCTTCCGGCCGGGGAAGGGCTTTTTTTATGCGCCATTGCCCCAAACTTGCCCGTTGACGCCTAAATTTGCTCCATGCCCACTGGTACCATCCGCATCCGCCTTCGCCCCGCCAATACTTCCCGCGTGCCCTTCTGGGGCCAACTGGCCATCGGCGGCTTCTGGCTGGCCTACGTGCTCTTTTCGATGTGGGACGAGAGCGGGATTCACGACTACCACTTCCTGCACTGGGTATTCCTCGTGTTCACGTTCGTGTACATCGGCTACGTGCTGGTGCACAACGCGCCCATTTTCGGCACCCAGAGCTACCTCGAATTTGCGCCCGGCTACTTAGTGCACAAGGGCGGGCTGTTTCGGGCCAAACAGGTTTTTGCCGCCGAGAAAATCGCCACCCTGGAGCTGCGCACCGTGCAGCTGCGCGTGCAGCTTAGCGACGGCGAAGTCTACGCCCTCAACATGCGTGAAGTGAAGGGCAAAATGCGCAAGCTGCGTTTCCGGGAGCAGGTGCGCAAGTTCGCCACCGAGCACCGCATTCAGCTCACCGAGACTAACCCTACGACGGCGGCGTAAGCGCCCACGGGGCGGCTATTTGCCGAATTTCTTCCGCAGCTCCTCGACCTGCTCGCGGAATTTCTTGTCCGAATCCACCAGATCCGACACCGTCTGCACCGAGTGCATAACGGTGGTGTGGTCGCGTCCGCCGAAGTGGAAGCCAATGGTTTTCAGCGTGTGCGAGGTGTGATGCTTGGCAAAGTACATGGCAACCTGCCGGGCCGTTACCACTTCTTTCTTGCGGGTTTTATCCTTCAGCAACTCCACCGGAATGCCGAAATAGGCGGCCACGGTTTTCTGAATGAAGTCGAGGTTGACCTCAGCCTCCACTTCCTCGATGATGTGACGCAGGGCCTGCTTCACCATTTCCAGGTCGATATCGCGACGGCTCAGGCTACTTTGCGCCACCAGCGAGGCGATGACGCCCTCCAGCTCGCGCACGTTGGTGTGCACCGAGTTGGCGAGGTAGTCCACCACGTGATCCGGCGGAATATCAATCCCGTCCTGCTCCATTTTATTGCGGATGATGGCGACCCGGGTTTCAAAGTCCGGGCTTTGCACGTCGGCCGTCAGGCCCCACTTGAAGCGGTTCAGCAGCCGGTCTTCCAGCCCTTGCAGGTCCTTGGGCGGCCGGTCAGAAGTCATCACAATCTGCTTGCCCGACTGGTGCAAGTGATTGAAGATGTGAAAGAACATCTCCTGGGTCTTACCCTTGTTGGCCAGAAACTGCACGTCGTCCAGAATCAGGGCATCGACCTGGAGGTAGAAGTTGGCGAAGTCCTGCACCTGCGCACGCTGCACGCTGTCGATGAACTGGTTGGTAAATTTCTCGGCCGACACGTAGAGCACGAACCGCTCGGGCGCCGTGGCCTTGATGTGGTTGCCGATGGCCTGCACGAGGTGGGTTTTTCCCAGGCCCACGCCGCCGTACACCATGAGCGGGTTGAAGCTGGTGGTGCCGGGCTTGTTGGCCACGGCCAGGCCGGCCGAGCGGGCGAGGCGGTTGCAGTCGCCCTCAATGTAATTATCGAACGTGTACGAGCCGTTGAGCTGCGACGGCACAAGGTTGCCATCCACCGGCCGGGCCGTGTCGAAAGGGTTGCGGGGGGGCGCCAGCGTGTCGGCGCCGCCGAGTTTACCCGCCGCGAAGTTTCCGCGCGCCGGGGTGCGCACCGCGCCCGAAGCCACGTAGCGGGCCGAGGCGGCACGACCGCTGCCGGCCAGCGGGTTACCCATCGGCGGAGACGCCTGGCCCGCGTCGCGCAGATCGGGCGCGGCCACTTTGCGGGGCGGCGGCAGGTGCAGCGTGCGCGGCTGCGCTTGTTCGTTGCCCTGATCGACCACCACGCTGTATTCCAACCGACCTTCGGCGCCCAGTTCGCGGAAAAGCGCCCGGCGCAGCTCGTCCACGTAGTGCTCCTCCAGCCAGTCGTAGAAGTAGGCGCTGGGCACCTGAATGGTCAGCACGTTACCCTTCAGCTCGACGGGTACAATGGGCTGAAACCAGGTCTTGAAGCTTTGCTCCCCGATTTCCGCCGCGATACTGCGTAAGCAGCTACCCCAAACCGTGCGAAAATCTTTGAGCATAATAGAAGACCAGGTGGACGGCAACCGGGGCTAAACCGGGGGCGAAAACAGTAACAAAATCGGCAGCCGGCCGGCGGTCATTTTTTTTGGAGGGGGACAAAATTGTGGAAAATTGAGCACTTAAAAAAGCGGAAAACGGCTTGCTTTTACGCTCCTTTTAACAGGCTGCCCGAACGGGCACCACGGCGGCAGCGGCTAGCCCCGGCGTTTTGCTTTTCACCGAAAATTCATAATCCAACCTGCCCAGGTTTATACCAGACCACCCCACCTGGTTAATCAGAGTGCGGTGACCGTCGGGGTGGGCAATGGGTTCGGGCGCGTCCATGAACGTGTGGGTGTGGCCGCCAAGGATCAGGTTGATGCCCGAGACCTGGGCGGCCAGCTTGCGGTCGTCGAGCTTGGGGCCGTCGTACTTGTAGCCCAGGTGCGAGAGGCAGATAACCAGGTCGCATTTTTCGGATCCGCGCAGCTGCGTCACCATTTCGCGGGCCTTGGCCACGGGGTCGAGGTAGGCAGTGGCGCCGAAATTTTTATCGGCCACCAGGCCATTCAGCTCAATGCCCAGCCCGAAGACTCCGATGCGGATGCCCTGCTTGTCGAAGACTTTGTAGGGGGCAAAACGGCCGGCCAGCGGGGTTTGGGCGAAATCGTAGTTCGCGATCAGGAACGGGAAACTGGCGTGGGGCAGCTGGCGCTGGAGCCCTTCCAGGCCGTTGTCGAAATCGTGGTTGCCCAGGGTGCTGGCGTCGTAGGCCATCTGGCTCATAAGCTTGTATTCGAGCTCGCCGCCGAAGAAATTAAAGTACGGCGTGCCCTGAAAAATATCGCCCGAGTCGAGGAGGAGCACATTGGCTTCCTGGCTGCGAATGCCTTTGATGAGGGCCGCCCGCCGCGCCATACCGCCCAGCCCGGCCCACTGCCCGCCGTTGTCGGGAAAGGGCTCGATGCGCGAGTGCATGTCATTGGTATGCAGGACAGTAAGCCGAATGGGCGCCCGGCCGCGGGCGGCCGCCGTCGCCGGGCTGCTCAGCCCCCCCAGCACGGTGAGGCCCGCCGTCCCGAGCAGAGAATTACGAAGAAAATCGCGACGCTTCATATCGTTAAATTAAGGCTGAAATGCAGGAGAGCGCCGACGATCAATTCCTTTGGCCGGGCGAATCTTCGGTTAAATCCTTGCTGGTGAAGGGCTAATTGATCTTCACCCGGCCTTCGACTTTGGCCGTCACGGGCTGACCGGCTTTGGTGAGGGCGCGGATGTGGTCGGCAATGGCCGTGCGGAGCAGGATATTGGTATGCCGGGGCGTCAGTGACTTGAAAAACACCATATTATCGCCACCCGAGGCGAGGTAATCGGAGATGGCGATGGGCCAGGTGCGGGACTGATTCACGTCGAAGGGCTGGCCGCCGATGCGGATATCCTTGGGCATTCCATCGAAGGTAACCGCGTAGGTGGCCCCGGAAACGGCCATTTTGGCGTGCGCGGCGTAGTCGAACAGCTGTTGAACAACCGGGGCGGGCGCGTCGAGCACGACCAGCTCGTTTTCAAATGGCATCAGCTCAAACACGGAACCGAGCGTGATGGGGCCGACGGGCAGCCCGGCGCGCAGGCCGCCGTTGGTCATCACCCCCAGCGGAATGGGCTGGGCCAGCACCTGACTGGCCCGCGCGCGCTGCAAATCGGCCACGAAATTGGCCAGCGGCGACTCGCCGGCGCTTTTGACCAGGGCCTCGGGCGCGGTGCCCAGCACTTCCTGCATCTGGCTGGCTACCCGATCGTGATACGGGGCGATGAGCACCGCAATGGCGGGGTCCTCGGCCTGGGTTTTGCCCACCGGCTGGCTCGTGACGGGCTCAAAGTGGGCCGTGGGCGCGTAGGCCGCCCGCTGGCAACCGGACGCCCCCAGCAGCAGCAAACCGGAAAAGAGCGATAAAAAAGAACGCGAAACAGCCATAGAATTCGAAAGTAAAAACGGTTTCCCCGGCCCGGAATCAGCCGGAAAAACCAATGGGCTACTTGGTGAGATCGTAGCTCAGCAACCCGTAAAAATGCAAAACCGAAGCCGCAATTCCCGTCACGCCGCTGAAGCCGTTGCTGACTTCGGCCCGGGTCAGCAGCGCAATGGACCGCCCGCCCGCCGTGCGGGTGCTGACGCCCAGGCCGGCGCCCAGGCCCAACTGTAAATGCTGGAAGGAATTCCCCACCAGCAAGGGGTAGGAGCTGCCGTAGGTGCCATTGGACAAGGGCTGGGCGATGTCGTTATCCGTCTTGATGGCATAGGCTACGGTGAGGCCGGCTTCGCCAAAGGGTGAGATTTTGCCCCGGGGATACGTGTAGCGGAACATGACTGGCAGACGCAGGTAGGCCAGATCGAAACGGGTCCGGGTGCGGGTGCTGGAAGCGCTGCCCGTTGATTCCAACTCGTATTTTTCCGCCTCGTAGAGCAGGGCCACCACCACCGACAGCTTCTGGCTGGCGCGGCCCGTGCCGAAGCGCAGCACCGACCCAACGGCAAACCCCGTGTGCTGCGTGACCATCGTGCGGCTCTCGTAGGGAAATCCTTCGTAGGAAAGGCGGTGCTGAACCACGCCGCCGAGCAAACCCAACACCACGTGCGATACCGGTGCCGGCGAAGCCAATCGCCCGCCCGCACCGCCCTGACAGGCATTGTACTGACTCACCACCCGCCGCAGCGCACTCTCCTGAAACGGCAGGCGCGGCAGCTGACCCTGCACCGCCGGGCAGCCCGCCAGCGCGGTGGCCAGGGTGGTACGGAAGGGCGTCTGCTCCTCGTTGAAGGTCCGGCCATCACGCACGACGCGCACCTGCTGGTACTCCAACGCGGTGAGCGGGAGCTGGGACGACTGCACGTAGAAAAACTCTTTCTGCGCGGCATCCCGCAGGAAATACAGGGCGGCGGGGCCATCGATCAGCACTTCCAGAAAATAGGGCTGGGCCGGCGCGGGCGCCGCCGCGACCGACCGGGCGCGGTAGTGCCGGCCTTCGCCGGGAAATCCGTAGCCGCGCAGCTCGGCAGGCAGGTAGGTCGTAACCTCGGCTTGCGCATTGGCCCGAAACCGGCAGCGCTGGGCCTGGGCGCGGCTATCACGCCGGTCCACTTCGCCGCGAAGCGTGTCGCCGGTCAGGGGCAGCACGTAGCCGGGGCGGAAGTTGGTTTGGGCGTGGCCCGGTGAAACTGCTATAAAACTGAACAGACCACAAAGAGCCAGAAATGAGTAGATGTTTTTCACAATTCAGGGAGGAAGGATTGGGGATAAGAATAAGTGTGGAGGCGGTCCTGGGAGACAGTAAAGCTACGATCCCGTACTAAAATCCGGGACTTCGCCGCCCGAAAAACCCGCCGCCAGCGCTTCAGCCGAGCCACAACGACGGGAACAGTTGCCACGTACTGGACTCATCCCCGGCATAATCATCATTTGCCACTTTGGCACCAGGACGCCGGGCGCTTCCCCCCGCCGTACCATGAGACAATTATTCAATCTGCTGGTCCTGTCGGGCCTGCTGCTGGCTTTCGCCCGCCCGGCCAGCGCTCAGGACAAAACCAACGAGCTGGTAGCGGCCACGGAGTCGGGACAAGTTCGGGGCCAGCGCATGGAGGATGTCCTCGTCTTCCGGAGTGTGCCTTACGCGGCTCCGCCCGTGGGGGAATTGAAATTTGCCGCGCCGGCCCGGCACGAGCCCTGGACGGGCGTGCGCGACGCCACCCGCAGCGGCCCAACCGCGCCGTACAACCTGCCGCCCGCTGGCCCCATCGACAGCCAGCCCGTTTTTGGGGCAGGCTGGGTGAAAGGCGCCGACTACCTGACGAGTACTATCTGGACGCCCGCCCTGACCGGCCCCGCTCGTCCCGTACTGGTCTTCATTCACGGCGGAGCCTTTGTGTTGGGCGCCGGCGATGTTCCGCTATACGACGGCACAGCTTTCGCCAAAAAAGGCGTGGTGCTGGTCACAATCAATTACCGGTTGGGTATTGAGGGATTTCTCAAAATCAAGGGCGTTCCGTCCAACCTGGGAATCCGCGACCAGCTGGCAGCCCTGCGTTGGGTGCGGGCCAACATCGCTAATTTCGGCGGCGACCCCGGCAATGTGACCATCTTTGGCGAGTCGGCCGGGGCGATGAGCGTGGCCGTGCTGCTGGCCAGCCCGGCCGCCAAGGGCCTTTTTCAGCGGGCGATTCTGATGAGTGGTTCAGGCCAGGCCGTACTCAGCGGCGAACAGGCCGACCGCATCGCCGCGAAGTACGCCAAGGTATTGAACATCGAAAATACGGCCGAGGCGTACCGCCGCTTCACCCCCGAACAGCTATTGGCCGCCCAGCAAAAAGTCACGCCCAAAATGGTTAAGCTCAAAACCAAAGACTACTCTGACCCGGGCTCGGGCACGGTGCTTTGGTTTCCGGTGATTGACGGCGACCTGATTCCGGCCCTGCCGCTAACCGGCGTGCAGCAGGGCGCGGGCCGCGACGTTGATGTGCTGCTGGGCTATAATTCAGACGAGGCCAATTACTTCCTGGTGCCCACCGGGCTACTGCAAAAAATCAGGACCCGGTTTATTCTGGCCCTGGCGGCAAAACGTCTGCACCCCGCGCCGGCGGGGCTGATCAGCGTTTACAAACAAGTATATCCCACCAAAAGCCTCGGCGCGCTGCTTTCGGCCATGGCCACGGCTTACCAGTTTCAGGTGCCGTCCGTGCGGTTGGCCGATGCCCACGCCCGGCAGCCCGGCCGCACCTTCATGTACGAGTTTGGTTGGCCGTCTTCGGTGGCGGCCGGGACCCTCGGGGCTTACCACGGGCTGGGGTTGCCCTTCGTATTCAATCAGAGCGACCGCGTGACGGGTCCGCAGGGGATGCTGGGGCCCGCGGGCGGCCCGGCCGGACTGGCCGAAAAAATGCAGAATGCCTGGGTCGGCTTTGCCAAAGATGGCCGTCCGGGCTGGCCCGCCTACACCCCCGGCGAGCGCCAGACCATGCTGATCAACACTACCTGGCAACTTCAGACCAACCCGCATTCCCAGGAAATTCAGGCCTGGGAAGGCGTGCGCTGATCAGTAGTGGGGAAAAGCGGTAGACCACAGGGCGCCCCGACCCGCCGCTGGGGCGCCCGACGCGCGCTGGTCCGGCGTTATTTCGGGCGCGGAGCTGGGCTGAGTGGCCGGTCAGGATTGTTGTTGGGAAACGAGCGCGGTTGCCCGGCCGGGCCCGCATTGTGCCGGCGGGGGTATCTTTCGGCCTGTTCTGGTTTGCGGCTCCTTTTCCTTAAATCGCATCTTTTCCTATGTCTGACACCCTGGCCGCCGCACCCGTCTCCTTCGCTGAGTTTCCGGCCGTGACCACGGCCGAGTGGCAGGCCCGCCTGGCCCGAGATCTGAAGGGCCGGGACCCCGCCACGCTGCGCTGGCCCCTGCCCGACGGCATCACCCTGGAGCCCTTCTACCACCGCGAAGCCCTCGCCGCGCTCGGGGGCCCGCCCTCGCCCCTGCCCCACCCGCAGACGCCGTGGCGGAACGTGCCCCTGCTACCCGTGCCCGCTGGCGACGGCCGCGCCCAGATCGACGAGGCCGCCGAGGCCCTTACCCGCGGGGCTGACGGCATTCACTTCCGCCTGACCGACGCCGACGCTTTTGCCGTGGAGTACCTGGCCGAGCGGCTGCCGCTGGCCCGCACCTTCCTGGGTTTTACCGTAGCGGCCGACCCTGACGTACTGCTGGGCCGGCTCACCGGGGCGGCCCCGGGCACAGCGCTGCGCGGGTTTCTGCGCTTCGCGCCGGGCGCCGGGCCGGAAGGAGCGGAGCTCAGCGCCTACCGTGCAGCCCTGCGCCGCTGCGTACACCTGACGCTGGCCATGCCGGATTTTCGGGCGCTGGCCGTGAACGGGGCTTTCTTTGGCAATCGTGGGGCCACGGCCACCCAGCAGATTGCCTTCAGCCTGAACACCGCCGCCGCCCTGCTGGCCGAGCTGCCCAATGAGGAAATCAGCGCGGCCCAGGTGGCGGCGGCCTTACACTGGCACGTGGCCATCGGGCCCAGCTACTTCCCCGAGATGGCCAAGCTGCGGGCGCTGCGCCAGCTCTGGGCAACGCTGCTGCACGGTTTCGGCCTGCCGGCGGGGCTGAATGCGGGGCTGCGCATTCACGCCGCGACGTCGTCCTGGAGCCAGACCACGCTCGACCCGCACACCAACTTACTGCGGCACACCACCGAGGCGCTGAGCGCCGTACTGGGCGGGGCCGATTCGCTGACGGTGGCGCCCTTCGATAGCTTGTTTGCCGAGACCAATGATTTTTCGGGACGCCTGGCGCGCAACCTGCCGGTGCTGCTGCGCGAAGAGGCCGGCCTGGGCCGGGTGCAGGACCCCGCCGCCGGCTCCTATTATCTGGAAACCCTCACCGATGAGCTGGCCCGCGCTGCCTGGCTCCTCTTTCAGCAAATGGAAGCGGCGGGCGGCCTGCCCCAGGTGCGCGGCCGGATGCTGGAAGAAATCAAAGCCGTGGCGACCGAAACGTTTCGGCGCCTGGCCAGCGGTCAGCAGGTGGTGGTGGGCACCAACCGCTTTCAGAACCGGGCAGAGAAGTTCAGCTTCAACCCCAAAAAACTGCTGCGCTCCGCCGCGTTCGACGTGACCCGCGCCACGTATCCGACCGAGGTGCTGCGGCTGGCCACGGCCCTGCACTTCGAGCGCCGGGAGAAGAAGAGCAAGCGCGCCGCCGTGGTGCTGCTGGGCACCAACACCAACCAGGTGATTCTGGAGTCGTTTCTGCAGCTGCTGCTGCCCCACGAGCGGCCCGAAATGGCGGCCAGTCACCCGCCGGGCACCTTGTCGCTGCTGTATTCTTCGGCCGAAGAAGCGACGCTGATGTACGCCACGCCCGAGCAGTTCCAACGCTTCGCCCGGTTCATCTACGAGATCCCGACCGAGAAACAAGTCTTTGTTCCGCCCGTGCTGCTGAGTTCCGACCTACCTACTTTGCAGGAAGCCGTGCGGGTATTTGGCTTCCACGAGATGCGGGTGCAGGGCTACACCACCGAGGAAGTACTGGCCCGCTTGCAGGGGCGCTGATGCGGCGGCCTTATTCGCGCAGCAATCCGGCTGCTGACTCCCCATTCTTCACCCCTCATTCTTCATTGCCGATTTAAACGCCAAGATGAAACCTGATTTTTCCACCATTGCCTACAATGCGGCCCCCGGGGCGCCCACGCCGGCGGACGAAACCGCCGGGCTGCTCACGCCCGAAGGCATCGCCGTCAAAACGGTGTACACTGCCGCCGACGTGGCCGGGCTCGACCACCTGGGTTTCGGCGCCGGACAGGCGCCCTACCTGCGCGGGCCCTACGCGAGCATGTACGTGCAGAATCCGTGGACCATTCGTCAGTACGCGGGGTTTTCGACGGCCGAGGCCAGCAATGCGTTTTACCGCCGCAACCTGGCCGGCGGGCAGAAAGGGCTGTCGGTGGCCTTCGACCTGGCCACGCATCGGGGCTACGACTCCGACCACCCCCGGGTGCAGGGCGACGTGGGCAAGGCCGGCGTGGCCATCGACTCGGTGGAAGACATGAAGATTCTGTTCGACCAGATTCCGCTCGACCATATGTCGGTGTCGATGACCATGAACGGGGCCGTGCTGCCGGTGCTGGCCTTCTACATCGTGGCGGCCGAGGAACAAGGCGTGAGCCCGGAAAAGCTGGCGGGCACCATTCAGAACGATATTCTGAAGGAATTTATGGTCCGGAATACCTACATCTACCCGCCCGCGCCGAGCATGCGCATCATCGCCGACATTTTCAGCTACACGGCGGCGCACATGCCCAAGTTCAACTCCATCAGCATCTCGGGCTACCACATGCAGGAGGCCGGCGCCACTGCCGATCTGGAACTGGCCTACACCCTGGCCGACGGCCTGGAATACGTCCGCGCCGGCCTCGCCGTGGGCATGAAGGTGGATGAGTTTGCCCCGCGCCTGTCCTTTTTCTGGGCCATCGGCATGAATCATTTCATGGAAATCGCCAAGCTGCGGGCTGGGCGCCTGCTGTGGGCCAAGCTCATGCAGCAGTTCAATCCGACCAATCCCAAGAGCCTGGCCTTGCGCACCCACTGCCAGACGTCGGGCTACTCCCTCACCGAGCAGGATCCGTACAACAACGTGGCCCGCACCGCCATTGAGGCGCTGGCGGCCGTGCTCGGCGGCACCCAGAGCCTGCACACCAACGCCCTGGACGAGGCCATCGCCCTGCCCACCGACTTCTCGGCCCGCATTGCCCGCAATACCCAGCTCTACTTGCAGCTCGAAACCGACGTCACCAAAGTAGTGGACCCCTGGGGCGGGTCCTACTACGTGGAAACCCTCACCCACGAGCTGGCCGACAAGGCCTGGGCGCTCATTCAGGAAGTGGAGGAGCTGGGCGGTATGGCCCAGGCCATTGAAACCGGCCTGCCCAAGCTGCGCATTGAGGAAGCGGCGGCCCGCAAGCAAGCCCGGATCGACTCGGGCAAGGAGACCATTGTGGGCGTGAACAAATATCGGACGGACGAGAAAACGGAGGTCGAAGTCCTGGATATCGACAATGATGCGGTGCGCGAAAGCCAGATTGCCCGCCTCCGCACCATCCGCGCCACCCGCGACCCGGTAGCGGTGCAGGTAGCCCTGGCAGCGCTGACCGAAGCGGCCGGAATCCGCCTGCCGGACGTGGCCGCCAGCGCCGACAAGGACGCCCACAACCTGCTGGCCTTGGCCGTGACGGCCGCCCGCGCCCGGGCCACGCTGGGCGAGATCTCCGACGCCCTCGAAGCCCAGTACGGCCGGCACCAGGCCACGACCCGCACCGTGAGCGGGGTTTATTCGCAGGAAATGGACTACAACGAGGAATTCGCCGCCGCCCGCGCCGCCGCCGAAACATTTGCCACCCAGGAAGGCCGCCGCCCCCGCATGCTGGTGGCCAAAATGGGCCAGGACGGCCACGACCGGGGCGCCAAAATCATCGCCACGAGCTTCGCCGACGTGGGTTTTGATGTCGACATCGCCCCGCTGTTCCAGACGCCCGCCGAAGTGGCCCACCAGGCCGCCGACAACGACGTGCACGTGGTGGGCGTGAGCAGCCTCGCCGCCGGTCACAAAACGCTCTTGCCCCAGCTGCTCACCGAGCTGCGGCAGCTCGGCCGGGCGGATATTCTGGTCATCGCCGGCGGCGTGATTCCGGCCCAGGACTACCAGTTTCTCTACGATGCCGGCGTGGCCGGCGTGTACGGGCCGGGGACGGTCATCGCCCGGGCGGCCCAGGAAATCCTCGGCAAGCTCTCGGCCTAGCGGCGGCGGTTTTTTTGCATTTAGCGGCCCGACTACGCGCAGTAGCCGGGCCTTTTTTTGTAAGCAGGAAATAAGGACACGATCAATAATCATGGTATTAGTGATCGTGTCCCTTTTTTAAAAACTTGATTTATTTAATAATTTTAATTATTTTTAACATTATAGGGTTATTTATTAATTAATAGCAGCTCATTCGTCACGGCGGCTGCGGGCTGGTTGCCAGCTTGGGAACAGGCCTGAAATAGCTATGACCGGCCCAATAACATATAAAATATACGATGTACACTTTGTCCTTTTACCGCCTTTTTTCCTTTACGACTATGAAGCTGCTACTTATCCTGACCTTCACATTATTGACCCACTTTTCCGCCCTCGCCCAGTCGGGCACCTGGCGCTACGCCACTCCCGTTAAAGATATTAATGGGGTGATGGATGTAGCGACCGGGCCGGATGGCAACATTTTCTTTACCGGTCGATTCATGGGCTCCCTGCAGTTGGGCACAACCCTGCTGACCAGTAAAAGCACCGGCTGGTGCCTGTACATTGCCAAATGTAAGCCCAACGGCAAAGTGCTGCACGTAACCACGCTGGAAGATGCGCTGGACGGGCTTCCCTATCAGATCACTGTCGATAAAGCCGGTAACAGCTACGTGACCGGCACCTACCGCGGGACGCTCACATACCGCAGCGGCCGGTCGGTCACCACCATTACAACTATTTCCAAGGATAACCCAAGCGGGAATACGAATATCTTTCTGGTCAAATGTACCGCTAGTGGTAAGGTAGCCTGGGTCCGGCAAGCTGGCAGCGCAGACCCCGTCGAACCAAGTAGCCCTTCAGTCAGGGGACTAGCCGTGGATCAGGCGGGCAACAGCTATATCGCGGGCCCATCAAGCCCCGTAAAATTTCAGTTTGGACCGAACCTGACGGTTACAGGAGGGCGGTATCAGGGGTTCGTGGCCAGCTACGACCGGACGGGCCGGTGCCGCTGGGGGCGGGTGTTCACGCCCTTACCCGGCGGATTGGGCACGAGTGGCGCGGGCGGCGTGGGGGTAGATAATACCGGCAACTGCTACGTAATTGGCAGTAGCGACAGGGGCTGGACGCTGGACGGCATTACACTACGCGTTCCCCAGAGCACCAATTACCTGGCCCGCCTCGATAGTCGGCAGGGAAAAGTCATTTGGGCCTTGGCGACGCCCGGCGATAGAGGCGGCCAGGTAATCGGGCTCGATAAAACAGGAGATATTTACATTGCCGGCTATTTCACGGGTACGGTGGCGCTCACTAAAAAAGTCAGCCTGACCAGCGCCGGCGATGCCGATGGCTTTGTAGCCCGCTACGACCCCAATGGGGAAGTGGACTGGGCGACGGCCCTGGGCGGTTCTGGTTACGATCTCGTCAGTGACATTGCCGTGGACCCCAAATCCCGGAAAGTATTCGTTGCCGGCACCGGAAATTTCACCTCCCTCGGCACCAATCAGGCCTTTCTGGCCCAGCTCGGCTCCGAGGGCCAGGTGCAGTACCAGGAAAAGGTGCGGGGTACCGGAACCAGCAGCGGCTTCCAACTGGCCATTGATGAGCACAATACTATCTACATAATCGGCGTATTCACCGGCAGCTGCACCTTTGGTAAGCTGAGTCTGAACACCCAGTTTACCCAAGGGTACTTTGGATGCTACCAGATTTCAGGTCCCAGAACGACTGGTCGGGATGAGTCCAAACCCATCGCCCTGGCAGTTGATGTTTATCCGAATCCGGCTCAAAACCAGTTCACCCTCCGGCTAAGCAAACAGGTGCAGGCCGGACAAGCGACGCTTTACAACCACCTGGGCCGCGCCGTGCTAAGTCACGCATTTCAGCCGGGCGCTGAACTGGCAGCCGTCAATTTCGACACCGCGACCCTGCCCGATGGCTTGTACGTGCTCCGGCTCGTCAATCCCAAAGCCACCACCACCCGCCAGGTCGTGGTACGGCATTAACAACCAAATCCCGAGTCCACCAACTTAGAGCCTATCCGAAAAGGCGTCATACAGAGCGTAGCGAAGCATCTCGCGTGGACGAGTAACCCGATCGTTGTTGATTACTCGTCCACGCAAGATGCTTCGCTACGCTCTGCATAACCGTTCCTGATTTCCTATTCGGATAGGCTGTTAATAGCCCCGCCTCGCGTGCACTGCGGGCCGGGGCTGTTTTTGGGCCCTGGCGGCAATTACGATACCCGCCAAGGGCCGCGCTTCCCCGTGGCTCAGGGGAGAAAGCCCGGTCGCGAGTCCTGGGGCCGCGCCGCAGAAATAAATTGGCCAGCGCCGGAGCATCTGCCGACTGACGCTCGAAACAGATACAGCGATTGGCTTACCATCCTCCATGTCGGACTTGGAAGGGCCCGACGCGATCAGGTGCAACCAAGAAAGACGACATAATCAATAACTACACTATTAGTGATAGTATTTCTTTTTAAAATTATTTGTAATATTTAATAATATTTATTATTTTTAACATTATAGGGCTATTTACGAATCGCCAGCCCCTCCTCTACCCCGGCGGAACCGTGCTGACAACCAACCCCTAAACGGGTCAGGGAAACTCCTTGCCCATTTAAAAAATATTCAAGATTTAAGATGCCCGTTTTTCCTATTTTTTCACCCTTTTTCAGTTACCACTATGAAGCACCTGTTTGTCCTCGCTCTTGCATTATTAACCAGCTTCTCCGCTCTGGCCCAGTCGGGCACCTGGATCGGGGCCGTCCCCGTCAAAGGAGTCGATGGCGTCCGGGACGTCGCGACCGGACCGGATGGCGCCATTTATGTCACCGGTCGTTTCACGGGCTCGCTGCAGCTGGGCGTTTCCAGCATTCGCAGCAATAGGACTGGCATGTGCCTGTACATTGCCAGGTGCAAACCCAGCGGCAAAGTGCTGCGGATAACCATTCTGACCGATGCAACGGAAGTCAGGCCCAGTCGGATTGTCGTCGACAAAGCTGGCAACAGCTACGTAACCGGTAGCTACCGGGGAGTGCTTGCGTACCGCAACGGCCGGACCAGCACCTCCATTACGACCATTTCCAAGGATAACCGCAGCGGGAATACGAATGCCTTTCTGGTCAAATGCGGCGCCAATGGCAAAGTAGTATGGCTCCGGCAAGCCGGCAGCGCGGATCCCGTCGACGGGGCAAGTCCGGCTTCAGTCGGCGGGCTGGCCGTGGACCGGGCGGGCAACAGCTACATCGCGGGCAGTTCAAGTATCACAAACTTTAAGTTTGGGCCAAATCTGACCGTTAAAGGCTTTCGTTTTCAGGGATTCGTGGCCAGCTACGACCGGGAGGGCAAGACCCGCTGGGCGCGGATATTCATGCCCTTGGCCGGCGGGTTCGGCACGAGTGGGGCGGGCGGTGTTGTGGTCGATGATAATGGTAATTGCTACGTGAGTGGCAATAGCGTCCGGGGCTGGACCCTGGACGGCGTTACGCTACGCAGTCTCAACCAAACGAATTACCTGGCCCGCCTCGATAGCCGGCAAGGGCAGGTATTGTGGGCCTTGTCGACGCCCGGCGATAACGGCGGCGGGGGCGGCCAGGCCATTGCCATCGATAAAATGGGTGACGTCTATATTGGCGATAGCTTTACGGGCACGGTGTCCCTCGATCAAACCATTACCCTGACCAGCGCGGGGAATACGGACGGCTACGTGGCCCGCTACGACTCCAATGGGGATGTGGACTGGGCAACGGCCCTGGGAGGAGCCAATTATGACCAGGTCAGCTCCATCGCCGTGGAGCAGAAGTCCCGCAACGTATTCGTGACCGGCGTGCTGGATGACAAGGGCACCCCGAACTTCCCGGATCGGACCAGCAGTCGGGCATTCCTGGCCCAGCTTGGTTCCGAAGGCCAGATTAAGCAGCTCGAAAAAGTGAAAGGGCCCGGGGCTAGTCGCGGCGAACGCTTGGCTACCGATGGGCAGGGCAACACCTACACCATCGGCACCTTTACCGGCAGCTGCGGCTTTGGGCGCGTTCGCCTCAACAGCACCGATCCCCAAACCTACTTCGCCTATTTCCGCAGTGCGCCGCAGCCTAAAGCAGCGGAGAGCGCCAGCAGTCCCCTGGCTTCCGAGATCTTCCCCAATCCGGCCCAAAACCAGTTCACCCTGCGGCTGACCAACCAGGAGCTCGCCGGCCGGGCGACGCTCTACAACCACCTGGGCCTTGCCGTGGCCGACCGTACTTTCCAGCCCGGCCCCAACTTCGTCGACCTACCCTTCAACACCGCCACCCTGCCCGATGGCCTCTACGTCCTGCGCCTCACCAACTCCAAAACAGTCACTTCGCGCACCGTCGTAGTGCAGCATTAACCGCAACAATCGCCCGCCAACAAACCAGTCCCGAACCGCTTATGACGCGATCCGGGACTGGTTTGTTGGCGGGCGATTCGTTTTACGACTGCGCGAACAGGGGCAACGCTTCGTCGTTGCCCTGCTGCCGGGCCAGGTCGCGGGCGGTGAGGCCGCGGGCATCGGCAATGCTCTGGTCGGCGCCGGCATCGAGCAGGATTTTCACCAGTTGATTGCGGCCGAAGAGCGTGGCGAACATCAGGGCGGTGCCGCCGTTTCCGTTTTGTTGGTTGAGATCGGCCCCGTGCCCGATGAGCAGACGAGCCACTTCGGGGTAACCTTTGAAGCTGACGCCCATTAGGGCGGTGTTGCCGCTCGCGTCCTGCACGTTGGGATCGGCGCCGGCGCCGAGCAGGAAACGCGTGGCATCGGGGTGGTCGTCGTAGGCGGCCAGGATCAGGGCGGAGAAGCCTTTGCCGTTGGTCACGTTCACGTCGAGACCGTGGGCGAGCAGGTCCTGCAGGGTGGCAACGTCGCCCCGGCGGGCGGCATCAAACCATAAATCTTCGGGACGGGCGGAGGTAAAGTCCATTGGAAAGGGGAAATAGATGGGGAAAGCTGGTCCTTGTTACGGCAAAGAGCGCCCCGGGGCCGGGATGCCGGGCGCGGGCGGACGGCAGCGCCGTAATTAGCGGGCTCATAGCCGGGCGGGCCGCCGGCTTTTGCCCGCCCTCGCACTCACGCCCCGCCTGCCGCCAGTATGAATTCAACGCCGGAATGGAGCACCCTGGAGGTGGCGCAGGTCCGCGAGCGGACGCGGCTCATCGCCTGCACCAGCCTTCAGCCCCTCAAGGTTTTCAACCCCAATTCCCCCACCGGAGTCTGCCACGTCGTGCTCTCCAGCTACGGCGGCGGCCTGGTGGCGGGCGATACCATTCGCCTGCGCATCAACGGGCTGGCGAATTCGCGCCTGTTTATCAGTACGCAGGCCAGCACCAAAGTTTTCCGGTCGATTGATGGCGCCGTGGCCCAGCAGCACACGGCCGGCACGCTGGGCGCGGGCGCCCTGGCCGTCGTTTTTCCCGACCCCGTGGTGCTGCAGGCCGAAAGCCGCTACCGCCAAATGCAGGAGTGGAATATCGAATCCGACGCTCTGCTGATGGTGGTCGACTGGTTTCACTCCGGCCGCATGGACCAGGGCGAGCGGTTCGCCTTTACCGAGCTGCATTCGGAGCTGCGGGTACGCGTGGCCGGGCGGCTGGTGGTGCTGGATAGGTTTGCCTTCGATCCTGCTGAACACATCGCCGCTTCGCCGGCCAACTTTGCCAGCCACCAAGCATTCTTTTCCGTGTTTCTAGTAGGAAACCCCGCCGATGCGCGTTTCCAGCACCTGGGAGCAATATTGGAACGCCAGAAGATGCCGGGCGGTACGGGGCCGCACTTCACCATTGGTAGTCGGGACTGCGTAGTATCGGTGGTGCAGGCGCGGGAAAACGTGTGGGTGCTGCGGGCGGCGGCACAAAGCCGCCTGGCCTTGCAGCCGCTGTGTGAGGAGCTGCTGGCGGCGCTGGCAAGCGAAGCGCTGCTTGGGTATAACCCGCTGAAAAGGAAGTATTAGCACTGGCGCGGGCTCGCGAAAGCCAGGGCGGCCTTAATGCCCCTACTGAGGTTAGGCACTGAGTTGCTGAGGATGTAGGGACTACGCTTTGGCCGCTGGAGAAACTGCCGTTTTCCTGACTACCCGATAGTTTGGCGCACAACATCAATTACCCACGCGGCCTTCTTCGTCGCTGCTGGCGGCGGCGCGGTGGACCTGGATCTTGCCGCTACCGATTTTGCAGGTGAATGCTACTGTCAGGCGGCGGCTCTCCCACTGGTTGTTCCAGGTCTGGTTTACGTTGTTGTAAAACAGCGTGCTGCGGAAGCGGCTGGTGTTGAAAATGTCGCTCACCCGCAGGCTGAAACTGGCTTTTTCGGCCCAGATCGGCTTTTTCAAGCCCAGGTTCACCGCGCCGCTGGCTTTGGTAAGGAACAGGCCCATGACGGCGGGCGCGTTGTAGCTGCCGCCTACGAGCAGCTTGTACTGCCGGGGCAGCACGAACGTGTGGTCAGAGCTGGCCGCCCAGCTGTAGCTGGCCAGGCGCACGGCGTGGCCTTCGATCTGAGTTTGTACCCGGTTGTAGCTGCCGCTGAGCTGATTATCAACGCCCCACCACTTCATGATGTCGGTGTGGCCGCCTGAGCTCAGGGTGAGGGTGCTGGCCTCGGCCAGGTTTTGCGGGGTAATGGTCGAGACTTTGGTTGCGTCGTTCTGGGTCACCACTTCGTTCACGGCGTTCGTTTCGCGCAAATAGCTCAGGCTCAACACCTGAAAGTCTTTGTGCAGGTAGTTGAACACGAAGGATTGCGAGAGCGACGGGGCCAGAAACGGGTTGCCCTGCTGCACGGTGTAAAAGTCGGTGTAATTGAGAAAGGGGTTCAGGCTTTGGTAGTTGGGGCGGGTGATACGGCGACTCACCGAGGCGCTCACCTGGTTATGCTCATCGAGCTTGTAGCTGGCAAACGCGCTGGGAAACAGCTGGCAGTAGCTGCGCTCCACGCGCGGGCCGATGGTGGCCGGGCGGCCGGTGGTTTGGGTGAGCTCGCCGCGCAGGCCGGCTTTCAGCTCCAGGCGGGCGAAGGCAGTATTCACGCTCAGGTAGCCGGCGCTGATGTGCTCGTCGTACTGAAACTGGTTGGTGCGCAGGGCGTCGGGCTGCCACTCGCCGCCGGCCAAGTTGTCAAACTGAATGGCGCTGCGCGAAGTCACCCAGCTGGTTTTGGCGCCGGTTTCGGCCCGCCACTTGGTGCCGGCAAAGGGGTGGACATAATCGATTTTAGCCGCCCGGATGGTGGTTTGCGACGAAGCGGCGCTGCGCAGCTGCTCGGCCGGCTGCCCCTGCTCGCTGCCCGGCGCAAACACCCGGTTATTGAACTGCTGGCTTTTGGCGCTGGCGTAACGCACGTAGTCGGCGTCGGCGCTCAGCTCGCGGCCGGTGCTGTCGAGGGCCCAGCGGTAGTACAGGTTCAGCGCCTGATTGCCGTCGGTGCTGTTCTGCGGATTGCTCAGCTCGCGCCGGCCGCCGGGGTTGCCGGCGGCGTCGGTGCTCACCGAGCGGCTGGTGCTCAGGGCGGTGGTCTGATCGGCACTGCCGCGCAGCTGGAGACCGATATTTTGCCGGGCAGTGAGCGCTACGTCGGCGCCGGTGGCGTAGGTGCTGGCGTAGGCCAGGGGCCGCCAGTAGTTCTCCTGATTGAAAATGCTGTCGCGAATAATACGACTCATGGTCAGTTGGTTAAACGAATTGTAACGGCCCCCGTCGAGGCGGGCGAAGAGGCGCACCTTGCCCACGTTGTAAGAAAGATTGGTGCCGGCCCAGCTTTTCCCGAAACGTCCCTGACCCAGACCCAGGGTGTAGGTGCCCCTCAGGCCGGGCAGCTGACTGCGGCGCAGCCGGATGTTGAGGACGCCCGCCGTGCCGGCCGCATCCATTGAAGCGGGCGGGTTGGGCATCAATTCAATCTGGCTGATGGCCGAGGCGGGCAGGGACTTCAGGTAGCTGCTCAGCGCCGCGCCCGACAGGTAGGTGAGCTTGCCGTCAATCAGCACGTTTACGCCCGTGCTGCCCCGGTACACCACGTTGTCGTCCTTGTCGAGGGTCACGCCGGGGGCTTTTTTCAGGATTTCGAGGGCAGTTTCGCCAGCCGTGTTCAGGCGGGCCACGTTCAGCACGGTGCGGTCGGCGTGCTGCTCCAGTAGGGCCGCGGTGCCGGTTACCGTCACTTCTTTCAGGGCGGTGGCGGCGGCGGTCAGGCGAAGAGCCGGGACCGTCACCGGCTCCTGTCTTACCACGAAAACGGCGCTGCGCGCACTGGTGTAGCTCATCAGCAACGCTTTCACGCAGTAGCGGCCGGGCCGGACGCCGCCGAACCAGTAGGTTCCCTGCCCGGTGGTAGTTTGGGAATTGGCGATAGTAGAATCGGGCAGCCGCAACAGCACGGCAGTAGCAAAAGCCAGCGGCCGGCCGGCGTGGTCGAGCACGGTGCCGGTGGCCGTAGCCTGGGCAGTAGCGCGCCGGGCCAGGCCGGGCAGGACCAGCAGCAGCCCGAGGAAGAAAAAACGGCGGAAGCAAGCGAGAGTGGACATAAGAAAGGCGGTTGGCTGAATGTCAAGCCAAAGGTGAACCGCCCCATTTCCGGGGTAAAAAAGATTATTCCAACGCCCCAAAACCTGCTGCAACCGCGCCCAAAACGTGTTTTTCCGGTTCGCATTCCAAATCCGGCCTTTCGCATAAAAAAATAGCGGGCGCTGCTGGACGACGGTAGTTTTGGGCGTTGCTTCCAGCCACACTTGCGGGCCTAAGCTCCACTCCTCCTTGAATACTTTCCAGCAACCATGAAAAACGATTCTATCCGTTGGCACCTAATTGGCTGGCTGGCCTATGCAGGCTATGAGGTGCTGGGCAAGTTTCTGGAGCACTCCACTACGCCGCTGCGCATCAAACTGTGGCTGGTGGTTTCATTTCTGCTCATCCGGCTGGTCCAGTTCTACCTCTGCTACCTGGTGGTGTACCCGCGCCTGCTGCGGACGGGCCGCGCCGGGGCACTGGTGGCCGCGCTGGGTGGGGTAGCGGCCGTATTCATCGGCATGCGTTTCGTCATCGAGGAAGTGCTGTACCCGGCTGTGCTGGGGTTCAGCAACTACTCGTTAGCTGGCTCGCTGTACTATAAAATTGGCTATTACACTGGCGATAATATGTACTTCGCCAGCCCGGTAATTGTCATCAGTGCGGCGCTGTGGGCCGGGCGGGCGGCCCTGCGCCGCGAGCGCGAAAACCAGCTGCTGCGCGGCGAAAAGCGCGCTGCCGAAGTAGCCTTTCTCAAAACCCAGATCAACCCGCATTTCCTCTACAACACCCTCAACCTGCTCTACAGCATGGCCTATCCCGGGGCCAGACCCGTGGCCAACGCCATCCTGAAACTGTCGGAGCTGATGCGCTACATGCTGCACGAGAGCCCCGATGGCCGGGTTGATCTGGCGCAGGAAATCGAGTACCTGCACAACTACCTGGCCCTCTACCGCCTGCGTTTTCCCGATAATCTGTTCGTCAATTTCACCGTGACCGGCGAGCCGGCCGGCCACCGCATCGCGCCCCTGGTGCTCATTCCCTTCGTGGAAAACGCCATCAAGCACGGCGTGCTCGATGA
>JAYWCH010000170.1:0-9853 GCA_043780755.1 Hymenobacter sp.
ACGGCCGTGCCCAGCAAGTACTGCTTTTTGTAGTCGAAGCGCACGTCGAGTCTGGTATCGACCAGGTCGGTGAGAATGGTGGCGGCGGGTTGCAGCGGCGCATCGGGCGGCAGCCAGGAAGGAACGACTAACCCAGCCGGCGCGGGCGCGGGCACGGCGGCTGGAACCGTGTTTTTGTGCGCGGGCGTCCGGTGCGCGGACTTGCCCGAAACGGGGGCCGGCACCTGGCCAGCCGCCAGCAAGGGCCCGAATAATAAGAGGCTGATGAAACCCGGAACCGAATACTTCATGCCGACAACAACGGGCGAAAAACGCCTCAATTTCCGAATTAATTTGAGATTTGGCCTACCTTTAACCCCGCTTCCATATCGCCTTCTCCTTTTCAGATGCTCCAAATCAGCACCGGCCCCAACCAACTCTGGGAAGTTGACTATCGCGCTGCCGATAGCATTACACTCAATGGCCAGCCATTTGCCTGGGACATTGTGCAGCTGGGCGAGGGCCGCTTTCACGTGTTGTACGAAAGTCGTTCGTATAACGCGGAAGTGGTGACAACGGACTACGCGACCAAAAATATCACCCTGAAAATCAACGGTCAGCTAGTAGAGCTGCACGCCAAAGATCGGTTTGATCTGCTGCTTGAGCGCCTGGGCATGAGCAATGCCGCCGCCGCCAAGGTAAACGAGTTGAAAGCTCCCATGCCGGGTCTCATTGTTGACATCCGCGTGGTGCCCGGCCAGGCCGTCCGCAAGGGCGACCCGCTGCTGGTTCTGGAAGCGATGAAAATGGAGAACATCCTCAAAGCTCCCGCCGACGGCACGGTGGACAGTCTCAAAGTGACCCTGCGCGACAATGTGCAGAAAGGCCAGGTGCTGGTGCAGTTCGCGTAGCTGACTGACCTGAATTATTCTGAATTACTCAACCGATTTGATTTGAAATACAACCGCATCCTCCTCAAGCTCAGCGGCGAAGCGCTCATGGGCCAACAACAGTACGGCATCGACGCCGAGCGGCTGATGCAGTACGCTTCCGAAATTAAATCTGTCGCGGCCACGGGCGTGCAGGTGGCCGTCGTGATTGGCGGGGGCAATATTTACCGGGGCGCGCAAGCCGAAGCATTCGGCCTCGACCGCGTGCAGGGGGATTACATGGGCATGCTCGCCACGGTTATCAACTCGATGGCCCTGCAAAGCGCCCTGGAGAAGCTCGAAGTTAGCACCCGACTGCTCTCGGGCCTGACCATTCAGCGGGTGTGTGAGCCCTACATCCGGCGGCGCGCGGTGCGGCACCTGGAAAAAGGCCGGGTGGTGATTTTCGGCGCCGGCATCGGTTCGCCGTACTTCACGACGGACTCGGCGGCGTCGTTGCGTGCCATTGAGATTGAGGCCGATGTGGTGCTGAAAGGCACCCGGGTTGATGGCATTTACACCGCCGATCCGGAGAAAGATCCGACTGCCACGCGCTATCCCGAAATCACTTTCGACGAAGTGCTGCGCAAAAATCTGAACGTGATGGACATGACGGCCTTCACCTTATGCAAGGAAAATAACCTGCCCATCATCGTCTTCGACATGAATACGCCCGGCAACCTGGAGCGCCTGTTGAACGGAGAGCCCATGGGTACCCGCGTCAGCATGGACGGCGCCGGCACGCGCAATAGTAAAAAACCGGCGTTGGACACCACACTCAGCACCCCCTCGCCGCAGCCGGGCAATCAGCCGGAACAGGCTTAATTTTTAGTTGCCAGGGACGCGTGGTCGGTGGTTAGCTTGCGTTGTAAAACGACTAATCGGGCCTGAAAACGGATAATTAATAACGGACAACCCAACGAAAATGGACGAAGAAATTCAGTTTTACCTCGAAGATCTCACTGAATCGATGAACAAGGCGCTCGCCCACGTTAGCGTGGAAATGAGCCGGATCCGGGCCGGCCGGGCCTCCCCGGCCATGCTCGACGGCCTGCGCGTGGATTACTACGGCACTCCCACTCCCATCGGCCAGATTGCCACCGTGACGGCGCCCGATGCCCGTTCGCTGCTCATCAAGCCCTGGGAGAAAAATATGGTCAGCGAAGTAGCCAAGGCCATCAAAAACAGCGACCTGGGCCTGAACCCGGTTTCGGACGCCGATGGCGTGCGGCTCAACATCCCGGCCATGACCGAGGAACGGCGCCGCGACCTGGTGAAGCAGGCCAAAAATGAATCGGAAGCCGGCAAAGTGCGGGTCCGTGGCATCCGCAAGGACGTGAACGAGGCCCTGCGCAAGCTGCTCAAAGAAGGTGCTTCGGAAGACGCCGTGAAGAGCGCCGAGGAAAAAGTGCAGAAAACGACCGACAACTACATCACGGAAGTTGAGCGGGCGCTGAGCAAGAAGGAAGCGGAAATCATGACGATCTGATCCTGTAAGTAGTCTCAAAAGAAAGGCCCGGCGAAAATTCGCCGGGCCTTTCTTTTGAGACTTTTTTGCCTGATTTTACGGGTGGGCTTCCTTGTAGAGCTCGGCTTCGACCACCGCCGGCACCAGGTAGCGAATGGACTTACCAGCCCGCATGCACTCGCGGATGTAGGTGGCGGAAATATCCAGCAGCGGAGCCGTCAGGGCCCGGATGCGGGGAAACTGCGCCAGCTCGGGCAGCGCGGTGCCCGCCCGCGGGTACACGTAAACATCAAAGTTGGCCAGCAAGCGGGCCGCTTCCTGCCAGTGCGGGAGGCCGGGCAGGTTATCGGCGCCCATGAGCAACACGAAATCATGGCTGGGATGGCGCAGGCGCAGGGCGTCGAGCGTGGCCACGGTATAGCTGGGACGCGGCAGACCAAATTCGACCGCCTCGGCGCGCAGGCGCGGGTTGCCGGCTACCGCCAGCCCGACCAGCCGCAGGCGCTCGGCCTCGGGCAGCAGGTCGGCCACGGATTTGAAGGGACTATGGGGCGAAACGACGAACCAGACTTCGGCCAGATCGGTGCGGGTGGCGAAATATTCGGCCAGGATGAGATGGCCAGTGTGAACCGGATTGAACGAGCCGAACAGCAAGCCCACCCGTAGCCCACTCATACGATGGCCGGCTCGCCGCTGATGAAGTTGCGCACCAGCTTTTCGGCGTGGGCGGAAGCTTCATCCAGGTCGTCATTAACCACGGTTATGTCGAACCGATCCTCGAAAGCCAGCTCGAAGTTAGCCTTGTACACCCGCGAAGAAATGCTGGATTGCGAATCGGTGGCGCGCGCCTGCAGCCGCTGCTCCAGGACTTCGATGGACGGCGGGCGGACGAAAATCGCCAGGGCCCGGTCCTTGTAAAAATCCTTGATGCTCAGGCCGCCTTTTACGTCGACGTCGAGAATGGCGTGCTGGCCGCCTTCCCAGATCCGTTCGATTTCCGACTTCAGCGTGCCATAAAAGGCACCTTCGTACACTTCTTCCCACTCCACAAACTCGTCGTGCCGAATCTTGTCCTGAAAGTCCTGAACGGAAATAAAATGATAGTCTTTGCCATTAGCTTCGGACCGGCCGCGCCGGTCGCGGGTACACGCCGAGATGGAAAAGCTTAACTCCGGCAGTTGGGCCATGAGTCGATGCACGATGGTGGTTTTGCCCGCGCCCGAGGGGGCCGAAAACACGATAATTTTGCCTTGCATCGCACAAAGCTAGCCGCCGGGGACCAGATCAGGCCATTTCGACGCGCACCCGGGCCATAATTGCATCCCGCAAGGTGGTCGGAATCGGCCGCCGGGAGACGCGCTGATTCAAAAAGCCGATAAATACGCGCTGCTTTTCGAGGTCGTCGAAGCAGGGCGAGCAGTCAGTGGCGTGGTCGTAGAGGTAATCTTCGTCCTCCGCAGTCACAGGCTGCCCTTCGATGAGGTGATCTAGTACAGTATTCACGCGTTCGCAGTCGGGGCCATTAACGGAGGAAACGGCAATGGGAGCCGATATAGTGGTTTTTTTAGTAACGGTTTGGGCCATAATTGAAAATTCGTGAATGGTTGGCAGATCTGAAACAAAAGGGAAGTCCGACGCAGTGAGTTGGGGTGCTGCGCTGGGGAGGTTAATTATTATCCGGCGCGGTTAGTTCCGTTTCGGCGTCACTTTCCGCATTTCCATAGCCCATGGAGTGGGCGTATTTTTCCAGTTTATCCTTGAGGAAATTACGGGCCCGGTGCAGCCGCGAGCGGACGGTACCGATCGGAATATCAAGAACTTTCGCCATCTCCTCGTAGGTAAAACCTTCGAGATCACAGAGGATAATGACGGTACGAAAATCGACGGGCAAAGAGTTCAATGCACTGGCAACTTCATCGCCGATCAGGTCGCGGGTGGCCTGCTGGCGCATGTCGGACGAGGAAGCGCCGAGCTCGCCATCGGCCTCCACATCGTCGGGATTGTAGTAGCCTTCAATCTCGCTGTAATCGACTTTGGCCGGCTGCTTGCTCTTTTTGCGAAAATCGTTGATGAACGAGTTTTTCAGGATCCGGAAGAGCCACGCTTTGGCATTGGTGCCGGGCTCGAAATATTCGAAGAAGCGGTACGCTTTCAGGTAGGTTTCCTGCACCAGATCGTTGGCATCATCCTCGTCGAGAGTGAGCCGGTAGGCAAAATTGTAGAGCGGGTCGAGCACGGGCATTAGCTCGGCCTGAAAGCGCCGGTCTTTTTCCTCTTTGCTCAGTTTAACCCGTTCGGGAGAATCGCTCATACTGGTTGGCGGGGAATTGTAAGTCAGAACTTATAAAATAATAAAGAATTGATGCAAGTACGGCGAAGCCGGCCATTGGCCCGCGGCAGGAACTAGCCGGGCGACGCCCGCAATCCCAAAATCAGCCGCTGAAACCGCACGGCGGCGTAATCACTCGGGAAAGAACTGTCCGATGTACGGATTGCAGCGCCGGCTAGGTTACGCCGGAGCACCAGGCTCAGAGCCTAACGGCACGGATTCGCGATTGTTCGATCCCTGACGGCGCTTATTCCCCAAAAAATAACGGCGCCCAGCCCAGCACGCGGGCCGCTACCTCAGCTGGCCCGATGGCGCGGATGCAGGCGCAGGCCGCCGGGCGGGAGCGGCAATCCTCGCAGTCGAGCTTGTCGAAAACCAGAAATTCACCGTGTGGGCCCAGCGGCCCCCAGCGGCCGGGATGCATGGGCCGGATGGGCGGGTACAGCCCCAGCGCGTGCCGGCCTAACGCTGCCGCCAAGTGCAGCGGCCCGGTGCTCCCCGCCACCAGACCATCGGCCCCGGCAATAAAAGCCAGAAACTGCGGCAGGCTCAGCTGACCCGTGAGGTCGGCGGTGATGGCAGCGGCGTGTTTTTTCAGCCAGGGGGCCAACTCCTCCCCTTCCGCCGCCGTGCCGGTGATGAAGACGCGGTGCCCGGCCTCGTGCAGCAGCCGGGCGAGCTGCCCGAAATGGTCGAGCCCCCACTCGCGGGCACTGCCCCGGCTGCGGGGGTGCAAAATGATGTTGAGCTGGCCGGGCGCACGGGCCGTCAGCAGCTGCGCCCACGTCGGCCGGAGGGGTTCCGGGGCGCGCAGGCGGACCAGCGGGCGTATTTCCGAGAGCGAAGGCAACGGACCCAGGTCCAGGGGCTGCAGAAGCTGCATGTTGAGCTCGGCTTCATGCTGGGGGGAGCGGCGACGGCTCAGGGCCACCAGGCGGTTGCAGGTCAGCCAGTGCTGCCAGCGATTGCGGGTACCGATACGGATGGGAATGCCGGCTTTTTGGGCCAGCCGGGCCAGTCCTTTATGGGGAAAAACGTGGAGAATGGCCTCCGCGCCGTAGCTCTGCAAGGCGGCAATCCGGCCGGTTTCGGGCAGCAGGAGCAGCTCGTCCAGGTTCAGGAAGCTATCGACCCAGGGGCAGGCCGCTGCCACGGGCGCCGTGTACGTGCGCCCGACGAGCACCACCCGACAGTCGGGAAAGTGCTGCTTGAGCATCCCAGCAACGGGCAGCGTGAGCACAACGTCGCCGATGGCATCGGGACGGGAAACGAGGAAAGTTTGGCTCATACTTCCGCGTTTTCGGTTCGGGTTTTCAGCTTGGCAAATTTCAAAAACACCCCCCAGGCCGAGATGCCAGCAATGCACAGGCCGGCAAAGCCATCGAGCAGGCCCAGCCGGAAAAAGTAGCCGTGGACGAATTTCCACAACGGTTTCAGCAGCAGGTGAAATAAGCTAACGTTGGTTCGACCCCGCAAGGCCAACTCCTGGGCCGTGATGCTGGTAAATTTATTGAGCTGGCTGACGTGCTGGGCAATGGAATGGTAGGAATAGTGCAGAACGTGGCCGGCGAGGGCGCCGGTGGTTTCGCCCGCGTCTACCTCGTAGCGCTCGTGCAGGAGCAGGCCGGTCCAGCGGCCCCGGCGGCGGTCGTAGAGCCGCAGCTTGCGGTCGGGGTACCAGCCGCCGTGGCGCACCCAATGGCCGCAGTAGTTGGTGAGGCGGGCGAAAGAATACGCCGCGTGCGCCCAGTGCTGCCGGGCGGCCCGGATGGACGCCCGCAGCTCGTCGGTCAGCACTTCGTCGGCGTCGAGCTGGAGTACGTGGTCGAACAGGGCCTGGGCGGTGGCGTAGTTTTTCTGTTCGACGTAGCCGGCAAAAGCGTGCTGGACGACGCGCACACCGTGCTGACGGCAGATTGCCACGGTGTCATCGGTCGAAAACGAATCCACCACCACGACATCCTCGGCCACATCGCCCAGGGCCTGGAGGCAGCGGGCAATATTGACCGCTTCGTTGAAGGTGATGATGACGACGGAGAGGGAAACCACTTAACAAAGCCAGCTACGGGGCCGGCTGCGGGCAAAGGTAAGCCCGACCCAACCGTGGCTCCGCCCGACCCGGGCGCGGCTCCAGAAACCCGGCGCCAACGAGGTGGGAGGCTTTGTCGTCGGAAAAAACGGCATTTAGCGTGGCGCCAGCCGCCCGTCTTTGTGCGTAACTTGCGCCCGCATTCGTTTCCCCACCCATGAAAAAAACGCTTCTTTCCGGCCTGCTGGCCGTGGCCCTGCTTTCGCTCACACTCTCCTCGTGCGGCCGCTCTACGACGGGCGAGGATGATATCACCACCACCGCGCTGCCGCCGCTGCCCGCCGCTCCCGATTCGACCAAGGGCGCCAAGCCCACCAATAAGCTGCGCGAGCTGAACTCGGTGAATGCCACAGAGGACATCAAAAAAATGCAGCCCCAGATGTAGATTCCAGCTTTTGCCCGGCCCGGTGGTCGGGTCGAATTTGGTTTTTTGCTGATTAACTTTAATTCATTGGTTGGGCCGTTGCTGCTGAGGCAGTGGCGGCCCGATTATTTTTCAGGTTACCGGACTTTACGTTTTATTGGTATGGAGAATGACATCGTGCTGCGCCGGGGCGTGGAAGCCGACCTACCACAGGTGCTGGCCCTGATTCAGGAACTAGCTGCCTTCGAGCGCGCCCCGGAGGCGGTGACCAACACGCTGGCGACCATGCAGCGCGATGGCTTCGGGCCGAGTCCCATCTTCAGCTTTTTCGTGCTGGAAAACAACGCGGCCGAGGTCATTGGGCTCGCGCTATTTTACACGGCGTATTCGACCTGGAAAGGCCGGATGCTCTACCTCGAAGATCTGATCGTGACCGAAGCCGCCCGGCGCGGGGGCCTGGGCCGGCTGCTGTTCGACGCCGTGGTGGCCGAAGCTCGGGCCACCGGCGCCGTCCGCCTCAAGTGGCAGGTGCTCGACTGGAACGAGCCCGCCATCACGTTCTACAAAAAACTGGGCGCCACGATTGAGGACGAGTGGTTCAACGGTAACCTCGACGACCTGCAACTGGCCGCCTACACCGTGGCTCCCGCCGCTACCGAGGCCGCCCGGCCCGCCGAACGCAGCCTGTAAGCGGGCGAAAGCGCCGACGCGAGTTGCTCAGCAGTTAGAGCCGCACGAATTTCCGGCTGCCGGTGTGGCCCTGCGCATCCTGCCAATGCAGGATGTAGAGACCGGGACGGAAGTCGGCTATTTCCAGCGTCAGCACATTTAGGCCGGCCGGGACGGAAAGCTGACTGGCGCGCAGCTGCCGACCCGACGCATCGTAAAAACGAAAGATGACCGCGCCGGCCGTTTCGGCCGGGTATTGCAGGCGAAGCTGGTCGCCAGTCACGGGATTGGGGAAAATACTGGTGGTAGTGCCATCGCTGCTCAGCGCGGCGGGCGCCACATCATCAAGCGAACCATCGGGCCGCAACAGGCGCAGGCGGTAGTAATGCAGGCCGGCGGGTGGTTGCGCATCGGTAAACTGGTACTGCCCGGCGGGCGAACCGGCAGCTACCAGGCCGACCGTTTCCCAGGCCAGCGTATCGGCCCCCAGGCTACGCTCGACCCGGAAGCGACTGAGAAAACACTCGTCGGCAGTAGTCCAACGGAGCGTGGCGGCCGCCGCATAGTGCGCGCTGAAACCGGTGAGCGGCGCGGGCAGCAGCGCTGGTCCCCCGCAGCCAAGGTTGCGGAAGCTGCGGCCGCGCAGCACCTGCCGCCCGCCCGCCACGTCGCTGAGCGGATCGAGTGCCCGCGTATTCTGGCCGCGCCGGATGGCGTAGTGCATCACCGCGCCGGGCAGGTTGAGGTGGCTCAGCTGCTGGGCGTGCCCCAGCTCGTGAACCGCCACCGATTCAAAATCAACCTGACTGAGCGCGCCCACGGCCGGCGCGGGCCCAAATTGAAACGCGGTGCCGCTATCAAACTGCATATCCAACTCATTTACCCAAAATACTACTTCGCCCGTGGGGGCGTAGCAGCCCCGGTAGTAGCTGGTGGTGCGGCCCAGTACGCGGGCGGGCAAATCGCCCGCCGCCGCGAACGCGATCACATTCTGGCCGTCGTCAGCGATGGCATTGGTGGGGTTGGGAAGTCCGACTTCCCAGTTCATACCCGTTTGGCAGCGCCACGTGGCCAGGGCGCGCTGCCAGGCGGCGGGCGCGGCGGGATTGGCGGTGAAGTTGGGGCCGAAGTGAAAGGAAATGCCCCCGTGGGCATTCTGCGCAATGTGATTGGGGCGCTGGAGCAGCGTCACGTCGGTGCTTTCGACGTTGGTGAGCGCGTAAATTATGGTGACGGCATCGATACTTTCTACCATTTGCTGATCGGCAGAGGTTACGCGCACGGGGCCGGAGCCGGCTGGGTGCCCCGTACCCACGGGCTGCCCGCCGCTGGCCGACGAGGGCACCCGCACCTGAATGCGGGTATTGGTCCAGGAGAGGTAATCGCCGGGGCGGGCTTGCACGCGGGTGGCGCCGCCGTCGTCGGCATTGCGGAATTCTACCAGGCCACTGCCCCGGGCCGACCCAAAACCATCGCCGTCGATGGTGAGCACGGCCCCGGCCCCGGCGGGCAGGCGCGCGGGAGAAAAGCCGCTGATGGTGGGCGCCAGGGTGTTGCGGCGGACGCCGGGAACGGCCGGCCAAAGCGCAGCATTAGCACGAAAAACCTGCCGGGCCTGGCCCGTGAAGCGGGTTATTTCCCGATAAAAAGCCGGGTCAATGCGGGCGTAGGTGCGAAATGGCTCGGCGGCGGTTTGCGCGGCGGGGTTGTATTCGATGAAACCCTGGGCGCTGCCGTAGGGCGTCCAGCCACGGCCGGGCAGCCCGGGCCAGGGCGCAGGCGTCAGAAAAAAAACGCCCTGCTGGCCGGGCGTCAGCCGCAGGGTATTGGTGAGCAGCTGCTGATCGAGCCCCAGCCGACCGCCTTCGGTGAGCAGCATGAGACCGGTAGTATCGGTCAGCGCACCTTTGAGCAGGGAAAAAATCCGGAGCCGGTGCCGGGTGAATAAGTGGCCGTGGGCAGTGTCCCAAAAACTTTGCGCGTCGAGCACCTGCGCCTCCACCACCAGGGCCGATTGCTGAGCGCG